>JBBRVU010000176.1:0-8552 GCA_038246575.1 Actinomycetes bacterium | reverse complement strand
GCGCACCATCGCGTCGAAGGACTTCCAGTCGCGGGCGGCCCGGCCGGTGCCGCCGTAGACGACGAGGTCGTCGGGGCGCTCGGCGGTCTCCGGGTCGAGGTTGTTCATCAACATCCGCAGCGGCGCCTCGGCCTGCCACGAACGGGCTGTCAGTGCGGTGCCGCGCGGTGCGCGGACGGGGCGAGCGCCTTCCACGACGACGTCCTCTCGGTCGGTGAGTACGGGGTGCGGGATCGGGTCCGGTCAGGCCAGGGTTCCGGTGGCCGACTCCGCGGCAGCCAGAGCACGACCGGAGGCGACGTAGGCCACAGCGGCGTCGATCTCCGGGGACAGGTAGCGGTCGGTGCCGGGGCCGGGCACCGTCTCGCGCAGCCCGACGCGCACGGCCTCGGTCGCGGGCGCCGGTGCCAGAGGGGCTCGCAGGTCCAGCGCTCGGGCCGCGGTCAGCAGCTCGACCGCCAGGACCCGGGTCAGCCCGTCGACGGCACGGCGCAGCTTGCGCGCAGCCGACCATCCCATCGACACGTGGTCCTCCTGCATGGCGCTGGAGGGGATCGAGTCGACCGAGGCCGGGTTGGCGAGCCGCTTCAGCTCGGAGACGATCGCGGCCTGGGTGTACTGCGCGATCATGTGCCCCGAGTCGACGCCGGGGTCACCGGCGAGGAACGCGGGCAGCCCGTGGTTGCGCGACACGTCGAGGAACCGGTCCGTGCGCCGCTCGGACATGCTGGCCAGGTCGGCGGTCACGATGGCCAGGAAGTCGAGCACGTAGGCAACCGGTGCGCCGTGGAAGTTGCCGTTGCTCTCGACCCGGCCGTCCAGGGTGACCACCGGGTTGTCCACGGCACTGGCCAGCTCGCGCGACGCGACGAGCTCGGCGTGGGCGACCGTGTCGCGGGCGGCACCATGCACCTGCGGTGAGCAACGCAGCGAGTACGCGTCCTGCACCCGGGTGCAGTCGGGACCGCGATGGCTGGCCATCACGCCGGAGTCGGCGAGCAGGGCCCGGAGATTCGCGGCGCTGTCGGCCTGGCCGGGGTGGGGGCGCAGTGCCTGCAGGTCGGCGGCGAAGACGGCATCGGTGCCGAGCAGGGCCTCGACGCTCATCGCCGCGGTGACGTCGGCGGTGCGCAGCAGCCGGCGCAAGTCGTGGCAGGCGAGGACGAGCATGCCCAGCATCCCGTCGGTGCCGTTGATCAGGGCGAGGCCCTCCTTCTCGGCCAGCACCACGGGCTCGATCCCGGCCTCGGCCAGCGCCTCGGCCGCGGGACGCAACCGACCGGTTCCGTCGCGTACGACGCCCTCGCCCATCACCGCGAGCGCGCAGTGCGCGAGCGGCGCCAGGTCGCCGGAGCAGCCGAGCGAGCCGTACTCGCGGACGACCGGGGTGATGCCGGCGGAGAGCAGCGCCGCGTACGTGGCGACCGTGAGGGGTCGGACCCCGGTGCGACCGGTGGCCAGCGTCGAGAGGCGCAGCAGCATCAGGGCCCGGACGACCTCACGCTCGACCTCGTCGCCCGAGCCCGCCGCGTGCGAGCGGATCAGACTGCGCTGCAGCTGGGCACGCAGCTCGAGCGGGACATGCCGGGTGGCCAGGGCACCGAAGCCGGTGGACACCCCGTAGTGCGGCTCGGTGTCGTCCACCAGCGCCTCGATCACCTCGCGACTGCGGGCGATCTCCTTCTCGGCCTCCGGCGACAGGGTCACCGCCGCACCATGCCGGGCCACCGCCACCACGTCCTCGAACGAGAGCGGGCCCACTCCCACGACCACTGCGTCAGCCATGGCTCTATCGGACACTCCGCGAACCGTCAGCGCCAGCGGGTCGAGGACCAATAGTGTCTGGGGTACCAGACACTATTGGATGTTGCGGAACGGCGGTGGCGGACCGATGGGCAGCGATGCGCCGACCCAGCAGGTCCCGGCCGCAAGCCAGGTGCTGGCCATCTTGCGCTATCTGGCCCGACAGGGCGGTCCGGTCGGCGCCGCCGCAATCAGCCGTGACCTGCGACTGCCCCGGTCCACGGCCTACCACCTGCTCGCGACGCTTGCGGCCGAGGGCTTCGTCGTGCACCTCGCGGACGAGCGCCGCTACGGACTGGGGGTCAGCGCGTACGAGCTGGGCACCGGCTACACCCGGCAGGCCCCGCTGCAGCGGATGGCCCGGGCACCGCTGGCCGCTCTGGTCGACCGCACCGGTCACAACGCACACCTTGCGGTCCTGCACGGCCGGGAGGTCATCTACGTCATCGAGGAACGGGCGCCGGGACGGGCACCGCTCGTGACCGATGTCGGAGTGCGGCTGCCGGCGCACCTGACGGCCACCGGCCGGGCAATGCTCGCAGCGCTACCCGCCCCGCAGGTTCGCGCGCTCTTCCCGGACGCCTCGACGTTCGTCGCGCGGCACGCACCGGGACCGGCGTCGCTGTCGGCGCTGCGCCGGCTGCTGGTCGACGTACGACAGCGAGGGCACGCGGTCGAGGCGGGCGAGGTCACGCCCGGCTTCGCCTCGGTCGCGGCGGCCGTGCTCGACCACGGGGGTCACCCGGCAGCGGCCGTCGCGGTGACCTACCCCGAGGCCGGGGTCGGTCCCGAGGATCGCGCCGAGCTGGCCGTCGCGGTCGGGGCCACGGCTCGGACGCTCACCCGTCGGATCGGTGGCGATCGCGGCCCTGACAGGTGACCAGCCGCCGCCGCCGCCACCCGCACCTGTCGCCGCCCGCACCTGTCGCGGTGATCGGAGATGGTCCGCGGCGTAGTGACCGCGATCCGCCTCCGATCATGAAAGAGCCGGGGGCTGGTCGGCCAGGTGGCCAGGTGGCCTTGACAGGTGACCATATGGTCACCTATCTTTGGTCGCATGGACGAGGTGTTCCGGGCCCTCGCGGACCCGACCCGGCGCAGCCTGCTCGACGAGCTCTTTCGCGAGGACGGCCAGACGCTGCGCGCGCTCGAGGAGCGCTTCGAGATGACCCGCTTCGGCGTGATGAAGCACCTCAGGGCGCTCGAAGAGGCCGGTCTGGTCGTCACCCGGCGGCGTGGCCGCGAGAAGCTGCACTACCTCAACCCCGTCCCGATCCGACTCGTCCACGACCGGTGGGTGAGCAAGTACGCCGAGCCCTGGGCCGCCGGGCTCAGCGGACTCAAGACCGAACTGGAGACCACGATGGAAAAGGTGTTCGAGATCTACATCCGGACGACCCCCGAGCGCCTCTGGGAGGCGATCACCGACCCAGAGATCAGGAGCAGGTACAACTTCGGCGCCCGGGTGACCTCGGACTGGACGCCCGGGTCGACCTTCGAGATGGCCGCCCCGACCGCCGGCTTCATGCTCGGGCGGGGCGAGAACCTCGAGGTCGATCCCCCGCGCCGGCTCGTCCAGACGATGGTGGCGCTGTGGAGCGCGGACGTGGAGTCCGAGGGCACGTCCCGGGTCACCTGGGAGATCGAGCCGGTCGGCGACTCCTGCCGCCTGACCGTGACCCACGACCAGCTGCGCGAGGGCGCCAACAACGAGCTGTACGGCGGCTGGCCGATGATCCTCTCCGGCCTCAAGACCTGGCTGGAGACCGGCGAGCTGCTGACCACCCCTGGCTCACTGATGTACACCTGAGCACCGGGCCGGGTGGTCACCGGACCTTGTCGTAGGTCCGCTCCGGCCGGGACCTTGGGCCCTGCCGCAGGGCTCGCGCAACTCTCAGCATTGATGGCAGAGGGATCACCCGACTGCCGAGGAGAGCCCGGTCATGACAGCTTCGCGTTCCGGCCACGTCGCCGTCGGCATCGACGGCTCCCCCGGCTCCGCCCATGCCTTGCGCTTTGCGATCGAGGAGGCGCGGCGACGCGGGACCACCCTGGACGTGGTGAACGTCGTCTACTGGGACAACCCTGGGATCGAGTTCATCCGACCCTTGGAGGAGCAGCTCGTCTCGTGGGGACAGCAGCTCGTGGCCGAGGCGCTGGCGGGGGAGACACTCGCCGACGACGACCCCCCGGTCGAGACCGTCGTCGTCGAGGGCCACCCGTCGAGCGCCCTCCTGGAGCAGGCCGACGGCGCGGCTGTGCTGGTGCTCGGGACGCGGGGCAACGGCGCCATGCGCAGCGTCCTGCTCGGATCGGTGACCCTCCGGTGCGTGCTGCACGCGCGCTGCCCGACGATCGTGGTGCCCCGTCCCAGCGCTGACAGTGACTGACGTCCGGCAGGCTCTGACGACGGCCCACCACGGACTGACCGCTCACGAGGTGATGCTTCTGCTGACCACTGACCCCGACCGCGGGCTCAACGCCCACGAGGTGTCCCAGCGTCTGGAGCGCTTCGGCCCCAACGTGCTGCCGCAGAGTCGCGGTTCCGGCGCCGTACGCCGGTGGCTGCTGCAGTTCCACCACCCACTGATCTACGTCCTCCTCGCCGCCGCGGGCGCAACCCTGGCCGTGGGGGAACCGGTCGACGGTTCCGTCATCCTCGGCGTCGTCCTGGTCAACGCGATCGTCGGCTACATCCAGGAGTCCAAGGCCGAGGCCGCACTGGACGCCCTCCGTGACTTGGTGCGCACGGGAGCCCGGGTGGTGCGCGACGGTCAGGTGCACGAGGTGTCGTCTGACGGACTGGTCCCCGGCGACATCGTCGTGCTCGACGCGGGCGACAAGGTGCCGGCCGACCTGCGCCTCGTCCGGCTGACCGAGCTGCGGGTCGACGAGTCGGCGCTCACGGGTGAGTCGGTGCCGGTCGTCAAGGAGGAGGTTGCCCTGCCCGAGCAGACTCCCGTTGCCGACCGGCGCAACATGGTCTACTCCGGCACCCTGGTGACCGGCGGCATCGGTGCCGGAGTTGTCGTCGCCACCGGCGCCGGGACCGAGCTGGGTGAGATCCACCGGCTCGTCGGCAGTGCAGTGACGCTGGCAACACCCCTGACGCGCAAGCTCACCAGGTTCAGCAGGGTTCTCACGATCGTCATCCTCGCGCTCGCGGCAGTCACGTTCGCGGTCGGAACGTGGCGTGGAGAGCCCGCAGCGGCCATGCTCACGGCAGCCGTCGCTCTCGCTGTCGGCGCCATCCCCGAGGGCCTCCCGGCTGCGGTCACGATCACCCTCGCGATCGGCGTGTCACGGATGGCGCGCCGCCGGGCCGTCATCCGTCGTCTCCCAGCAGTGGAGACCCTCGGCAGCACGACCGTGGTCTGCTCGGACAAGACAGGGACGCTCACCGAGAACCAGATGACCGTGCGAGCCGTGTGGACGCCAGGCCGGGCCTACGAGGTGTCGGGCTCGGGGTATGCCCCCGAGGGCGACGTGCGCGACGCCACCGGTGCCGTGGTCGAGGCAGCGTCGGACGAGTCGCTGCGCTGGAGTCTGCTCGCCGGCGCGGCCTGCAACGACGCCCGGCTGGCTCGCGAGGACGGTGCGTGGGTGCTGGTCGGCGATCCGACCGAGGGCGCGATGCTCGTCGCCGCCGGCAAGGCCGGTCTGTCCACGGCGTACCTGCGCGATCGCTTCCCGCGGGTGGCAGCGATCCCGTTCAGCGCCGATCGTCGCTACATGGCGACCCTGCACCGGGAGGTGGACCGCGGCGGTCTCATCGCCTTTGCGAAGGGCGCGACCGAGCAGATCCTCGACCTGTGCGCGACGGAGCTGGATGCCGACGGCTCACTGCGAAGGCTGGACCGGTCAGCCGTCCTGCGGGCCGCGGAGTCGCTGGCCGTCAGCGGACTGCGGGTCCTCGCGACCGGCGCCGGACGCGTCGACGGACCGGCGGGGCAGCCAGAGCTCGACGGGGTGACCGCCGCCGGCTCGCTCACCTTTGTCGGGCTCCAGGCGATGCTCGACCCTCCTCGAGCGGCCGCCGCAGCGGCAGTGCGCTCGTGCCACGTCGCGGGGATCTCGGTGAAGATGATCACTGGGGACCACGCCGCGACCGCGACGGCGATCGCCGAGCGGGTCGGGCTCTTCGACGCGACGTCAGACCTGCCCGGCGACAGAGTCCTCACCGGTGAGCAGCTGGCGGCGCTGTCGACCGATGAGCTTCCCCCTGCTGTCGAGCAGGCGGCCGTGCTCGCCCGGGTGTCCCCCGAGCAGAAGCTGCGGCTCGTGGAGGCCCTCCAGTCTCGTCACCATGTCGTGGCGATGACCGGTGACGGCGTGAACGACGCCCCGGCACTGCGGCGGGCGGACATCGGTGTGGCAATGGGGAAGGGCGGCACCGAGGTCGCCAAGGACGCGGCCGACATGGTGCTGCTGGACGACGACTTCTCCACCATCGAAGCCGCGGTCGAGGAGGGCCGGGGCGTCTTCGACAACCTCACCAAGTTCATCGTCTGGACCCTCCCCACGAACATGGCCGAGGGCCTGGTGATCCTGGTGGCGATCTTCCTCGGCAATGCGTTGCCGATCCTGCCGGTGCAGATCCTCTGGATCAACATGACGACGGCGGTGGCGCTGGGCCTGATGCTGGCCTTCGAGCCGAAGGAGAGCGGCATCATGAGCCGACCTCCTCGACCACCTGACCTGCCGCTGCTGACGACCGCTCTCGTGCTCCGGATCCTGCTGGTGTCGGCACTGCTGGTGGCCGGCACCTGGTGGCTGTTCGAGCACGAGGTCGCGCGGGGGGCCACCGCAGCGGAGGCGCGGACAGCGGCGATGAACCTCTTCGTCGCGGTGGAGCTGTTCTACCTGTTCAGCTGCCGCTCCCTGACCCGTTCGATGTGGCACGTCGGCGTGTTCAGCAACCACTGGATCATCGGCGGAGTCGCCGTGCAGGTGGTGGCGCAGCTGGCCATCACCTACGTCGACGCGATGAACCGGGTCTTCCACACCGCACCGATCGGCGGCCAGACGTGGCTGCAGATCCTGGGGTTGGCCCTCGCGGCATCCGCCGTCGTCTCGGTGGACAAGCGCTTCCGGCGACGACTGTTCTGAGCGGCCCAGTCGCCGCCTTCGCAGCGGTCGCCGGCGGCTCTCCGATCCGTCGGTGCGTCAGGAGCTGGCCGACCGGTGCACGAGGACCGGGCACTGCGCGTGGTGGATCAAGGCGTGCGCCACCGACCCGAGCAGCATCCCGGTGAACGCGCCCGCTCCTCGGCAGCCGACGACGACGAGCTGTGCGTCCGCCGAGGCGTCGACCAACTCGGCCGCAGCCCGGTTGACCAACCGGGTCTCGACCTCGACCTCGGGTTCTCGGCTGGCCACGTCCTCGGCCGCGGCGGCGAGCAGGCTCAGGCCGGACTGACGGCCCTCGTCAAGCGCCTCCCCTGAGGAGCCGGCGTCCAGCTGATCGAGCCCCGGGGGGGCCGTCCACGCGTGGACCACCAGCAGCGGCGCCCCACGAAGCCGCGCCTGGAACGCGGCCTCGACGAGAGCTCCCGACGCTGGCGCCGAGCCGTCGACTCCCACGACCACGGCGCCTACCTCACGATGCGAGCCTCGCACCACGACAACCGGGCAGGATGCGTGGGCAGAGATGGCGATGCCGGTGGACCCGAGAAGGAGCCCGCTGAACCCGCCGAGCCCGCGGTGCCCGACCACCAGCAGGGTGGCTCGTCCGGCCACCCGCATCAACGCCGTCGCCGGCTCACCGACGACCAGGACGGACTCGGCCAGCACGTCCGGCGCCACGGACCGAGCCGTGGCGAGCGCGTCCGCCAGGATGCGCTCTGCCTGAGCCTGCAGACCGGCCCCGGGAGGTGCGCCCGGCGCCGGGCCGAGCGGCACGTGGAACAGCGGCCACAGCCAGGCGTGCACGACCCGCAGCGGCACCCCGCGACGGCCGGCTTCGCGGGCGGCCCACCGCAGGGCGGTGGTGGCCGACTCGGAGCCGTCCACCCCGACCACGACGGGGTCCCGGTCGGTGTCCACGCCAGTCATGACGCCGACCGCGTGAGGACGACCTGGAGGGCTCCGGAGTCGCCCGCAGCGGCGAACACGTCGAGCCCGGCGTCGCGCAGCTCGTCCCACGTCTTGTGATCCTTGCCCTGATGCGTGCGTGCCCGCATGCCGTGTCCTCCCAGCGGTCCGACGCGCCCTCGAGCGCCTTGCCTACGACGCTAGGCGCGGCGCCGCTGCCTGATCAGAGGCTCCGGTCGGCACCTGGAAGGGACCTTCGACCCGCATTCCCGTCCACCCAGGGCCCGGGGTGCCTACCGCGCAGCGGCCCGGCGTCGTCGTCCCGGACCCGACCCGACACGGCCCGGCCCGGCCCACCCGCACCCACGCCGGTTAACGTCCCGGGATGACCAGGAACCAGCCGCGACGACCGCTGTCGGCATACGTGCTCGTGGGGTTCGGCGCGATCCTCCTGGTCAGCGGGACGTTGACGACCGGGCAGGCGGCCTCCCGAGGCGCCTGGGGGACGGTGTTGATCACCGGTCTGCTCATGCTGCTGATCGGGTTCGGCATGGTGCGCGGGCTGCGCCAGCTGCGCCCTCCGGCGGACCCGGACGGAGACGAGGACGCGCCCGAATCCTGAGTTGGCGGGGGGGGGGCCCCGGGACCCGGGGGGCCCCCCCCCCCCCCACCGGCGGCGCGCCGCCCGGGGGGCGGGGGGGGCGGGGGCCCCGGGC
>JBBRVU010000175.1:0-8934 GCA_038246575.1 Actinomycetes bacterium | reverse complement strand
CTGGCTCTTCCCGCATGGCGAACGCTGGTGAGCACTGACGAGCACCGGCGACCTGTCCCGGATGACGTTGCGCAACTCGGACACCTGACGCCGAACACCTAGATAGCGCGGGTACTAGTCATAACCACCCATTGATCAGTTGGTTGGCTCGGCCTACAACCGAAGGAGGGGCTGGCAGGACGCCGCACGCGTGGGGCGACTTGCGAGGAGGTTGGCAGGAACTGGCGCCCAGGGGAGGGATGAACCGATGAGCACACGTGTCCTGTTGTCGGCGGCCGCTGCGCTGGTCTTGGTGTCCGGCGGCGTTTGGGAAGCGACCCGAGGGGGCGCCTCTTCGACGGCCGACACCGTTAAGGCGGTGACGATAAAACGAGGAACCGTCGCGATCACCGTGGGCGGCATCGGCCGCATCACGACGCTGTCGGACGCCGCCCGCTTCGCGGTGAACACCGACGGTGCCGGCTCCGGGACCGGATCGACGGCCAACCGCTCCGAGGCGGTGTTCGCAACCACCAGCGGCCACGTGTCCTCGGTCCTGGTGGTCGTCGGCGACTCGGTGATGGCGGGCCAGCCCATCGCCGTCATCTCTGACGATGGCACCGTCAGGTCGACGCGGCTCCAGGCGCGCAGCAACCTGGCCACAGCCCGGCTGGAGCTTGCGCAGAAGAAGGATCAGGACCCTGCCCGTGGAGTGCCCCCGACAGCAGCGGAGCTGGAGTCCAGCCAGCAAGCCATCGCGGCTGCTCAGGACCGGCTGGCTCGGGTCACCGGGTCACCCTTGCCGGCGGACCTGGCGGCGGCACGGCTCGAGCTGGCTCGTGCGGTGTCAGATCTCCAGATCCAGAAGTCCGTCGACAACGCGCGACCGGAAGCGCTCGCTGCGGCGGACCAGGCAGTACAGACGGCCAACCAGCGACTTGCCCTGGTGAGCGGAGCACCCGACCCGGCACAGGTCACCGCGGCACAGCTGGACGTCGCCAAGGCCCAGCTCGACCGGGAGGCCTTGTTGGCGACCCCCGCGCTCGCCGCCGCCGCCGACATCGCGGCGGCAGACGCCGCCGTTGCCGCTGCGCAGGAAAAGGTGACTGCCGCCCAGGTCTCGGGCATCGCCACCGACCTCGCCATCGCCCAGGCAGAGCTGGCCAGAGCGAGGGCCGACCGCGACACACTGACCCGGCCCCCTGCTCTCCCGAGCGCCGCCGCCCAGGCCGCCGCCGCCTTGGCGGTCAACACCGCGCAACTCAAGCTCGACCAGCTGCTGACGCCCGCCGCCGACGTGGTGAGCGCTGCCCGGGCAGAGCTTGCCCGGGTCCGCGCGGAGCTCACGACCATTCGAAGCAGCGGCAGCCGGGCAGCGACGGCAGCGGCCAAGGCGGCCAGGTCCGCGGCGGAAGCACGGGTGGACCTGTTGCTGAACCCACCGGTGGAGACCTTGTCGGCTGCCAGGTCCGAGGTCAGGCGCGCCAGTGCCGACCTCTCGGTCCTACGTCAGCGCGGGGCACCGGCGACTGCAACGGACCTCTCGATCTCCCGCCTGAGGGTGGACGTGGCCGAGCAGCAGTTCCGCCTGGCCAAGGAGATGACAGACCGGCTCACGATCCGGGCCCCGTCCGTCGGGACAGTGACCAGCATCCTGACCGCCGCCGGATCGGCCGTTGACGGCACCACGCCGCTGGTCCGCATCCAGGACCTGGACAACCTCGTCGTCAGTGTCAGTCTCACGGAGTTCGACGTGAGCAAGGCGCAAGTTGGCGCGATGGCACAGGTCAGCGCCGATGCCCTGGGTGGTCGCTTGTACCCGGGGGCGGTCTTGGACATCGCACCCAGCGGCACGGACAGTGGCGGCGTGGTCACGTTCCCCGTCATCGTCGCGGTCGGCAAGGGCGAGGGCCTTCGACCCGGCATGAGCGTGAGCGTGCGCGTCGACGTGGCCCGCAAGTCCGATGTCGTGCGCGTCCCGCTGGACGCCATCGAGGAGCGCGCCGGCAAGGCCGTCTCGGTCATCGTGCGGACGTCCTCAGGCGACCTCGAGGACAGAGACGTGAAACTCGGCCTCATCGGGCCGACCCACGCGGAGGTGCGCACCGGCTTGACCGTTGGCGACAAGGTGGTCCTCGCGGCCGAAGACGCTGCCTGATGCTGGTCATCGAGACCACCGACCTGCGCAAGAGCTTCGACCTGGGCGAGATCCGCGTGGACGCCCTGCGCGGCGTCGACCTGACGGTCGAGACCGGCGAGTTCCTCACGATCATGGGGCCCTCAGGTTCGGGCAAGTCGACCCTTCTTTCGATCCTCGGCGCCCTCGAGACTCCCAGCGCCGGCGGCTACCAGCTCTGCGGTGAGGAGGTGGCGCAGTTCAACGAGCGCAAAGCGGCCAGGGTCCGACGGCAGCGCATCGGCTTCGTGTTCCAGGGATTCAACCTGCTCTCCCGGTCCACGGCGGAGCAGAACGTGGAGCTGCCGCTGGTCTACGCGAAGGTGCCTCGCGAGGAGAGACGCGACCGAGCCAGAGCAGCCCTGGGTGCCGTCGGGCTCCTCGATCGATGCGACCACCTGCCCAGTCAGCTCTCGGGCGGCCAGCAGCAGCGCGTTGCGGTGGCCAGGGCGACTGTCGTGCGCCCTGATGTGGTGCTCGCCGACGAGCCCACGGGAAACCTCGACTCACGCAGCGCCGAGGAAGTTCTCGACGTGCTGACCGAGGTTCACAGCCGAGGATCGACCATCGTTCTGGTCACGCACGCCCGGGAGGTCGCAGAACGCGGCACCCGCATCATCCATATGCTCGATGGACTGATCGACTCCGAGGAAGTGCTCGACCAGGCCGTGCGCCCTGATCCCGTGCCTGACCTCGGCCCACGACACGTGCGTACGACGTCATGACGCCCGGCGAGCTCTTCCGCCTGGCCCTCCAAGCGCTGCGGGCGAACTGGTTGCGAGGAGTGCTGACCGCGCTTGGCGTCGTGATCGGGGTGGCATCGCTGGTTGCACTGACAGCGATCAGCTCCGGTGCCCGCCTCGGGGTCGAGTCGGATCTCGCACGCCTCGGACCGAACATCGTCATCCTCGACGGCGAGTTCGTGGTCCAACCGGACGGCAGCCAGTCAGCGACTGATCGAACGTTGACCGCGGAGGACCTCGCTGCGGTCGGGGAGCTGGACGGCGTCACGGCAATCGCTCCTCGCCAGAACGTCGAAGGGCTTGTCATCTCATCCGGACGCATCCAAGCCAGTCCGGTGCTCTCCGGGCTCACCCCGGTCTACCAGGAGATCCACAACTACCGGGCGGACGAGGGACGGTTGCTCTCCGACGCAGACGAACGCGTCGGTCGGCAAGTCGTCGTCCTCGGCCCTCGGCCGGCGTCGAGACTGTTCCCGGACTCCGGCGCGGTGGGCCGTTCGATCCGTATCCTCGACCGCGAGTTCACCGTTGTCGGGGTGTTCGCCCCCAAGGGAAGCCTCGGCGACGAGAACCTCGACAACCAGGCGTTCGTGCCGCTCACCGTCGCCAAGCGGGTGCTCTTCGGCGGGGAGAAGGTGCGTTCCGCGGCGGTGCAGGTGGCCAGCGCGGCCCTGGTCCCGCAGGTCATGGAGGAGATCGACGACCTGCTGGTCGAGCGGCACAACATCCTGGCCGGACGCGGAGAGGACTTCGGGACCGAGGATCAGACGGAGATCATCACCACCGCTCAGGCGGCAACCTCGACGTTCGAGACGCTGACCCTGGCGCTGGGCGCGATCGCGCTCATCGTCGGCGGGATCGGGATCATGAACATCATGCTGGTGTCGGTCACCGAGCGCACCCGGGAGATCGGCATCCGAAAGGCCGTCGGGGCCGAGCCGGCTCACATCCAGGGCCAGTTCCTCATCGAGGCAGTGACCCTCTGCGCCGTCGGCGGGCTGTTGGGCGTGGGACTGGGCGTGGGCAGCGCCCACGTGGTCAGCAACGTCGCCGGCTGGGAGACGACCATCAGTCCCTTCTCGCTGCTCATCGCGCTGAGCACCTCGTTCGCGGTCGGGCTGGTCTTCGGCTTCTACCCCGCCCGGCGGGCGGCCCGCATGCCCGCTGCGGTCGCGATGCGCGCGGACTAGCCGCGCAGGCCCGCCGTCCGGACGACACGCCTCCTCAGGTGCCCCGAGAGCAGTGGGCACGCACTCGTAGGCTCTGGCCGGTGACGACGACACCGGACCCGCAAGCGCTGGACCTGGCTCGCCGCAGCGCCGCGGCGATGCTGGCGGCCGACGCCGCCTCGGCGGCGGCCGGCGTCGAGCTGCAGGATGTCGGCCCCGGCACCGCGGTCGCGACCATGACCGTCACCGACGCGATGCTGAACGGCCACGGCATCGCCCACGGGGGATATGTCTTCCTGCTGGCGGACACCACGTTCGCGGTGGCCTGCAACAGCTACGGTGAACGAACGCTGGCCGCCGGGTGCGACATCACCTACCTCGCACCGGCGCGGTCGGGCGAGTCGCTCGTCGCCACCGCGGTGGAGCGGGCGCGACAAGGCCGCAGTGGCGTGTACGACGTGTCGGTGCGGCGCTCGGACGGGGCGCCGGTCGCCGAGCTGCGCGGGCGGAGCCGCGCCGTCGGACCGGGTCGTTCGCAGCAGTGACCGTTATCGGCCCGTAACATTGGCTCATGTCGGCGGGCAGAGTCAGAGGCAGCCTGCCCTTCACCCTGCGCATCGCCATCGCGAACGCGTGGGTGAGTCAGCTCTTCGACCTCGAGCTAAGCGCGCGGGGCGTGAGCCCGTTCCAGTCCGGGACACTGATGATGATCCGCCGACACGAGCCGGTCACCCCCTCCGAGCTGCACGAGGTGATGGGCGTCCCGTTCACGACGCTGCGCAACCGGGTCAACGAGCTGGTGCGTGACGGTCTGGTGACCCGGGTCCCCAACCCGGACGACGGCCGGTCGCACCTGCTGCGCACCACCCCCGAGGCCCAGGAGGTGGTCCGGGCCTGCCAGGCCGCGGCTCGGCGGGTGCAACGGCAGCTGGCTTCATCGGGCTTCGACGTGTCGAGCGGGATGACCGGCGATCTCGACGAGCTGCAGGCCGTGGTCCAGGAGCTGGTGGACGGACGGCTGTCGAACGGCCGCGGTGCGGTGACGACCGGGCCCTGGTGATCGTGCTGCCGGCGGGCCAGAACACCGACAGCACGATCACCGCATCACGGGTGAGGCGCGCGAACCCCCGCCGCCCTACTGCGTGACGTAGAGGTCCCCGAAAGGCCAGGAGCCGAACGGGGCCCAGAGGTAGATGTTGTTCCCCTTGCCGGTCGCCGACTTGACCGACGAACCGCCCAGCCGCTGGTCACGGCCGAACCTGGTGGGCACGACCCACACCTGCTCCATCGCCTGCTTGTTCAGCTCCTTCCACAGCGTTGCCTGGGCGTCGCGGTCGAGCTCGGCCTTGGCCTGACTAGACTTCGCGGTGAACTCCTTGTCTCCGGCGTGCGAGAGATCGAAGCCACCGTTCGCCGTGAACAGCTCGGGGATGACCGTGGACGCGTTGGACCAGTCGGGCCCCCAGCCGGCGAGGACCAGATGACCCTCCTTGGCCCGGTCCAGGACGATGCCGTAGAACTGCCCGGCCTCGATCGGGTTGGGTCGCACCTTGATCCCCGCCTTGCCCAACGAGGCGACGATCGAGGCTGCTCCCTTGTCGTTGACATCGGTCTGCGGGTAGTCATAGACGAGCGTCGGCATGGGTTCGCCAGAGTTCGCAACGAGCTGCTTGGCGTACTCGGGGTCTCCGGTGTCGGGCACGTCCTGGCCGAGCAGACCGGTCCACATCCCCGAGGGCTCGTAGTCCTTGGGCAGGTTCGGCTTGACCACCCCGTCGCCCAGGTCCCCGGCGAACTTCCCGCCCGCCGTGGTGCGCAGCTGCGCCCGGTCCATGGCAACAGCGATCGCTCGGCGGTGATCGAGGTTGGGCACCTTGTCGAGGTTGATCGCTATGTAGCGGACGAACGGGTCCAGCTCGTTCGTGCGGCGATCCTTGAAGCGGTCGCTGCCGAAGACCGTCGCGAGCGAGGCCGGCTGGACGGTGTCACCGAAGGTCAGAGCGAAGTTGTCCTCTCCCGCGTCGGCGATCAATCGCTGATCGATCACGGCCGAGTCGAGGCCGAACTTCACCACGATGCGGTCCGGGTGGGCGCCTCGGTAGTCGTCGCTGGCCTTGTCCCAGTTCTCGTTGCGCACCAGGACGAGCTCGCTCCCCTTCGAGTAGGACTGGATCTTGTACGGGCCTGACGACAGTGGTTGGTCGTCGTACTTCTCACCGGTGTCCGCTGCCTTGGGCACCGGACTGAAGGCGAGAAGGGTCACGGTGTAGTTGAAGTCACCGACCGGCTGGGCGAGGTGGAACACCACCGTCCTGTCGTCGCTGCACTCGACCGCCTTGTCGAAGGCCGCGGTGTCGTTGTCCTTGGTCACGTACGGCCCCTTGTAGACCGAGGTGCCGTCCTCGCTGGCCGGGATGTCAAGCATGGTGACGGCGTACTGCGGGCCGTCGGTGATGATGTCGGTGGCGAACGTCCTGGAGACGCCGTACTTCACGTCGGCGCAGGTGATCGGCGAGCCGTCCTCGAAGGCGACGCCTTCCTTGAGGGTGAAGGTCCAGGTCTTGGCGTCGGCCGAGGGCTGGCCGGTGTCGGTGGCGAGGTCGGGAACCAGACCGGTCGCGGTCTCGCCGTCGGGGCTGTAGGCGTAGGCCGTCAGCGTCCGCTGGAGGTATCCGTTGACGAACGCGAGGTCCTCGCCCGTGTAGTTGCGTTGCGGATCTAGGTGCTGGAGCTGATCCTGCAGGGTGAGGAACGTCAGGGTTCCGCCGTCGACCGGGCCGGCACCTGAACCTTCACTCCCTCCGGACCCGCTACCGCTCCCGCCCCCGCACGCCGAGACAGCCAGGCCGAGTGCGGCCAGGCAGGCGAGCCCGCGAAACTTCTTTGATGTTCTCGACATGTGCCTCTCCCTCGTCGCGTGTGAGCGAGAGGAAGTTATTGCCGGATGGCGCTACCTGACAGATGCGGAGCCCAACCGATGCGCACTCGTGACTGCACTGTTACCGCCAGATGGCTGTAATTCGACTACCCTCTGGACAGGGCCGGAGACTGGCGCTGGCTGTGCGTTCAGCCGTCGAACGTGACACCTTGCGCCAACGGCAGCTCACCGCTGTAGTTGATCGTGTTGGTGGCCCGGCGCATGTACGCCTTCCACGAGTCCGACCCCGACTCGCGGCCGCCGCCGGTCTCCTTCTGCCCGCCGAAGGCACCGCCGATCTCGGCGCCGGAGGTGCCGATGTTGACGTTGGCGATGCCGCAGTCCGAGCCGTCGGCTGCCAGGAAGCGCTCGGCCTCTCCCTGGTCGCGGGTGAAGATGCTCGACGCCAGGCCCTGGGGGACGGCGTTGTGCGTCTCGATGGCGTCGTCGAGCTCGCGGTAGGTCAGGACGTACAGCAACGGTGCGAACGTCTCGCGGCGGACGATCTCGGACTGCTCCGGGACGCGGGCGAGGGCGGGTGTGGCGTAGAAGGCGTCCGGCGCCGCGTCGGCCAGGACCCGGTCCCCACCGGCAACCAGCTTCCCGCCTCCGGCGCGCACCTCGTCCAGGGCCGCGCCGAGTCCGACCCAGGCGGCCTCGTTCACGAGCGGACCCACCAGCGTCGACGAGTCGAACGGGTCACCGACCGGCAGCCGACCGAAGGCACCCGAGACGCGTTCGACCAGCTCGTCGGCCACGCTCTCGTGCACGATGAGCCGGCGCATGGACGTGCAGCGCTGCCCCGCCGTCCCGGCTGCGCCGAATACGATGCCGCGCACGGCCAGGTCCAGATCGGCCGACGGGGCGACGACTGCGGCGTTGTTGCCGCCCAGCTCGAGCAGCGACTGCCCGAGGCGGGTGGCGACGCGGGTGGCGACGTCGCGGCCCATGCGCACCGAACCGGTGGCGCTGACAAGGCCGATGCCCGGGTTCTCCACGAGCGCTTGCGCGACGTGCGCGTCCCCGAGGAGGACCTGGTTGAGATGGGGCGGTGCACCGACATCGCTCACGGCGCGGTCCAGCAGCGCCGCACAGGCCAGCGCGGTGAGGGGTGTGTGCTCCGAGGGCTTCCACACCACCGGGTCGCCACACACCAGGGCCACCGCGGTGTTCCAGGCCCAGACCGCGACCGGGAAGTTGAAGGCCGTGATGACCGCGACAGGACCCAGCGGGTGCCAGGTCTCCATCAGCCGGTGCCCGGGCCGCTCCGACGGCATCGTGGCGCCATAGAGCTGGCGGGACAACCCGACCGCGAAGTCGCAGATGTCGACCATCTCCTGCACCTCGCCGCGAGCCTCGGAGCCGATCTTGCCGGCCTCCAGAGTGACCAGGTCGGCCAACGAGTCGAGGTGCTCGCGCAACAGCTCGCCCAGCCGCTTGACCAGGGCGCCGCGGATCGGTGCGGGCGTCGTGCGCCACCCGAGGAACGCGGCGTGCGCCCGATCGACCGCTCGGTCAGGCCCACTCTCATCGGCCCACCCGAGCGGGAGCAGCTGTGCGCCGGTGATCGGCGTCCGGGACCAGTGGTCACCGGCGACGGTCGCGGGGTCCGCTCCACAGTGCTGCAGTGCGCGTTCCGCGCGCTCCCGCAGCTCCGTGGTGCTCGGCAGGGTGGCGGGGCGCTCCGTCGTCGAGGTCACGGCGTGAGCGTACGCAGAAACGGGCCGGCCTCGTACCGGCCGGATGCCGGCCTCAGGCCAGGGAGAGGAAGACCTTCTCCAGCCGTTTCCGGTCGAGACTGCCGTCCGCGCCGGCCTCGATGCACTGCTGGAGACCGGAGGCGATGATCGCGAACCCGGCCTTGTCCAGCGCCCGGGACACGGCCGCCAGCTGGGTCACGATGTCCGCGCAGTCCCGCTCCTCCTCGATCATCCGCAGGACACCGGCGAG
>JBBRVU010000174.1:0-8976 GCA_038246575.1 Actinomycetes bacterium | reverse complement strand
TACGGTGAGACACGAAGACCTCCGGACGGTAGACGACCTAGACATCGCCCACCGCACCCGGAGGTCTTCGCTACGTCAACAACCGACCCGGAGTGTCACCAACCTCCTGGCCGAGTACATCTAGGCGCTGGACACGCACCGGGGTGACTAGCCTCGGCGCGTGCCCTCGACCCTGCGCGTGGCCCTGCACGTCGCCGCGGCAGCGGTCGGGACTGCCGTCGGGCTGCTGGGGTCGTTCGTGCACCCGCTGCGGCTGGTCGGGCTCCCTGCCGGGCTGGGTCTGGGGCTGGTGCTGAGCGCCGTGACATTCATCGCGTTCGGAGCGATGCTCCGCCAGCGCACGGGAGCGGCGGCTGCCGTGTTCGGCTGGCTGGCGCCGGTTCTCCTGTTGTCCACGCCGCGCCCCGAGGGCGACCTGGTCGTCGCTGGCAGTGCGCTCGGATACGCCTGGCTGCTCGGCGGGACGCTGCTGGCCGGGTTGTGCGTCGCCGTCCCGTACGCCGCCCTGCTCCCGCCTACAGCGTCCTCCCATCCCGGCCGATGACCTCGAGGTGCACTCCGACCTCGCCGCTCCGCTGCCGGTGGAGCCTGCCGTCGAGGACCCCGAGACGCCGATCGCCGGCTCGACCGGCGTCGCAGCCGGGGCGATCCTGCTGCGGCTGGGCGCGTCGCGCTACGCCGTCGATATGGCCGACGTGGCCGAGGTGCTCCCGATGCCCCGCATCACCCGGGTCCCGGCGGCACCAGGATGGCTGCGCGGCGTGGCCAACTGGCGGGGTCGGATGCTGCCCGTTGTCGACCTCCGTCCCCTTCTCGCGACACCTGAGGTCGCACTGTCCAGCAGCGCCCGGATCCTCGTCATCGCCCGCGACGACGTCGTCGTCGGCCTGATCACCGAGGCCATCCCGGGCGTGTACGACGCCGCGCTGACCGACTGCGCGCCGCCGCCGCCGACCCTGACCGGTGCGGCCGCCAGCCTGATCGTCGGCCAGGTCGCCGACCGGCACGGCCCGCTGGCCGTCCTGGACGTCGGCGCCGTGCTCGCCCTGCGGGACCGTCTCGAGCGCCGCCGCTCCGGAGCCTGAGCTCCCGCGAGTTGTCCCCAGCGCTGCGCACAGACCCCCGTTCGGCCTACAGCACCGGCGTCCGGCGACCGATGCCAGCAGGGACGAACGTCTCGTCATCGGCCGCGGTCTGGGAGTGACTCTGTGGAGTTCTGGAAGAAGCTCAACGGTGCGTCGACCGCGACGCTGGCGGCGACTGTCGTCGCGGGTGCCGTGGCGATCGCCCTCGACCGGGCCAACGGAGCGGACTTCTCCCTCGCCGAGGCTGTCCTGTGGCTGGCGGTCGGCCTGGTCAGCGCCGGGGGGCTCGCAGGCCTGAACCTGTTCGGCGAGCGCCTGCTGGAGACCCCGGAGAAGATCGAGGGCTACCGCGTCGCACTCGTGCTGGCCAACATCGTCTGGGTCGCCGGCCTGGTGTCCACCAGCGGCGGGCTGCAGCGTCCCTACTGGGTGCTGACCGCCGCGCCGCTGCTGATCGCCGCGATGTCCATGACGCGGATCCGCAGCTTCACGATCGGGTTGTTCTCCACCATCGCCCTCGGCGTCGCGGTCCTCACATCCGGGCCGGTGCAGGCCGACGACCTCGGCTACCTCGTCCTGGTGCTCCCGCTGGGCCCGGCCATCACCTGGTTCGTCGGCATGCTCTGCGCCTCGGTGTGGGACGAGCGCAAGGCAGCGCGCGACGAGCGTGACCTGCTCAGCAGTCGGGTGGACAACCTGTCCGCAGCCCTTGCCCGCGCCGCTGACGGCGACCTCGCGGTCCGGGTGGTCGAGAGCTCTGACGTCGAGGTGAGCGACTCGGTGCGTGCCCTGACCGAGTCGTTCAACAACACCCTGCTCAACCTGCGCCAGCTGGTCGACCAGATCCGCTCCGGCGGCTCACAGATCACCTCGAGCGCCGGCGAGCTGCTGGCCACCGCCGAGGAGCACGCGGCCAGCGCGACCCAGCAGTCCTCGGCCGTGGCCGAGACCACGTCCACCATCGAGGAGCTTGCCGCCACCGCCGCGCAGATCGCGGACACGGCCGAGTCGGTGGCGCGCTACGCCGCCGAGACCCTGCGGCATGCCGAGGACGGTCGCACCGCAGTGGCGACCTCGGTGGCCGCCATGGACGCGATCGCCGACCGGGTCAACTCGATCGCCACCCGCGCCCTCTCCCTCGGCGAGAAGGGTCAGGAGATCGGCCGCATCCTCACCGTCATCGACGACCTCGCCGACCAGACCAACCTGCTCGCGCTCAACGCCGCCATCGAGGCCGCCCGGGCCGGCGAGCACGGCCGCGGGTTCGCCGTCGTCGCGTCGGAGATCCGCAAGCTCGCCGAACGCTCCCAGGAGTCGGCCGGCCAGATCCAGGCGATCGTCACCCAGATCCAGGCCGAGACCAGCGCCACCATCCTGGCCAGCGAGGAGGGGGCCAAGGAGGTCCACAGCGGCGCCGCCCTGGCCCGCGAGGTGGTCGATGCCCTCGAGCGCATCTCCGGCATGGTCGACGAGACCACGACGGCTGCCAAGGAGATCTCGATCGCGACCCAGCAGCAGCGTTCCGCCTCCGACCAGGTCGTGTCGGCCATGACCCAGGTCTCCGACGTCTCCCGGCAGTACGCCGTGGGCTCGAAGCAGGCTGCCGCTGCCGCCGCAGAGCTCAACGTCCTCGCCGCCGAGCTGCGGGCGTCCATCGAGCAGTTCCGCGTGTGATGCCAGGGGCGCCGGGCTCCCCGAGGCGGGTTCGATGAGCTGGGCCGACGACCCGGAGCTGGTGGCCACCTTCCGGGCCGAGGTCGAGGAGCGGCTCGCCTCGATGTCCGACGGACTGCTCAAGCTCGAGACCCATCCCTCGTCACGGCAGCTCATCGGTGGCCTCTTCCGTGATGCCCACACCGTCAAGGGCTCGGCGCGGATGCTCGGCCTGTCCGGTGTCGTCGACGTCGCACACCGGTGCGAGGACCTCCTGGGCGCCCTGCGCGACGGACGGCTCCCGGTGCGCAAGGACATCGTCGACGTGCTCCTCGTTGCGGCGGAGGGCATCGGGCGCGCCATGCCAGGTGCCGCCCGTCCCGTTGCCGCCCACGAGCTCGCGGCGGTCGTCGACGCTCTCGACGCCGCCTGCGGGGGTCAGGATCCCGTCGTCGTGCCACGCCTCACCGAGCCCGAGGAGCTCGACTCTGTCGATGCCGACAGGTCCCGGGGGGGCGAGTCGATCCGGGTGCCCACCCGCCGGGTCCACGACCTCGTCGATGTCGTCGGCGAGGCCGAGGTCGACGTTCGACGCATCTTCCGGCACGGCCGCGAGCTCGGGGGTCTGGCGGCCGAGCACCTGCGCGCGGCCCGGACCCTGCGCGAGCTGGTGGGCGACGCAGACCCGGGGCTGCGGTCGGCGGCGCTCGCTCTCGTCGCCCTGGGTGACCAGCTCAGCGCCGCCACCCGTGAGCTGCAGACCCGGGCCGAGGACGCCCAGAGCCGGCTGGCCGCCGTACGCGACGGCGCGATGGTGCTGGCGATGGTGCCCGTACGCCGAGTGGTCGCAGGCTTCCCGAAGCTGGTCCGTGAGCTGGCCGGGTCGGCCGAGAGCGCCAAGGAGGTCTCGCTCGTCCTCAGCGGCGAGGACGTCGAGCTGGACACCCGCGTGCTCGCAGCCGTCGCGGACTCGCTGCGCCACCTGGTCACCAACGCGGTCGACCACGGCTGCGAGCCCGTGGCCCAGCGCAGGGCCGCCGGCAAGCCGGCTCGGGCCACTGTCACGGTCAGCGCTCGCGCGGCCGGCTCGACAGTGATCATCGAAGTGTCCGACGACGGGCGGGGGATCGACGAGGACGAGCTGCGCGCCGTCGCCGTCGAGCGCGGCCTGCTGCCGGCCGACAGCACCCTGACCGGGGCACCGCTGCTCAACGTGATCTTCGCCGCCGGCTTCTCCACGCGCGACGAGGTGACGCAGTCCTCCGGGCGCGGTGTCGGGCTCGACGTGGTGCGCACCGTCGTCGAGGACCTCAGCGGCGGCATCGAGGTCCGCTCCTGCGCGGGTGCCGGGACGACGTTCGTCATCACCCTGCCAGTCACGCTGGGCGTGCTCCGCTGCCTGATCACCCGGGTGGGGACCGAGCGCTACGCCCTCCCGGTGGCCGGCGTCATCGAGACGATCTCGCTGGCCGACGCCCAGCGCCATGAGCTGGCGGGGGTGCCCGTGCTGTCCCGGTCGGGGCAGACGATGCCGGTGGCAGATCTCGGGGCAGCGCTGAACGCCCCCGGCGACCGCAACCCGCGGGCCGCGGTCGTGGTCTCCCACGGCGGGGCGGGTGAGCTGCTCGCTCTCGCTGTCGACGAGCTCGAGGGCGAGAGCGAGGTCGTCGTCAAGGAGCTGGGGTCGTTCCTCGGCCGGCTGCCGGCCGTCGCCGGAGCCACGATCGACGGCGACGGATCAGTGGTCCTGGTCCTGGACATCCGCGAGCTGGCGGTGAGCCAGCTGGCCGGCCAAGGCGCTGCCCCGGCCGCTCCCGCCTCGGCACGGGACGACGGGGCGACGGGTGAGGGGGCCGCCACACCGCGTCCAGGCCGGCCTCGGGTCCTGGTGGTCGAGGACTCGGTCGGTGTCCGCGAGCTGCAGCGAGTCATTCTCGAGGGCGCGGGCTACGACGTGCTCACCGCGGTCGACGGCCTCGACGGCGCCGCCCGACTGGGCAAGGACCCGGTCGACCTTGTGCTGTCCGACGTCGAGATGCCCGGAATGGACGGTTTCACCCTCACTCGCACGCTGCGCGGAACCCGTGGTTGGGAGAACGTACCCGTCGTGATCATGACCTCGCGGGGCGACGAGGCCGACCAGCGCGCCGGCTTGGAGGCAGGTGCTAGTGCCTATCTGCTCAAGAGCCAGTTCGACCAGGCCGAACTCATCGATACGGTCCGGCGCCTGATCGGGCGCTGAAACCCTGGAAGGAACCGAGGCTCACCATGCCCACTGTCCTCATCGCCGATGACAGCCCGACCCTGCGACGCATCGTCTCGACCGTGCTCGAGCGGGGCGGCTATGAGGTCGTGACCTGCGAGGACGGGGTCGAGGCGGTCCAGGCTGCCTTCCGGATCCAGCCGGACGCGATCATCCTCGATGTGCAGATGCCGCGGCTGTCGGGCTACGTGGCCGCGCGACTGCTCAAGGACGACTGGCAGACCTGCGAGATCCCCGTGCTGCTGCTGACCTCGCTGGACGCCGCCTCCGACCGCTACTGGGGCGCCCAGACCGGCGCCGACCGCTTCCTCACCAAGGACTTCGAAGCCCCCCAGCTCGTCGCCGCGGTCGAGGAGGTCGTCGCCGCTGCCGACACCGCCCGTGGGGGGCGACCGCCGCTGCGCCCGGACCCGGTCGAGCTCGCCGACGACGAGGTGCTCGCTCGGGTGTCCGAGCTTCTCGACCGCAAGCTGTACGAGGCATCGGTGTCAGCCGAGGTCACCCAGATCGCCGCAGATGTTCACGGCTTCGAGGAGACGGTCGCCGCTGTCCTGGGAGTCCTGGGCCGGGTCGTCGACTACGACCTGGCCGCGGTGTGCATGCTGGACGACCGGGTGACCTACCTGACCGTTGCGGGGGAGACCTCGCAGAGGCAGTACACCGAGTTCTTCGGTGCGATCGCCGACGCGGTGACCCAGGTGACCGACATCCCGGTGATGGTCCACGACCTGGTGCCGCGGGTCGCAGACCCGAACGGACTGCTGGGGGAGGACGACGAGGGTCGGATGGCCACCTTCCTGTCGATGCCGCTGCGGGCGGGCGGTCGGATCGTCGGCTGCCTTGCTCTTTCCAGCGCGACCAAGAACGCCTTCGGGGAGGCGTCGTTGAACAGCCTGCGCCTGGTCGAGCAGCCCGCGGCCGTGGTCATCAGCAACGCCCGGCTGGCCGGGCGAGTCAGCGCCTGAGGCGATAACCGCGCGGAATGGCAGGTAACCTCGGGGTCGATGTCCGCCCCCGCGGTCGAACCGCCTGACCCCGCCGTCGACGGCGCCGCCTACCGGCGCGCCGTCGGCCGCTTCGCGTCAGGCGTCACCGTCGTCACCACCCGGGTCGGTGCCTTCGATCACGCCATGACCGCCAGTGCCTTCGTGTCCGTGTCGCTGGACCCGGTCCTCGTTCTCGTCTGCGTCGACAAGGAGGCCCGCTTCCACGACGCGGTGCTCGAAGCCGGGACCTGGGGGGTGTCCATCCTGGACCGCGCCCACCGGCCGGCCGCCGAGTGGTTCGCCACCAAGGGTCGGCCGCTGGTCGGCCAGCTCGACATGCACCCCCACCACCGGGGGTTGACCGGTGCGGCGCTGCTCGACGGCGCCATCGCCTGGCTGGAGTGCCGGACGTTCGCGGTCTACGACGGCGGCGACCACGACATCCTCGTCGGGTCCGTGCTGTCGGTCACCGAGGGTGATCGGGACGGCGAGCCCTTGATCTACCACAGCAGCCGTTACGACCGGCTGGCCTGACCCGGTGCGGATGCCCGACCCGGCCGACCGGCCGTGGGTCCTCCGACCGGTGCCGTTGGCCCTCGGGCTGCTTGTCGTAGTCGTCGCTGTGCTGTACGTCGGGGCGTACGTCCTGGTGGGCCCCGGGATCGCCCGCGGAACCACCGTGCTCGGCGTCGCCATCGGCGGCCGGTCTCCCGCCGCGGCCACCCGCGTGCTGGAGCGTGAGCTCGCCGACGAGTCGCGGGCACCGATCCCCGTCCGGATCGGCGACGTCGACTCGACCGTCGCGCCGCGCCGCGCGGGTCTGTCCCTGGACGCGGCGGCCACGGTCGACGCGGCAAGGACGCGTTCCTGGAACCCGGTGGACCTGGTCGTTGCCCTCATCGGCGGCGCTGGGGTTGCGCCCGTCGCCGCCGTGGACCGCGCCGCGCTGGGGGCCGAGGTGGCCCGGCTGGCAGACACGGTGGACCGTGAGCCCGTCGACGGAGCGGTCGAGCTCTCGAAGTCCGAGGTGGTCCGCGTCGAGGCCAAGGAGGGAATCACGCTGGACCGGCCCCGGACCATGGACAGGCTCCGGGCCGCCTACCTGACGCCGCGCCACCTCCGGGGAGCGGACGGCAAGCGGGTGCGGCTGCCGGCAAAGGTCGTCGAGCCGGCCGTCAAGGCCGCGGAGGTCGAGCGCGCCGTGACCGAGATCGCCGAGCCGGCGGTGTCGGCCGCCGTGCCGCTGACCGTCGAGGGCACGACCGCAGCGATCCAGCCCGAGGCCATCGCGCAGGCCCTGAGCTTCACCGCGGATGCCGACGGGGTGCTGCAGCCCAAGCTCAACGGTCGTCGGCTGCACGCCGCTGTCGCCGACGAGCTCGCCGAGGTCGAGCAGCCCGGCCAGGACGCCACCTTCGACGTCTCGTCGGGCTCGCCGCAGCTCGTCCCGGCCAAGCAGGGAAAGGCAGTGCGGCCCGCCACGCTGGCTGCGGCTGTGCTGCCGGCGCTGACACTGACCGGGTCGGACCGTGCAGTCACCGTGCCGCTCGAGGTCAGCGCTCCCGACGTCACCACGGCCACCGCCCGGGGGCTCGGCGTTCGCGAGCTGGTCGCCAGCTTCACGACGTACTACCCGTCGGACTTCGCGCCGCGACTGACCAACATCCACCGTGCTGCCGACCTGCTCAACCGCACGCTGGTGCTGCCCGGCGAGGAGTTCAGCTTCAACGGAACGGTCGGCGAGCGCACAGAGGCGCGAGGGTTCGCGGCCGGGATCATCATCAACAACGGCAAGCTGGAGGTCGACTTCGGTGGTGGCGTCTCGCAGCTGGTGACCACCACGTTCAACGCGTTCTACTTCGCGGGGCTGGATTTCGTGGAGTACCACCCGCACAGCTTCTACATCTCGCGCTACCCCGAAGGACGCGAGGCCACCGTGGCCTGGGGATCGAAGGACCTGCGGGTGAAGAACGACGACGACGAGCACGCGGTCTTCGTCACGACCAGCTACACCAACGGCTCGGTGACCGTCCGCGTGTGGGGCACCGACCGCTACCGCATCGAGTCGGTGAAGTCAGGGCGCACCGACTTCCGGTCCTTCCGCACCGTCTACGACCCGCGTCCCACGGGGCTGAGCGAGGGCAACTGCGTGCCGAGCGGCGGGGTGCTGGGCTTCAAGGTGGTCGTCACTCGGCTGTTCTACGCCGGTGGCACCAAGGTCAGGTCCGAGGACTTCCGCACCTCGTACAACCCGGAGAACCAAGTTGTCTGTGGCCGGTCGGGACCTCCGGAGCCGACAAAGAAGCCGAAGCCGAAGCCGACAACCGAGCCAACGCAGAGCACCTAGGCCCGGGACCGATAGCAGTAGGGGTGGTGGGTCACGTAGCCCAGCTGCGCGTACATCCGCAGCGCCGCGTCGTTGTAGCTGCGGACCTGCAGGTACGTCCACCGGGCCCCGCGCCCCTCTGCCCATCCCAGCAGAGTGCGCATCACCTCTCGGCCGAGACCCTCGCGCCGGGCGTGCGGCGCTACGTCGACAGATGTGATCCCGGCCCACTCGCCTTCGACGGACACCCGACCGATGGCGACGGGCTCGCCGTCACGGTGGAGCGTGGCGAACCCGACGACGGGCGGTCCGGTCAGGATCGCGAGGTGCGACCGCGGGTCCCCGGTGTCCAGGTCATGCATGAGGGCACGCCAGTCGCTCGAGGGCACCGGCTCGACAACCGCGCGCAGGTCGTCCCGCGCGAAGTGGCTGCCGGCGGCGGCGACGACGTACGTGATGGGCGCGACCTGCACGACGGTCGTGTGCAGGCGCTCCCAGCCCAGGTCGGCCATGGCCAGGTTCGCCCGATCGACCAGCGGCAGCTGCAGCAGCGGCGGCAGGGAGCGCCCGGCGTAGAAGGCGCCGACCCGCTCGAGCGCGTCCTCGAGCGCGCAGCCGGGGTCGCCGATGGCGAGCGTCGAGTTTGCCCGGCCGGTGATGCCG
>JBBRVU010000173.1:0-8978 GCA_038246575.1 Actinomycetes bacterium | reverse complement strand
CTGCCGGGCAGCCGAGACCACGGCCACGACCCGCTGTGCGCGACCCCTGGTGACCATGCCCGTACTCGACTCTTGGTCCGCCATCTCGGCCCCCTTGCCTTGGGCGACCCGCCACCTGACCGCAACGATCAAGGTCAGGAATTAGTGGCGGCAGGATAGGTCCCCCCTGGTCACAGACCAAATGGGCTCGCCGAGGCAGCCACCCCAGCACGCGGGGCAGCCCCACCCAGCGGCGCCCCGAGGGGCCGTTGGCGGGGCTGCGACACGGTTACCGTGTCGGAGCCCCGCCAACCTCGGTGCGGGCCGGTGGCGATCGCGCCTGTGGACGGCGCCACGGGCGGCAGTCGGCTCTGTGGACAACCACTCGGAGGCGGCTTCGGCGGCCGATCCTGCACGCCATGCCGCCCACCTCCCCGGCCCTGGCATCTCCCGCCTACCAGCGCCTGCTGGACTCCCAGGCCCAGGTCGTCTCGCGCAGCCAGCTGGGGCTGCTCGGCGTCGGCCGCCAGCTCATGAGCCGCCGCACCGATGCCCAGCTCTGGCGTCCCGTCGGGCCGCACGTCCTCGTGCTGCACTCCGGGCCGCTGTCTCGGCTGCAGGAGTACTGGGTGGGGGTGCTGCACAGCGGACCGGCAGGCGTCCTGGGTGGCCTGACGGCGTTGGAGGCCGAGGGTTTCCGCAGCTTCACCAGCAGCGACGTGGTCACCCTGGCGCCGCACGGGTCGGGCCGACGAAGCCTGGTCGTCGACGGGGTCACCGTCCGGGTCCGCGAGAGCCGCCACCTCGCGCGCGGCGACGTGGCCAGGCGCAGCCCCCCACGCATCAGACGGGATCGGGCAACTGTGGACGCGGCCTCTGCAGCGAGCAGCGAGCGCGCGTGCCGGACGATCCTGGCGGCAGCCGTACAGCAGCGGCTCGTCAGGCCCGCGGCACTGCGCCAGCTGGTCCTGGCGCGGCCCTTTCTGCGCCGCCGGGCTCTGCTGCTCGAGACGATCGAGGACGTCGCCGGGGGGTCCCACTCGCTGCCCGAGCTGGAGTACCTGCGCGGGTTGCGTCGCTTCGGCCTTCCCGAGCCCAGCCGGCAACGGAACGTCCGCCGCGCCGGTGGTCGCTACTACCTCGACGCCGATTTCGACGAGTGGCAGGTCACCGCGGAGATCAACGGGGCGCAGCACCTCACGATGAGTGCCAAGGAGGCCGACGACGTCCGGCGGACCCGGCTGGCGATCGGCGGCCGGCTCGTCGTCGATCTCGGCAGCCACACCGTGCGCCACGACATCGTGCTGGCGGTCCTGCTCACTGCGGACGCGCTGATCTCGCGGGGTTGGCAACCGCCGCTGCGGTCGCTTCGGCGGCTGCTGGCGCTGGCGGCCGCCCACCCGGACTTCACCTGGACGAGCTCCTTCCCGGCGTGACTGCCGCAGTTGGCGGGGCTGCGACACGGTTACCCGGTCGCCGCCCCGCCAACCGGGGGGTTGTCAGAAGGGATGTCGCCGGGAAACGCAGTGGCGGCGGCCGGTAGCATCAGCGGCGTACCTGCACCGCGACGATGGGGCCATCACCCCCGAGCCGCCGGAAGAACGGCCCCCGCGCACCAGCGGCGGGCCAACTAGACCCGGCAGCAGGACGACACGAGCGGGTCGCCGGTCCCACCGACCGCGGCGGCCAAGGAGGGTGGTACCGCGGGGCCGCACCACCGGGCCCCGTCCCTTCGGCAGAGTCGAGCACCCGCCGAAGGAGCACCTGCAGTGAGCGAGAACCGCCCCACCCGCCGCTACGCCGCGGTGCCTCCGCGCGTCGACCTGCCTGCGATGGAGCGCGACATCCTCGCGTTCTGGGCCGAGAACGACACCTTCGCGGCGAGTGTCGCGGCCACCGCCGACGGCGAGCCCTGGACCTTCTACGAGGGCCCCCCGACCGCGAACGGCATGCCCGGCGTCCACCACGTCGAGGCCCGCGTCTTCAAGGACGTCTTCCCCCGGTTCAAGACGATGCAGGGCAGGTACGTCGTCCGCAAGGCCGGCTGGGACTGCCACGGGCTGCCGGTCGAGATCGCGGTGGAGAAGGAGCTCGGCTTCAGTGGCAAGCCGGACATCGAGGCGTACGGCGTGGCGGAGTTCAACGCCCGCTGCCGCGAGTCCGTCCTGCGCCACGTCGGTGAGTTCGAGACGATGACCAAGCGGATGGGCTACTGGGTCGACATGACCGAGCCCTACCGGACGATGGACCCCGAGTACGTCCAGAGCGTCTGGTGGTCGCTCAAGCAGGTCTTCGACAAGGGCATGCTCACCGAGGACTACCGCGTGGCGCCGTACTGCCCGCGGTGCGGCACGACGCTCTCCGACCACGAGCTGGGTCAGCCCGGCGGCTACGAGACGGTCGTCGACCCGAGCGTCTACGTCCGGTTCCCGCTGACCAGTGGGCCCTACGCCGGCCAGGCCGCGTTGCTCGTGTGGACCACGACGCCGTGGACGCTGGTCTCCAACACCGCCGTCGCGGTCCGGCCCGACGTCACCTACGTCACCGCCACCAACGGCGAGGAGACCCTCATCGTCGCGGAGGCGCTGGTCGAGCAGGCGCTGGGCGAGGGCTTCACCGTGCAGGAGCGCATCTCCGGGTCCGACATGGAGCGCTGGACCTATCAGCGTCCCTTCGAGCTCGTCGACTGGCCGGAGCCGGAGCCGGGCCAGGGACCCAGCCACCTGGTCGTGCTCGCCGACTACGTCACCACCGACGACGGTACGGGGCTGGTGCACCAGTCCCCCGCCTTCGGCGCCGAGGACCTCGTGGTCTGCCGCGCCTACGGCCTCCCCGTCGTCCGGCCGGTCCGGCCGGACGGCCACTTCGAGGAGTCGGTGCGCCTGGTCGGCGGCGAGTTCTTCAAGCATGCGGACAAGGCCCTGGTCCGCGACCTGGACGAGCGCGGCCTGCTCTTCCGCCACCTGGCCTACGAGCACGCCTACCCGCACTGCTGGCGTTGCCACACGGCACTGCTCTACTACGCACAGCCGTCCTGGTACATCCGTACGACCCAGGTCAAGGATGCCCTGCTCGCGGAGAACGAGAAGACCAACTGGTTCCCCGAGAACATCAAGTGGGGCCGCTACGGCGACTGGCTGCACAACAACATCGACTGGGCGTTGAGCCGGTCGCGGTTCTGGGGCACACCACTGCCGGTGTGGCGCTGCGCCGACGACGCGGCGCACCTCGTCTGCGTCGAGTCCCTGGCGGAGCTCGGGGAGCTCGCGGGCCAGGACCTGTCGGCGCTGGACCCGCACCGCCCCTACGTCGACGACGTCGCACTGCCGTGCTCTGCCGACGGGTGCGACGCAACCATGCGCCGGGTGCCCGAGGTCATCGACGCCTGGTACGACTCCGGCTCGATGCCGTTCGCCCAGTGGGGCTATCCGCACGCGGAGGGCTCGGTCGAGCGCTTCGAGGCGGCGTTCCCCGCGCAGTTCATCTGCGAGGCGATCGACCAGACCCGCGGCTGGTTCTACACCCTTATGGCGGTCAACACGGTCGTGCACGGTCGCTCGTCGTACGAGAACGTGCTCTGCCTGGGCCTGCTGATCGCCGAGGACGGCCGCAAGATGAGCAAGCACCTCGGCAACGTGCTGCAGCCGATCCCCCTCATGGACGACCACGGGGCCGACGCGCTGCGGTGGTTCATGGCCGCCAGCGGCTCGCCCTGGCTGCAGCGACGGGTCGGCCACGGAGTGCTGCAGGAGATCGTCCGCAAGACGCTGCTGACCTACTGGAACACCGCGTCTTTCCTCACCCTGTACGCAGGCGCCAACGACTGGTCACCCGCCGACGGCGCCCGGCCGGACGCGGCGCATCGTCCGGCACTGGACCGGTGGGCGCTCTCGGAGGCGCACCGGTTGGTGGCCGAGGTCACCGAGGCGTACGAGTTGTTCGACACCCAGCAGGTCGGCCGCCTGCTCGCTGCCTACGTCGACGACTTGTCCAACTGGTACGTCCGGCGATCGCGCCGCCGTTTCTGGGAGGGTGACCCGGCGGCGCTCGCGACATTGCACGAGTGCCTCGCGCTGCTGACCCTGGTGATGGCGCCGGTCGTGCCGTTCGTCACCGAGCGCATCTGGCAGGACGTCGTACGAGCGGCTGGTGCGGAGCTGCCCGGCTCGGTGCACCTCGCCGCCTGGCCGGTGGCCGACGGCTCGCTGGTCGACGACGAGCTGTCCCGACAGGTCGGACTGGTGCGACGGGTCGTCGAGCTCGGCCGGGCGGCCCGCAGCGAGTCGAAGGTGCGCAACCGCCAGCCCCTCGGCCGCGCGCTGGTCGGCGCCCCAGGGTGGGCACAGCTGCCCGACGAGCTGCGTGCTCAGGTCGCGGAGGAGCTCAACGTCCACGGGTTCGACGAGCTCGCGGGCGAGCTGGTCGACCGCAGCGCAAAGGGCAACTTCCGGTCGCTCGGCAAGCGGTTCGGCAAGCAGACCCCGACCGTTGCCGCGGCCATCGCGGCTGCCGACGCCGCCGCCCTTGCCGAGTCGCTGCGCACCGACGGGACGGCCAGCGTCCTCGTGGACGGCGAGTCGGTGACCGTCACCACCGAGGACGTGCTGTTGACCGAGACTCCCCGGGAGGGCTGGGCGGTGGCGACCGACGCGGGCGAGACCGTCGCGCTGGATCTGACGCTGACACCGGCGCTGCGCCGCGCGGGTCTCGCCCGGGAGGTGGTCCGCCTCGTCCAGGAGGCGCGCAAGACTGCGGGGCTGCAGGTGACAGACCGGATCCAGGTCCGCTGGCAGGCCGGCGGCGAGGTGGCCGAAGCCCTGACCGAGCACGCCGAGCTGGTGGCGCGAGAGGTGCTGGCCACCAGCCTCGAGTCCGGGGACCCGGCCGGCGACATCCAGCACGATTCGGACCTCGGTCTGCGTTTCTCGTTCACCCGTTTGCAGTAGCGCCCGGGTCCAACGCGGTAAAGGTTCGGTATCGCACGCGTCTGTCCTGTCCCCATTTGATGCGTGGCCGAGCGCGCGTTACTGCGGATCACCCGTTCGGCTGAGTGCTGAACAGGGGGTCAGCGAGCCGATACTTCTGCAACGGCCGGCGCCGAGCCGGCCACTGCCGCAGTCCACCAGGAGGTCACGGTGAGCTTGCACGTCGTACCTTTCGGAGGGCCTCCGACGGGAGGCCTGCGCCTCAAGGACGGCGCGGTCGCGGTCCCGGCGCTCGCCAGTCAGGTCCGACCGGCCCTCGTCCTCGCCGAGCGCGAGACCCGCGAGCTGCTCGCCGCCGCGAAGGGTCACGACGTCGGCACCGGCGGCCAGTTCTCGGCCGGCCCGGCCGGCATCCAGCTCTGGAGCGGCCCGTTCGACGGTCCTTCCGGCACCAAGGGGACTGCGGTCCACCTCGGCTCGGTGGACTGGAGCTACGACACCCCTGCCAGGCACTACGCGACCATCTACCGCGTCATGGTCACCCATGCCGGCGTCGACGCCGGGGACACGACCCTCTCGATCCTCGCCCAGGTGCTCAACCTCGGCGGCCTGGCCGCGGACGGAGCCCGCATCAGCATGCCCGCGCCGCCGGCGGCCGATCCGTTCCGCCGGCTCGCCGCCACCGGGAGCTGACCGCGACCACCCGGTCGCGCCGCCCCCGGCACCCTGAACAAGGCGCGCCGACCCCGGTGGGCCCTCCCCCCGGCCCATCGACGTCGGCGCGTCTCACTTCGTACGTGCTGGTTACCCCTGCGGTCCGTCCTCGAGCCGGTGGCCGCCGGAGGGCTGCTCGGGCGGACCACTCGGTGACTGACCCGCCACCGGCGAGCCGGGGCTGAACGGGCTGCGCGGCGGCTGCTGACCGGGCTGGCTGGATTGTCCGGGTCGGCCGCCGGACTCACCGGCCGGCTGGCCGGGCTGACTGGTGCGGGCCGGCTGCCCGCCACCCTGTGCGCCCTGGCCGGGCTGGCTGCCCTGGCCACCCGGCTGCGACCCACCAGGACCGGACGCGCCACCTGGCCCGCCGGAACCGCCCTGACCGGCCGGCGCCTCGGTGGAGCGGCCCTCGAGCTCGCGCAGCTGGCCCTCCAGGTAGGACTTGAGGCGGGTGCGGTACTCGCGCTCGAACGCGCGCAGCTCCTCGACCTTGCGTTCCAGGGTGGCCCGCTCGGTCTCCAGCGTCCCGATCGTCTGCCGGTGCTTGTCCTCGGCCTCCCGCTTGAGCTGGTCCGCGCGGGTGCGCGACTCGGCGATCATGCGATCGGCCTGGGTGCGCGCCTCGGCGATGTGCTCGTCCGCCGTGCGCTGGGCCAGGGCGAGGATGCCGGTTGCCGACTCGGCGCCTCCCGCCGCAGTCGCCGCCGGTGCGGCCGGTGCCGGCGCCGCCGGCGCCTGCGCTGCCGCCTCCTGGGCCGCCTGCTGGGCGGCCTGAGCAGCCTGCTGGGCAGCGGTCGCCCGGCTGTTCGCCTCGGTCACCTGGCGCTGTGCTGCGGTGAGCTTCTGCCGCAGCTCCTCGTTCTCCTGGGTGACACGGCCGGCGTCCTGATCGGAGGCCGGGACCGCGGCAGGCGCCTCGGCCGCGCCACCTCGAGCGGCCGCGGACACCTTGTTCCGCAGCTCGTCGTTCTCGCGGTAGAGCCTGGTCAGCTCCGCCTCGACCTCGTCGAGGAACTCATCGACCTCGGTCTCGTCGTAGCCAGGCTTGAGCCGGGTGCTCGTGAACTGCTTGTTGGCCACGTCCTCAGGGGTCAGCGGCATACCGTCACCTCTGGAATCTCCTCGGTAGTTCCTCGGTCGTGAGCGGGATGCCCACCGACGTCGCCGGCACCAGCTGGACTAGCCAGCCGGCTGGTCGCGCGCCACCAGCGCGCCATTGTGTCGCATGAGGCGGGTGAACTCACAAATACCCCGCCAGCCAGATCCCGATGTTCACGAGGATGACGAGCACCAGGAAGGACAGATCCAGGCTCACCGTGCCCAGCCGCAGCGGCGGGATCACCTTACGCAGCGCCCGCAGCGGCGGGTCGGTCACCGTGTAGACGACCTCGGCGACGATCAGCAGCGGCCCCTTGGGGCGCCAGGACCGCGCGAACATCTGGATGTAGTCCAGCACGAGCCGGGAGATGAGCAGGATGAAGAAGAGCCAGAGGACCAGGGTGATGACCTGGCCGACGATGCTCATGGCAGGTCTCCGCAGTGGGCCGGCGCGCGCGCGAGCCCGGCGGCCTCAGCTCTGGTTGAAGAAGCCACTCTCGGCCATCCGTGCCTTGTCCTCGGCGGTGACCGTGACGTCAGCGGGCGAGAGGAGGAAGACCTTGTTCGTGACCCGCTCGATCGTGCCGCGCAGACCGAACACGAGCCCGGCCGCGAAGTCGACGAGCCGCTTGGCGTCCGAGTCGTCCATGTCGGAGAGGTTCATGATCACCGGGGTGCTCTCCCGGAAGCTCTCACCAATCTGCTTGGCTTCGTTGTAGGTCCGCGGATGGATCGTCGTGATCCGGTCGTACGGACGTTGACCCGGCACTGCGGTCGAGGGACGAGTCCCCCGCTGCGGCATCGTCGCCACAGCGCCGCGCTCCTCACGAGCGCCCCCGACCGTCGCCATCGACCGGGCCGTGCCCGCCCGCCCGTCGTGATCGTCGTCGTAGGTCTCGTCGTAACCGTCGTAGTCGTAGCGGTCGTCATCCTCGACGAGGCCGAGGTAGACCATTGCTTTGCGCATCGCGCCGGCCATGCCTGACTGCCCTCCAGTCGAGTCGACGAATCCTGCGTGATTCATCGCTGATCGCACGCTACCCGAGCAACGGGCGGGAACCGAGCAACGCGGCACCGATCCGCAGGTGTGTCGCGCCGGCGGCGATGGCCGCCTCCAGGTCTCCGCTCATTCCCGCGGAGATGGAATCGGCGCCCGGATGGGTCCGGCGCAGCTGCGCCGATATCGCCGCGAGCCGGTCGAAGGCGGCCGCCGGGTCGACATCCTGGGGCGCGACGGCCATCACACCGGCGAGGTCGAGCTGCTCGGCGTCTGCCACCGCGGCAGCGATTTCCTCGACGTCGCTCGGATCGGCTCCCCCGCGAGAGTCGTCGCCGGGCTCGTCGCGGAGGTCGACCTGGACCAGGCAGCGGACCCGACGGCCGGCAGACCCCGCGCCGCGGTCGAGCCCGGGCACGAGCCGCTGGCGGTCCACGGAGTGGACAACGTCGGCGTACGACGCCACCGATCCGGCCTTGTTCCGCTGCACCTGACCCACGAAGTGCCACCGTAGGTCGCAGAGCCCCAGCTCCTGGCACGCGCGCACCTTGGCGGCGGCGTCACCGTCGCGGTTCTCTCCCACGTCGCGGACGCCCAGCGCGTGCAGGTGCGCGACGTCGCTGGCCGGGAAGGTCTTGGTGACCGCGACGATCGTGAGAGCGTCCCGCGACCGGCCGGCGGAGCTGCAGGCCATCTGGACCCGGTTTTCCACGCGAGCCAGGTTGGCCGCGATCTCGCTGCGGCGCGGGTCGTCGCCGGTCACGTCACCACCACTCCGGCAAAGCGCCCGGTGACGCCATCGCGGCGATGGGAGAACTGGTCCGGTGACTCGACCGTGCACCGACGGTCGATGCCGATGGTCTCGACGCCGGCAGCCAGCAGCTGGGCAACGACTCCCGCTCGCAGATCCAGCGCCGGCGTCCCGCCCCGGGAGGTGGCCGCGGTGGCCGGCACCCGCTGGACCAGCTCGTCGGCCATCTCGGCGGGCACCTCGTAACAGCCCCCGCACACCGCTGGCCCGACCACGGCCTCGATGTCCTCGACTCGTGCCCCGAGGTCGACCATGGCCGTGACGGTCGCCGTCACCACGCCGGACTGAACACCCCGCCGGCCGGCGTGCGTGGCCGCGCTGACCTGTCCGGGGCCGGAGGACAACAGGACGGGAACGCAGTCCGCGACGAGCACGACCAGACCGAGCCCCGCCGTGGCGGTCACCAGCGCGTCCGCCGGGGGCAGCGGATCACCGGGACGCTGCGCGTCAT
>JBBRVU010000172.1:0-9146 GCA_038246575.1 Actinomycetes bacterium | reverse complement strand
GCCGGCTCGGCGAAGCCGACGAGGGCGATGACGACACCGGGCGCCACCAGCGATCCGAGCGAGCTCCAGGGCAGATCGAGGCTCAGCGGGGGAAGCCCGTTCGGGATGCGGCCGACCTCGGTGATCGAGATCCAGCCGACGGCGCTGAGGCCGAGGGCCAGGCCACTGCTCACCAGAGCCCCGGGGAACAGCGGCGTCAGCCGGCGACCGCCCACGATGATCGCAATCGTCCCCAGCCCGACGGCGATCGCCACCACACTCCAGCCGCCCGGACTGGCGAGCGCGTCCAGACCGGCCGCCAGCGGGTTCGCCTGGTCGACGCGCACGTCGAGCAGGTTCGGGACCTGGGAGGAGAGGATGAGGATGGCAGCGGCGACCGTGAACGCGCTCACCACCGGCTGGCTCATCAGGTACGCGACGACGCCCCATCGCAGCAGCCCGAGAAGGACCCGCGTGACACCCACGATGAGGGCGAGCAACGCCGCATGCACAGCGAACCGCTCGCTTCCCGCAGAAGCGAGCGGCGCCAGCGCGCCGAAGGTGAGCAGGCTGGTCAGGGCGACCGGACCGGTCTGCAGGTACGGCGACGAACCGATCAGACCGGCGGCCGTGGTCGCCACCGCGGCCGTGTAGAGCCCGTGGACGACGGGCAGCCCGGCAAGCTCCGCGTAGGCAAGGGACTGCGGGATCAGCACCAGGGCGACGCTGAACCCGGCGACCAGGTCGCCGCGGGTCGGGAGCCGTCCGGTCAGGGCGTCCCGCACGACCCCGCTTCCCGCGATCCGAGCCGGCCCGGTCAGCCGGCGGTCAGGGCGCGGACGGCGTCGTCCACGTCCTGGCGGCTGCGCTGGTTGTAGGGCAACCGCCCTAGCACGTTGCCCAGCGCGCAGGTGTTGCTCACCGCGGCGAACACCAGCCCGCCGCCGACGGCTCCGGAGAGGAAGCGAGCGGCCGGGAACTTCAAGCTGGTGAGCACGCCCGCTGCCACCAGCGAGCCGGCGGCGAGGCGCACCTGGCGCTCCAGGGACCACAGCGGGCGGCCCGTCTCGATGTCGCCGCCGACGGCCTGCCAGGCGTTCAACCCGCCGTTGAGGAGGGTGGCCTTGGCGCATCCGTGGTCCTGGAGCAGCTGCTCCGCCTCCCGCGAGCGCGGCCCGGTCTGACACGTGACCACGAGCGGGCCGGAGACGTTGCGCGCCACGTCGGCGCACACGTGCTTGAGTTGGGCCAGCGGGATGTTCACCGCGCCAGGAATGTGCCCGAGCTCGAACTCACCGGGGGTGCGCACGTCCAGAATGCGAAGGGACGGGTCTTCTCGGCGCCACGTGGCCACCGTGCTGGCATCGACGGATCCTGCCGGGGTGTCCACGAGTGTCATACGGGTCCTCTCCTTGCCGGGCGGGTGTCGCCGGTGGCTACGCGATCGGTCCGGACAACCGTGCACGTCACGATATCCTGTCCGCTCCCGCCAGGCCAGGGGTCGTCCACCAGGAGAGCAGGTCCGTCGATGAGACGACAAGGTCGTGGACGGGTTCCGCTGGACCAGGTCGGGAACGACCCCGACTACCGCTTCACGCTGGCCAACGAGCGCACCTTCCTGGCCTGGATCCGGACGTCGCTGGCCATGCTGGCCGGGGGCGTCGCCGTCGTGACAGTGCTTCCCGACTTCGGCCCGGACGGCTCGAAGCACGTGCTCGGGCTCGTGCTGATGGCCTTCGCCGCCGTGCTGGCTGCCGCCGCCTACTTCCGATGGGAGAAGAGCGAGCGCGCGATGCGCGAGGGCAGGCCGTTGCCACCGACATCGATGACCCGCCTGGTGGCGACCGGTGTCGCCGTCGTCGCGGCCGTGGTTGTCATCCTCGTGGCCATCGGCTCCTGAAGCCTCCGGTGCCTGACTCCCCCGACCGCATCCTGCACTTCGTCGCTGCTGCTGAACGGACGGCCCTCGCCTGGGAGCGCACCGGGTTCGGGTTCGTCGGCATCGGCGCAGTGCTCGTTCATGACAGCCGGGCGAACTCGGGGGCCATCCAGCTGGCGCTCGGGATCGCGGTCATGGCGTCCGGGGCGCTGACCAGTGTGCTCGTGGCCCCGACCCGCTACCGCACGATCATGCGGCGGGTCAGCGGCGGATCCACGCCGCTGTACCGCCCCCTGCCCGCCATGCTCGTCCTGACCGTCCTGCTGGTGTCAGCCGCGTCCGGGGCGTTGCTCCGGCCCTGACGTCGCGATCGAGCGATCGGTCAGGCGACGCTGAGCGGGAGCGGCACCCCGACGAGGCTGCGCTTCACGACGGGCAACGCGGTTGCCAGCTCGCGCAGGACTTGTGCCGAGGGCGCGCCGGGATCGCGGCGCACTACGGGGACACCGGCGTCACCGGCCTCACGCAAGGCCATGTCGAGCGGCACCTGCGCCAGCAGCGCGGCGCCGGCGCCGTCGGCGAGCTCGGCGCCTCCTCCGGCGCCGAACAGCGGCGTGCCGTGACCGCATGCCTCGCAGGTGGCTACGCTCATGTTCTCGACCACCCCGGCCACGGGCATGCGCATGTCCTTCGCCATCCGGACCACCCTGGTCGCAACGGCACGTGCCGCGGGTTGGGGGGTGGTCACTGCGAGCAAGGAAGCCGTCGGTGCCAGCTCCAGCAGCGACAGCGTGATGTCGCCCGTGCCGGGGGGAAGGTCCAGCAGCAGCACGTCGAGCTCGCCCCAGTGCACGTCACCGAGGAACTGCTCGAGCGCCTTGTGCAGCATCGGTCCCCGCCAGACGACGGGCTCGTCCTCGCCGACCAGGAATCCGGTGCTCATCAGCCGGACGCCGTGCGCCTCCACGGGAAACATCAGGCCGCTGAGTGCGACCGGCGCGCGACGGGTGCCGAACAGCTGGGGCACCGAATAGCCCCACACGTCGGCGTCGAGCAGACCGACGGCGAGACCCTGGTCGGCCAGGGCGACCGCGAGGTTCGCGGTGACCGACGACTTGCCTACCCCGCCCTTGCCGCTGGCCACGGCGTAGATCCGGGGGGCGATCGGGCCGGCTGCGGCCGCGGGACCCGAGCCGCGCAGCATCATCGCAAGGTCACGCCGAGCCCGCTCGTCGAGCACCCCGAACTCGACGTCGACCGGCGCGTCGGGCACGACAGCGACAGCAGCGGCGGTCACGGCCGCCCCGAAGGTTTCGCGCAGCGGACAGCTCGACGTGGTCAGCCGTACCTCGACCCGCACCCGCCCGGACCGGTCAACTGTGACGTCGCCGAGCATCCCCAGGTCGGCGATCGGCCGGTGCATCTCCGGGTCCTCGACCCTACCGACAGCCTCGCGGACGTCGGCGAGCTGAGCAGCCGTGAGCTGGCTCGTCTGTCGCCGGAGGAGTCCCATGTCTGCCTATCGGTTCTGGTCGGTCTGGGGCTGCGTGGACGGCGCCCGGAACGCCTTGCGCTTGGGCTTGACCGGGCGCATGAGGAACTCCGGCCGGCGCTGTCCCTCGGGGCCACGGGTCGCCCGGGTCTTGCCCAGCCACTCCGTGTACACCTCGCGAGACTTGCGGGTGTCGACCACGACGTCGGCGTAGCGGTCCCCGTCGTGCGCCGGCTCGACGGTCACCTTCTGCAGCCAGCAGTGCATGCCGGACCAGGGGTCCGGCTGGACGGGGAACGTGAGGTTCTGGTGCACACCGGGGTCGTCCCAGAAGATGCGCTCGCTGTCCTTGTCCTCGGAGCCGAAGGCCCGCACCCCCTGCTTCTGGCGCATGGTCCACACCCCCTCGCCGTCGTTGGACAGGTCGACGATGCCGGTGACCCAGCGGCTGCCCTCGCCGTCGCGCAGCCGCCACCGGCCCATGTGGTGTGACAGCGCGATCACGCCGGGGCGGATGCCCTCGGTGGCCCACACCTTGACCACGAAGTGACCGATCCTGGTCGAGACGCGCACCAGTGCCCCGGTCGCGACGCCGAGCCGGACCGCGTCCTTGGTGTTGATCCAGAGCGGGTGCGTGTTGCTCAGCTCGTTGAGGTACTTGGCGTTGCCGGAGCGGGTGTGGATGAGCGTCGGGAGCCGGAATGTCGGGACGAGCACGAACTCCCCGGCGTCCCCGTCGATCGTGCGCCGGCTGACATGGGACTCGATGTACTGCGGGGTGGCGTACTCCGGCCAGCCCCAGTCGCGCATAGCGGGGCTGTAGACCTCGAGCTTGCGGGACGGGGTCAGCCAGCCGAAGGACCGGCTGCCGTCCGCGTGCTCGAGGCCGACGGCGCCTGCCTCGCCGACCAGCGGCGGGACGGACTCCATCGTCGTCGGCTTGCGCAGCACGCCGTTCTCGTCCGGCTCGGCGCCCTCGAGCTCGGCCTCGGTCAGCTCACGTTCATCCACCCGGTAGACATCGGAGGCGACCTCGACGACGCCGAACTTGCGCATGTACTGCAGCGGCGACATACCCAGCCGCTCCGCCTTCTCCGGCAGGCCAGGGACCTGGTTCTCGAAGATCCACCGGTAGTACTCGTCGACCGTGATCTTCTCGCCGGGGCGGTACGGCGACTCGAAGTACTTCCGGATCCCCAGCGAGCCGTCGGGGTCGATGCGCCAGGACAGCTCGAACCAGTACTCGTTCTCCTCCCACACCTCGCCCGGGTTGGAGTCGCGCGTGTCCGAGACCGGCATCCCCATCTTCTCCCGGGCGACCCGCTGGACGGGCTGCCGGAAACCCAGCCACTTGCCGGCATGGGTCTCGTAGGAGTGGGTGTCGTGCCGCTCCAGCGAGTGCCCCATCGGGAGCACGTAGTCGGCGAACTCGGCCGTCTCGCTCCAGGTGGGGGTCAGGGCGACGTGCAGGCCCAGCAGCGACTCGTCGGTCAGCGCCTCGAGCCAGCTGAAGCCGTCGGGGTTGGTCCAGATCGGGTTGTAGACCCGGCTGAAGTAGACGTCGAGCTTGCCTCGTCCGTCCTTGAGGAAGTGCGGCAGCAGGATAGACATCTCGTTGGTGGACATGGGGTACTCGGCCGGCCAGGTCAGCTCGTTCCAGGACTCGTGCGCCGGCGGCATGTTCGGACCGTGGGGGATGAACTTGTCCCAGCCGTTGGGGCTGGTCCCGCCGCGGCCACCGATGCTCCCGGTGAGGGCGAGCACGAACCACAGTGCCCGCGACACCGCCCAGCCGCCGTAGTTGCCGGCGGCTGCCGAGCGCCACACGTGGGCCGCCAGCCGGCCGTCGCACTGGGCGACGAGCCGAGCCATCTCCTCGATCTGCTCGACAGGGATCTGCGCCTCAGCGGCCGCGAACTCGAAGGTGTAGGACGCGTAGTCCTCGGTCAGCAGGTCGAGAAACGCCTCGAACGTCCGAGGGGCCTCGGGGTGCAGGTTGTCCAGGTAGACGTCCCAGTTGAACCAGCGCTCGAGGTAGGCCGCGTCGATCTGACGAGTACGCAGCAGGAACGACGCGATCGACAACAGGATCGCCGCCTCGCTGCCCGGCCACGGCGCCATCCACAGGTTCGCGTGGGAGGCAGTGTTCGACATGCGGGGATCGACGACGATGAGCTTGGCGCCGTCGAGCTTGCCCTCCATGATCCGCTGCGCGTGCGGGTTGAAGTAGTGGCCGGTCTCCAGGTGGCTGGAGAGCAGCAGGATCACCTTGGCGTGGGCGTAGTCGGGCGACGGCCGGTCGAAGCCGCCCCACAGCGACTGACCGAACCGGGCACCCGACGAGCAGATGTTGGTGTGGCTGTTGTGCCCGTCGACTCCCCACGCCATCAGGAAGCGCTCGGCGAAGCCGTCCTCGCCCGGGCGACCCACGTGGTACATGACCTCGTTCTGGCGGCCCTCCACGATCGCGGCGCGGATCCGGCCGGCGATGTCGTCGAGCGCCTCGTCCCAGGTCACCTGCTGCCACTCCCCGGCACCGCGCTTTCCCGTCCGCTTCAGCGGGTGCAGGATGCGCTCGGGGTCGTTGATCTGGTTGATCGTGGCCGGGCCCTTGGCGCAGTTGCGGCCGCGCGAGCCCGGGTGGGCCGGGTTGCCCTCGACCTTCTTGATGGACAGGTCTTCCTTGTCCACGTAGGCCAGCAGCCCGCACGCCGACTCGCAGTTGAAGCAGGTGGTGGGGATGAGCATGAACTCCCGCGGCACCTTGCGCGGGTGCGCCTTTGCGTCCATCTGCACGAACGAGTCCCACTGCTCGGGCGGCGGGTAGTTGCGCAGGTTCTCGTGCCGTCGGGCGCCCGGCAGGTCGTAGGACGGAGAGGACGTGCTCTCGGTGGTCACGCGGTCTCCTTCACGAGAGGGGGACGTCCTGCCCGGCGCGTACGAACACACTCTCGTAGGCCAGCAGGGCGATCTGGACCAGCAGGCCCGCGAGCAGCGCAGCGACAAGTGCTCCGCCGGCCCACGACACGGCGCCGACGACGGTGGCCACGACTGTCACGCCGACAGCGCCGGACCAGAAGAGCCGGGCATACCGGCCGTGGGTCACCATGTGTGCGGCCGCCATGGCATGCCGGGTGGGGTGCCGGCCGCCGTACTCGAGCGCCAGCATGAGCACGTGCGCGGCCGACGCAAGGACGAGGGTCCGCACGACGAGCCGGTCACCGGCTCCCCCGACGTCGACGAATGGCAGCACGACTGCGAGGGCACCGGCTCCGACCATCAGCGACTGGACCTGCAGGTGCCAGAACAACAGTGGCGACTGCCACAAGTCCCGTCCCTCGGCCTGCCCGAACAGGAATCCGGTGTAACCGGCGGCCATCGCAGCAGCAGGCACGGCGAACCAGCGCAGCACCGAGAAGGCCGAGGAGGCATCGAAGGACCCGACCTCGGCGGCGATGCCGAGGAGCAGCCACACCCCGGCGACCGCACCGTAGACCGCCAGCGCGACCGACCCCCAGAACAACCACGACGTGGGGTTGGGCTTGAGGAAGATGTAGAGGAACCGCTCCGGCCGCTTGAGGTCCACGACGAGCAGGACGCCGGTAACGAGCAGGAACGCGAGGGCCAGGGCCGGTGCCACGACGGTGCCGATGACCCCCAGGTCCGTCCCGAGGAACATCGCGAGGGCGGCGACCAACAGTGCACCGGCGCTGATGCCCTTGGTCCACAGATAGGTCGTGACCCGCCAGCCCCACGGGCGCGGGTGCGCCGTGTTGTAGGTCGTCCGCGCCTGGGTCACCTCGTCGCGGGGCAGGCCTGCACTGACCTCGGCCCGGTGCTCGTCGGGCTGTGACCAGATGTAGGTCTGATCCACCGGGGCGTCCAGCGGCTCGAGCACGGCACGATCGGCGCCGAGGTAGAAGACGTTCGGCCCGGTGCTCTGCTCCGGCGAGCGAACCGCGGTCGCGTTGTTGTTGATCAGCTTGCTGATGCCTGACGTCGGGTCATCCAGGTCGCCGACCCAGATGGAGTGGGTCGGGCAGACCACGACGCACGCAGGCTCGATGTCCTCGTCGATGCGGTGTGCGCAGAAGTTGCACTTCGCGGCGGTGTGGGTGTCCTCGTCGATGTAGATCGCGTCGTAGGGGCATCCCTGCATGCAGCTCTTGCAGCCGATGCACCGTTCCTTGTCGAAGTCGACGATGCCGTCATCACGCTTGTAGAGCGACTTCGTCGGACAGATCTTCACGCAGGGGGCATCGGTGCAGTGGTTGCAGCGCATCACGCCGAACTCGCGGGTGGTCGCCGGGAACTCACCCTTCTCGACGTACTTCACCCAGGTCCGGAACTGACCGACCGGCACCTCGTGCTCGGTCTTGCACGCGACCGTGCAGGCGTGGCAGCCGATGCAGGTTCGTTGGTCGATCGCGAACCCGTACCGCATGCGTCACTCCTTCTGCCGGGGTCGGACGACCACGCGTGACAGAGGCTACGTTCACTCGGTAACGTGGCGCAAGAGATGTCCGTACTTTTCGGCTCTTCGAGCTGATCGGGGTGCGTCCGCACCCGATGAGGAGGCCACGATGCACGTGCAGACCATCGAAACCCCGCAACTGGGAGATCGCAGCTACCTCGTGCACGACGGTGAGGTGGCGGTCGTCGTCGATCCCCAACGCGATCTCGACCGCGTCCTCGCCGAGATCGAGCGGGCGGGGGTCCGGGTGACACATGTCGTCGAGACCCACATCCACAACGACTACGTGTCCGGCGGCCTCGAGCTGGCGCGCGCGACCGGGGCGCAGTACGTGGTCGCGGCAGGCGACGACGTGGCCTTCGAGCGCCAGGCCGCGGCAGACGGCGACTCCTGGACCACCGGCAACCTGCAGGTCACCGTGCTGGCGACCCCGGGTCACACGGTGCACCACCTGGCCTACCTGATCGAGGACCCGGCGGCTGAGGACCGGGCGGTCTTCTCGGGCGGAAACCTGCTGTACGGAAGCGTCGGTCGCACCGACCTCGTCGACCCGGCCCGGACGGACGAGCTGACCCGCAAGCAGTACCGCTCCGCGCGGATGCTGGCCGACCGGCTCTCCCCCGCGACCCTGGTCTACCCCACCCACGGCTTCGGCAGCTTCTGCTCGTCGGGACCGGCCACCGTCAAGGACGTCAGCACCATCGGCGAGCAGCAGGAGACGAACAACGCACTCACGACCGACGACGAGGACGAATTCGTGCGCGACCTCGTGGCCGGACTGGCGGCGTACCCCAGGTACTACGCGCACATGGGACCGCTGAACATGAGCGGCGCCGGCCCGGTCCAGCTGGACGCGCCCACCGATCTCGACGCCGACGAGCTGCGGGCGCGGCTCGAGGATGGACTCTGGGTCGTCGACCTCCGGGATCGCAAGGCCTACGCCGCAGGACACGTGAAGGGTTCGCTCAGCTTCGAGCTGGCTGACAACTTCACGACGTACGTCGGCTGGGTGCTGCCCTGGGACGAGCCCATCGTGCTCGTCGGCGACTCCCCGGACCAGGTGGGCGAGGCGCAGCGCGACCTGGCCCGGATCGGCATCGACCGCTCCCGACTGGTGGCGGCAGCCACCGGCCCGGTGGAGTCACTGGCCAACGGCGACCTCTCGTCGTACCCGGCCGTCCGCTGGGAGGATCTGCACGAGGCCATGACCGCCAACGCTGAGCGCCCGGTCGTGGTGGATGTGCGCAGGGAGGACGAGTTCGCCTCGGGTCACATCGAGGGCGCCAGCAACCTGCCCATCCATGAGCTGCTGCAGAGGCTCG
>JBBRVU010000171.1:0-9154 GCA_038246575.1 Actinomycetes bacterium | reverse complement strand
CTTGCCGAAGCGCTTCTCGAACCGGGCCACGCGGCCGCCGGTGTCGAGGATCTTCTGCTTGCCGGTGTAGAAGGGGTGGCACTGCGAACAGACCTCGGCGTGCATCACGCCGTTCTTCGCGGTGCTGTGCGTCGTGAAGGTGCTCCCGCAGCTGCAGGAAACAGTCGTCTCGACGTAGTCAGGGTGGATGTCGGGCTTCACGCGTTCTCCTCGGGTCAGGGGCGCCGGGTCGCCGCGTCGGGATCGTGCAGGCGCGACGTGAACCGGAACCAGCGGACCAGTCTGCCAGAGACTGGCGCACCCCTCACAACCGAGCGAGGGGGCTCCGGTGTTCCCGGGCGTCGACCAGGTGCGGGCGGCACTGAGCCACGGCGGCCGCGAAGGTCTCCACGATCCGCCATGCGGCCGGCGCAGGGTCCGGGGCCGCTGCGTACTCGCCGGTGCGGACCCGGACGCAGCGCATACCAACGGCTGCTGCTCCCTCGACGTCTTTGCCCGGCCGGTCACCGATGTGCACGACCTGCTCGGGTGGCAGTCCCAGCAGGGCCAGCGCCCGGCGAAAGGGCAGCGGATGCGGCTTCCGGACGGCGCGGCCGCCCAGCTCGTCGGACACCACGACGTGGTCGAGCAGGTTGCCGAGCCCGAGCGCGGCGATCTTGCCCCGCTGGATCCAGGGGTTGCCGTCGGTGACGCAGACGACCTCGACCCGCGAACGCAGCAAAGCCAGGGCCTCTGCGACCCCCGGATAGAGGGACAGCAGGTCCGGGCGGTGCCCGGTGAAGGTTCGGACCAGCTCATCCACGGGCGGCGAGTCGCGGACTCCGATCTCCGCGAGTGCCCGATCGATGATCGCGCCCCGGTCGGACCCGCCCGCGGCAACACGCACCAGGGCTTCGCGCAGGGCACTTCCGTCGATGCCCAGGGCGGCGCCACGATCGGCGACCGCGGTCCAGGCACCCTCGAGCCAGTCAGCCTGCGGGTACAACGTGTCGTCGAGGTCGACGGTGACGCCCAGCACGGCATCCCTGGTGATCCGGCCGGGGTCCTGGTCAGCGACGGTCACGCAGGCACCGCCGCGGCCGTGGGCGGCGCGTCGGCCAGCATCGGCTCCCGCGGGGCGACAAGTGCGCGCAGCGCCGGATCGGCCAGCGCGGCCACGACCCGTCCGGCCGTGTGACCGTCACCGTAGGGGCAGCTCAGCGCAGCGATGCGATCTAGCTCGTCATCGGTCATGGCATCGACCGCCGACAGCACTCGGTGCTCATCCAGGCCGGCGAGCACGGCGGCACCGGTCTCGACACCCTCCCAGCGCGGGGTGGTCGATCGCATGACCACGACCGGGACGCCGAGGAACGACGCCTCTTCCTGCAGTCCCCCGCTGTCGGTGACCGCGATCCGCGAAGCCGCCAGGTGTCGCAACATCAAGGTGTACGGAAACGGGTCGACGAGCTCGGCTCCGGGGAGTTCCTGCAGGGCGTCCCAGTACCCCGCTTCGCGCAGCCGGTCGCGGGTCCTGGGGTGCACTGGGAACAGGACCCCACCGTCGCGTCCGGCAAGACCGCGAATCACTGCTACCAGCTCGGCGAGGCGACCTGGGTCATCGACGTTCGTCGCCCGGTGGGCGGTGAGCAGGGTGCCGTGCCGGTTCTCACGGGAGACCCGGGCCACCCCGGACCCCCGGATCGCGTCCAGCACCGGGTTGCCGACCACCCGGATCCGCTCGTTCGGCACACCCTCGCGGCGCAAGAAGTCGGCAGCGAGCTTGGTGGGTGCCAGGTGGACTGTGGCCAGCGCCGCCACGGCCCGCCGGTTGCACTCCTCCATGGATCGTTCGTTGAATGAACGCAGGCCGGCCTCGAGGTGTACCACGCCGACCCCCGCCCGGCGGGCCGCCATCGCCACGAGTGGGGCCGTGTAGGTGTCACCCAGAACCAGGACGGAGTCCGGTCGGTGCATTGCGAGATCCCGGTAGGCAGCCGAGAGCAGCTGCCCGACCCGCTCGCCCTCATCCCCCTCGAGGGTCCAGATTGCATCCGGCTGGCAGCCCAGCTCGGCGAACAGGTCGGCGTACATCCGAGGGTCGCTGTGCTGCCCGGTGGCGACGCAGCGGACCGGGTACCCGGCCACGCGGAGCGCCGTGACGACGGGGGCGAGCTTGATGACCTCGGGTCGGGTGCCCACGGCCACGGTGACGGCGAGCCCGGTCATCCCCGGAACACCTCGCAGAAGTATCGGGTCATCGACACGCCCGGCCGGGCGACGAGCCGCTCCGGCCGCACCGCCATGCCCAGGATGTCGCGCAGATGTTCCCCGACGAGATCGCAGCCAGCAGCCAGGGTGAGCGGCAGCCCCCCCGAGACTCGCGGGTTGATCTCGTGGAGAGTGACAGCACCTTCATCGTCGATGAAGCCCTGCAGGTTTGCCGGCCCGACGAGTCCCACCGCCTTCAAGGCCAATGATGCGGCCTCGGTGACGAACGAGTTGTCGAAGGTCGTGCCCTTGGTAGAGATGCCGCCTCGGGTCTCGGTCCGCCACCTGGGAGCCGTCGCGACGAGCGCGCCGCTCCGGTCGACCAGTGCGTCGCAGGTGAACTCACGTCCGGTCAGCTGGGACTGCACGATGGGCTCGGGGACGTGCCGTAGAGCGGCCGCCAGCTGGGTGCGGGTCCGGGCCAGGACGACGTCACGCGATCCGCGCCCGAACCGGGGCTTGACCACCCAGGGACCCGGAACGCCGTCGGCCGTGCCGAGGCCCGTCGCCGGCACCGGCACCGCCTCACCGCGCAAATGCTCGGAGAACGCCCACTTGTCGATGCATAGCTCAACCGATCTCAATGTGGGCAACAACGTCCGGATGCCGGCCTCGGTAAGGAACTCCACCGCCCCGCTGAGCGCCCGGTACTCCTCGGCCACGGTTGCGAACAGCGCCTGTGCATCCGTGACCGTTCCGACCCGGAGCATCGCGGCGAGATAGTGCGGGTCATCCGCCCGCGGGACCACGTGGTACTCGTCGGCGAGGTAGAGCCCCGCCGCACTCAGGTCTGCATCGACAGCGATCACGTAGTGGCCGCGGGAACGCAGGGCCTGGACGACCGCCACGCCTGCCGGACCCCCCACACCCGTCACGAGGACGCGCGTCGGTGCGAGCGCGTCGGAGTCTTCCGGGGGGCCGTACGTCACGGCGGGGCCGGGCTGCGCGTCGGGCGCGTCATCCGGGACGTGGTCCTGCCTGGTTCTGAACTCATTGGCCCGGCCGGGGTCCAGGGACGGCGGAGGAACCGCCCCAGCCACGCCCGCAAGGAGCGGGGCGCTGGACCCAGTTCGCCGGATCTCCGGGTGCTTCTCCGCGTGGGCTCTGGCCCAAAGCCGCAGCTCGACCACCGCGCCGGTGGAGGCAGGCTCCCACTGGCGACTTGCGACAGTGCGCACGACCGAGGCCAGCACGGAGGCGTCCGTCTCCGAGCGCACGGCCCGAAGCAGGGCAGGAGCCGTGGAGGTGAGTCCCATCTCCCCGGCCTGCGCGACAGCGACCCCCCGGACCGCGGGATCAGGGTCGCTGAGCCCTGCGGCCAGGCCGTGGCGGATCCGCCAGAGCCGCACGAACCGCCAGCAGGCCGCGACCATCAGCGCCGCGATTCCGATCAGGAGGGCGACAGCCAGGATCAGCGGAGGTGCCCCAGCGGAACTCGCAGCGATGCTCACTCTGCTCCATTCGGATGAATGATCAAGGCTCTTTAGAGCACGTCGCTAACTCTCGCGGCACGAGGAATCGGTGCCGTCGCACTCGGGAGCAGCAGGTAGAGCATCAGAAAGAACCCGGCGAGCGTGTAGACCAGCGCGAAGAAGGTCCCGATCCAGTCGTGGAAGAGCACCAGCGCGCCGCCGCCCATCTCGTAGCCGGCCCAGAGGGCCACGCTGATCCGCACGACGTTGCACAGCAGGACGAGGCCGACTGCGGCACCGACCGAGATCACCCGTCGCGACCAGGGCCCGTGCAGGATGAAGAAGCCGATGCAGATGAGGGCGAGCACAGGGATGATCGAGGAGCAGTACGGCGTGAGCTGAGCCCGGAACGCCTCCTGCCCGGGCGGAAGCAGCTGGAAGTACGTCTCGTTCACCACGGAGGCGCGGTCGCCGAACGGGCTCATGAAGACCATCACCAGCGCCGACTCGAGCTTCCTCGCGGGGCCGTTGAGCAGCTGGAAACCGCCGATCGCGACCAACAGCGACAGGCCGAGCGAGCTGAAGACGAGGATCCTGCGCCGCGTCATCCGGACACCTCGCCGACGAGCGGGTCGCTCGCTTCCCCCTGCAACGGGCTCCACGACGACCGAGCCGTCTTGACCCACGAGTAGGGGCGGCCGAGGACACCGTCCACCCACGACTTGGTGCAGACCAGCATGAACACGAAGAAGATGGGCGTCATCCAGGCAATCGACCAGGCTGACCGCCGCGGCGCGCGGCCCACCAGGAGGCCGACAGCCAGCTCGCAGAAGGGTCCGGCGAACAACAGCGCCGCGAGCGGCAGCAGCTCGAACAGGCTGACCTGTGGCCCGATGCCGGCGATGCGCAGGACGGTCATCAGCAGCGTGACCGCGCACAGCACCGGGACGTGGTAGACGAGCAGGAACAACATCGTCTCGAGCTTCTCCATCGGGCTCAGGGAGACCGAGCGCAGGACGTAGCGCCGGTAGTCACGCCAGACCTGCTGGTGGCCCCTTGCCCACCGGTACCGCTGCTTGATGAAGCGTCCGAGCGTCGTCGCGCCCTCCTCCGTGTCGACCGCAGTGATGTCGTAGCGCACCCGGTCGCCACGCAGGACGACGCGCAAGGTCAGATCGGTGTCCTCGGTGACACTGTTGACGTTCCAGCCGCCTAGTGCACGCAGGGTGCTGGCCCGGACCGCGCAGTTGGCCCCGCCGTACGCAGGGAGCTCGAACAGGGCCTGCCGGCCGTACTCGTTGACGAGGTATCCCGAGAAGTAGTCGATCGCGATCGACCTGGCGAGCTTGGACTGGATCGAGTTGCGCACGATGCACCGGCCCTGGACCGCAGACACTCGGGGGTCCTGGAAGTGCCTGACAAGCCGCTCGATCACGTTCCGACGGGGGATGTGGTCGGCGTCGAAGATGACGATGACCTCGCCGCGCGCTATGGCGAGGGCGTCGTTGAGTGCCCCGGACTTGCCGCCCCCCGACCCCGCAGCCCGGCGGAGCACCGTGATGTGGCGCTCACCCGACGTCAGTGACTCGAGCTGCTCGCCCGTGCCGTCGGTGGACGCATCGTCGATCAGGATGATCTCGAGACGAGACCGTGGGTAGTGCAAGGCACGCAGGCCGCGGACGAGGTTGTCCACCACCAGCCCCTCGTTGTGGCAGGCCACCAGGACGCTGACGTTGGGCCGGAACTCGATGTCGACCTCGGCGACGTCGTAGAGATCACGAGGTGCCCACCGGATCGCCGCCGACGCGAACGCGACGTGGCGCAGGAAGAAGACGAGGAAGGAAAGGTTCACCAGAACGGAGACCGTGATGATCGCGCGGTCAACCCCCGCCAGGGCGACGAGGAGCGCGCCGCCGCCGAGCAGCCACAGGAACGTCCAGGGCGCCGCCTCGGCGGCGGTCCCGTGCGACGTCTCCCCGAGCTCCGGCTCGCTGTCGACCGACTGGGTCGTGCTCACGGCAGGACGCGGGTCAGCAGGTCGGGACCCCCGCCGTGGTCCCCCTCACCGTTCTCCCCGTCGAGCTCGGCAAGCTCGTCGTCGAGGCTCTTGACCGCGATCTGATGGCCGATGTCCCAGACGAACCGGGGGCTCTCGAATGCCTCGGCATAGCCGACCTTTGCCCGGGTCCCCCAGTACCTCGCGCTGACCTGGACAGCGTCCAGGTCGACCATCGGGCACTGCATGACCTGCGACCAGTGCGCTTGCAGAGCTGCCAGCTTGCCGGACAGGGTCCCGTCGACCTCGACGAAGACCGTCGGGTCGAACGAGGTCGTCGACGGTGACTGGTAGAAGAGGACCCGTGCCAGCCGACGGCCCGCAGCAAGCGCAGCCTGAGACGTGGCGACGTGGTCCTGGTGGGTGTCGCTGGGCGCGTGTGCATAGATGACGTCGGCCCGGACGGCAGCGACGGCGTCGTCGACGAGCCGCACGGCCTCCCGGCCGGTCGGGATCAATCCGTCGCTGTAGGTCCCCCAGATCAGGCTCGCGCCGATCACCGCGGCCGCGGCCTCCTGCTCGCGCACCCTCGAGGTGAGCCCCTGCGGCCCGCTCTCACCCGGCGTCATGACGAGCATCGTGACCTCGTCGCCTGCCGCCACGTGGCGCAGCAGCGCACCGGCGCAGCCGAGCTCGATGTCGTCGGGGTGCGCGCCGATCGCCAGCACCCTCATGGAGTCACCAGCCGCGTGCGCGGCCGAGCAGCGATGGCGAGCAGCGCCCCCATCGCGAGAACTGCGATCGCGACCAGGAGGGCGCCGACGTTGCCGACCTGAGGCACTGGCTTGGTGGCGCACCGCGGCGACTTGCCGTCGGCGGTCACCGTCGCGTTGGCCAGCCGCCAGGACCCCGACGATCCGGAGAACGTAGTGGTGAACACGTTGCGGTTCGTCCCCGGACCGAGCAGGACCGGTTGGCCCTGGTCGTTACTTCCGGGCGACATGCGGTTCTTGCTCCCGATCGGGATGGAGGCGGTGTCGCTGGTCGGGTTGACCCAGCCCCACAGTGCGGTGCTGGTGCCGTCGTTGTTGCTCCACACACACTCCGCGACCGGAGTGATGGACTTGCAGACAGCGCTGCTCATGGGGGGGCAGGTGACCGTTGCCGCGCCCGCCGGGGCGGCGACCATGGTCGAGAACCCCATCAGTCCCAGCAAGATGGCGGCCGCACCGATCAGTCGCGTGCTCACGCCACTCCAGAGGCACCCGGCCGGCGCCCCCGGCCGGAGATTGCCCAGGATCCGACGCCGGCGACGAGCACGCTGAACGCCAGGACGGCGAGCGCGTTGCCCTCGGCCGGGACCGGCTTGGCCGAGCACTGGGTCACGCTGCCGAGGTCGAGCTTGTTCCCCGTCAGGTTCCACTCCGCGCCCTTGGCGATGTCCTGGCTGGACACGGTGGGTGCCCAGATGTTGACCCGGCGACCGGGCAGGAACGACGTCGGCTGGCCGAAGTCATCCTTGACTCCCTGGACCCCGGTGACCTTGTTCTTGACCCCGACCGGTGCTTCGACGGTCTCAGTGTTGCTGCTCGTGACCCCGATGCTGACCGTGACGGTGTTGTCGCCGTTGTCCCAGTAGCAGGAGACGAACGGGGAGAGGGACTTGTCGGGCGCCGTTGCTGCGGACGCCGGAGTGGCCCAGACCAGGCCCAGGCTCGCGGCGGCAAGAACGGTGCCGACGATCTTGGCCACGTGAACGCGCGAGCGAGCAACCTGCATTTCTGAGCCTCCTGCCTGGGACGCTCACCAGGGCGATGTGCGTCAACTAGGACAGAATTCGGCTCAGTGCTGGCCCCGCTGAAGCGTGAGCACCAGGATTGGGACCCATGTCTCACACGGCGGGCCATTCGGAGTAGCCCGTCCGGGTGATGTCAGGCGTAGCGGTCAGTCGTCGTCGCTCGCTCCGTTGCCCGGCATCGGCATCGTCTGCTGCACCTGCATGAGGAACTCGGCATTGCTCTGGGTCTTCTTCATCCGGTCCAGGAGAAGCTCGAGGGCCTGCTGGGTGTCGAGGGCGTGCAGCACCCGGCGGAGCTTCCAGGTGACCTGCAGCTCGTCCTTGGCCATCAGGATCTCTTCCTTGCGGGTGCCCGAGGGGTCGACGTCGACCGCCGGGAAGATCCGCTTGTCCGCGAGCTTGCGGTCGAGCTTGAGCTCCATGTTGCCGGTGCCCTTGAACTCCTCGAAGATCACTTCGTCCATCCGTGACCCGGTCTCGACAAGCGCCGTGGCCAGGATGGTCATCGAGCCGCCGTTCTCGATGTTGCGGGCGGCACCGAAGAACCGCTTGGGCGGGTAGAGCGCGGTCGAGTCGACACCGCCGGAGAGGATCCGCCCGGATGCCGGGGCCGCCAGGTTGTACGCCCGGCCGAGCCTGGTGATCGAGTCCAGCAGGACGACGACGTCGTGGCCGAGCTCGACGAGACGCTTGGCGCGCTCGATCGCCAGCTCGGCGACGATCGTGTGGTCCTCGGCCGGCCGGTCGAACGTCGAGGCGATGACCTCGCCCTTCACCGACCGCTGCATGTCGGTCACCTCCTCGGGGCGCTCGTCGACGAGCACGACCATGAGGTGGACCTCGGGGTTGTTCTGTGTGATGGCGTTGGCGATCGCTTGCAGGACCATGGTCTTGCCGGCCTTGGGCGGTGACACGATCAGGCCACGCTGGCCCTTGCCGATCGGCGCGACCAGGTCGATCACGCGAGTGGTGAGCAGGTGCGCCTCGGTCTCGAGGCGCAGCCGGTCCTGCGGGTAGAGCGGGGTGAGCTTGCCGAACTCGACGCGGTTGCGGGACTTCTCGGGCTCGGCGCCATTGACCGAGTCCAGCCGGACGAGGGCGTTGAACTTCTCCTTGCGCTCCCCCTCGCGGGGCTGGCGGACAGCTCCGGTGATGGCGTCGCCCTTGCGCAGACCGCTCTTTCGGACCTGGGCGAGCGAGACGTAGACGTCGTTGGGCCCCGGCAGGTAGCCGGAGGTCCGGACGAACGCGTAGCTGTCGAGGATGTCGAGGATGCCGGCGATAGGGGTGAGGACGTCGTCGTCGCTGATCTCCGGCAGGTCGCCGTCATCGGTCGGCGCGAAGCCGTCCCGACCGCCGCGGCGTGCCCGGTTGCGGTCCCGGTAACGGCCCCGGCGGCGGCGGCTGCCGCGGCCGCCGAACTCGTCGTCCTCGTCGCCCTGGTTCTGCGCGATCTGGCTCTGCTGGTGCTCGCCCTGCTGGCGCTCACCCTGCTGGCGCTCACCCTGCTGGCGCTCACCCTGCTGGCGCTCACCCTGCTGGCGCTCACCCTGCTGGCGCTCACCCTGCTGGCGTCCTGCACGGGACGGACGCTCGCGGCGTTGGCCGCCCTCACGCCCGCCGTCGGTCGGCTGGTCCGGCACCGGTTCGGGCGCGGTGGTGGCCGTCGCGGGTGAGGTGTCCTCGGGCGCGGCCGAT
>JBBRVU010000170.1:0-9210 GCA_038246575.1 Actinomycetes bacterium | reverse complement strand
GGTCGACACGACGCCGACAACCGCGCCGCCGACGTCATCCTGCGCCTCGGCGAACAACGGCTCTGCGTTGACGGCCAGCCAGACCAGACTCCCGTCCGGCCGGTGCACACCCATGGTGGCTCCGCGCACCGAACACCCGGTTCTCAACGCGACCATCGGCGGGTGCTGATCACCCGGCAGGTCCGTCCCGTCCTCCCGACAGGCCCGCCACCTCGGGTCGGTCGACGCCCGGCCGAGCAGCTGCTCCATGTCCATCCCGAGGACGCGGGAGGCCGCCTCGTTGGCGGTCAGGATCTGACCGTCCGCGTCCTGGAGCACCACGCCCTCGGCCATGGTCGCGATGACCGAGCGATAGCGCTGCTCGGACTCCTCGAGCAGCTGCTCGGACCGGACCTGCTCGGTGACGTCGCTGACGCTCCCGAGCCAACGCTGGACGTCCCCACTGCCATTGCGTACGGCCAGGGCCACCACGTCCACCCACGCGACCTCGCCGTCGGGGCGCTGGTAGCGGTAGCGCGAGGCCCACTCCTTGCCCTCGCCCAGCGCAGCCTGCCAGGCCTTGGTCACCGCGTCCCGGTCGTCAGGGTGCACGACATCGGCCCAGGCCGCTCCGGTGGCATCGGACCCCGACAGCCCGGCAATCTCACGCCACCGCCGGTTGACGAACCGTCGGGTCCCGTCCACCGCGGTCTCGAAGATGCCGACCGGGGTGTGCTCCAGGACCATCTGTAGCCGCTCCCGACCGTCCTCCGCGTCCTCGACGGCCCTCGCCACCCGCTCCTCGAGGACGGCGTTCAAGGCCTCCAGGTCGCTCGCGGCCCGCTCCCGGGCATCGTCCACCCGGCCGGCAGCGCGCGCGCCGATGAAGATCGCCAGCACGGTCGTCACGGCGTAGGCCAGCACGACCAGCGAGAGTCCGTACGTCGGGCTGTACCAGCCGAGTCGCTCGCCGGCGAGGACGCAGCCGCCGGCCAGCGGGGGCCCGGTCACACCCCAGGGCAGCAGCTGACGGGTCAGGATCCCGGCTGTGCCACGGCTGTGCAACAGCCTGGGCAACGGCAGAGTCCCGTCGAGCAGCAACGGGAGAGCGACGGCCATCACGGCGATCGCCGTGATCGGTGCCATCCCGGTCGACGTCTGGAACGAGTAGAAGCCACCTACTCCGTAGAGATGACCCACGAGCGCCACATACGGCAGCAGGAAGCCCACCGCAGCCAGCGACGTGGCGATCCGCGCGCGCGACAGCGCCAGGAAGGACAGTGAGACGGCCAGCAGCGAGGCCGCGGACCCCAACGTCATCTGGCCGCTGTTGTCCGAGGTACCGACTGCCCAGCCGGCGGGGAACAGCACGTGAGCCGTGATCGACGACCAGCCCCCGGAGTAAGCGAGAACGGTCTCCGCGCTCACCACGGCGACACCGGTCGCCAGACCCATTCGCAGCCGACCGTCGGACACCAGTCGACTCGGGAGGAGGCCCACCATGACGAGACAGATCGCGGTGGAGGGTTTGGTCGCGACGCCGTTCGCGAAGATGGTGGTGAGAAACCCCGGCGCCGCGAACCAGAGGCCGAGGACGACCAGCCCATACGCCACGGCGGCCCGGGCCAGCCCGACCCGCACCGACTGCAGCGTCCAGCGCACCTGTCCTGCTTCCTTCGGCGACCGGAGAAGTCGCGTTCTCTGGTGCTGTCGGCAGTTCCGAGCCGGAGGTACAGGTCACCCGATTGCCTTGACCATTCCTTTACCGGCGGCTCGAGCACCTCGGCGGGGCTCGGTGGCGGCGCAGGGTGACCGATCAGTGCGCGAAGTGGCGGACCCCGGTGAGGTACATCGTGACTCCGGCCGCGGACGCAGCGGCCACACACTCGTCGTCGCGCTTGGACCCACCCGGCTGCACCACGGCTCGAATTCCGGCGTCGAGCAGCACCTGCAGCCCGTCGGCGAACGGGAAGAACGCGTCAGACGCCGCAACAGCTCCAGCCGCCCGGGCGCCGGCCCGCGAGACCGCGAGCCGTGACGAGTCGACCCGGTTGACCTGGCCCATGCCGATGCCGACCGTGGCACCGGCGTGCGCGAGCAGGATCGCGTTGGACTTCACCGAGCGGATGGCCCGCCACGCGAACTCGAGGTCCCGGAGCGTCTCGTCGTCGGCCGCGCTTCCCGCCGCAAGCGTCCAGCCCTCGGGAGCATCGCCCGGCTCGGTCACCAGGTCGGCGCCCTGCAGCAGGAAGCCGCCGCAGATCTGGCGAGCGGCCAGCCCGCCAGCGCCGTAGTCGGGCACCCGCAGGATGCGGATCGCCTGCTTGCGCCGGAGGATCTCGAGCGCGTCGTCGTCGAACTCCGGGGCGGCGATGACCTCGGTGAAGACCTCGGCGACCTGCTCGGCCATGGCCCGGGTCACGGTGGTGTTGGTGGCGATGACTCCCCCGAACGCCGAGACCGGATCGCAGTCGTGGGCCCGCTGGTGAGCTGCCGCGGCCGGGTCCTCGTCGGCGGCCGGTCCGGCGTCCACCCCGATCGCGATGCCACAGGGATTGGCGTGCTTGATCACGGCGACGCAGGGGGCCCGGAAGTCGTCGGCCGAGCGCAGCGCGGCTTCGGTGTCGACGTAGTTGTTGTAGCTCATCGCCTTGCCGTGCAGCTGCTCGGCGCCAGCCAGGCCGACCAGACCCGCGGAACCCTGCGTGTGCCCGTAGATCGCCGCCGGCTGGTGCGGGTTCTCGCCGTAGCGCAGCACTGCCACCCGGGTGACCGCCGCCCCGACGAAGAGCGGCCAGCCGTCGGGCTCGGGTGCGAGCTCGGTGGCGAACCACGAAGCGACCGCCGTGTCGTAGGCCGCGGTGTGCGCGAACCCCGCGGCGGCGAGCTGTTGCCGCTGCCGCAGCGTAAAGCCACCGGCAACCACCGCGGCGAGGACCTCGTCATAGCCGGCCGGGTCCACCACGACCGCGACGTTGGTGTGATTCTTGGCTGCCGACCGGACCATCGCCGGGCCGCCGATGTCGACCTGCTCGACGCACTGATGAGGATCGGACCCGGACGCCACCGTCTCGGCGAACGGGTACAGGTTGACCACGACCAGGTCGAACGCAGTGATCCCGAGCTCGGTGAGCTGCTCCCGATGGGACTCGAGGCGCCGGTCGGCCAGGATGCCGGCGTGCACGGCGGGGTGCAGCGTCTTGACCCGGCCGTCGAGGCACTCGGGGAAACCGGTCACCTCGTCGACCGGGGTCACCGGCACCCCGGCGGCAGCGATCCTGGCGGCCGTGGAACCGGTCGACACCAGCTCCACGCCGGCCTGGTGCAACCCCGACGCCAGATCCTCGAGACCGGTCTTGTCGGACACGCTGATAAGCGCTCTGTGGACGGCTGACCGGTCCTGCTCGGAAGACTCGCTCACGGGATCGTGACCCTTCTGCCGGTGATGGTGAACCCTTCGCGGACCATGCGCCCGACGGTGTCGGCGAGCAGCGTGCGCTCCTCGACCTTGATGCGCTCGTGCAGCGCGGCCTCGTCGTCGTCGTCCTGGACCGGCACCGCGGCCTGCGCGACGATCGGGCCGCTGTCGACACCGCTGTCGACGATGAACAGCGTCGCGCCGGTCACCCTCGCGCCGTGCTGCAGGGCATCGCGTACAGCGCGGGCACCCGGGAACGACGGCAGCAACGACGGGTGGCTGTTGACGAATCGGCCCCCGAAGCGGTCGAGGAAGGCCGTTCCCACCAGTCGCATGAAGCCCGCCGAGACCACGAGGTCGGGGCGGTAGGCCGCCACCTGCTCGCTCAGTGCGAGGTCCCAGGCGTCCCGGTCCGGACCCATCGGCACCACGAAGGTCGCGACGCCCGCGGCCCGGGCCCGGTCGAGGGCGGCGGCGTCGGGGCGGTCGCTGCCGACAGCCGCGACCACCACGCCGTACGCCGCGTCGCCGGCCGCATCGAGAAGCGCCTGCAGGGTGGATCCGCTGCCGCTGGCGAGCACGACGATCCGGGGCAGCGGATCGGTCCCGTCGGAGTCCCCTCCCCTGGTCGTGGCCACGGCGTGACGATAGTGGCGTCGCACCCGAGGTCGGTCAGGCAGTCCGTCCGACGGCTCGGGAGCGTGCCGTTGCGCACAGCGCGGCCGCGGTGACGACAGCGACCTCGAGGCCGACCGCCGGGGCGACCACCCACCAGGTCGGCCCGACCTCGGCCATCCGGCCCGGCCCGGCCGAGCCTTGCGCGAGCGCGGCCAGCACGCCGGTCACAGCGGCGACACACAGTCCGACCAGGCCCGAGACCCGCAGGTCATCGACCCAGCTCACCGACCACGCGGCCCGCCACGCCGGCCGCCCGGCGGAACGCGAGCGCCGATGGCCCTCGCAGCGACGCACCAGCAGGGCAGCCAGCACCCCGGCCACGACCGGCACCGCGAGCGCCGACCAGGCCAGACCGCCACCTCCGTCCTGGGGCAAAGCGGCCAGCAGCGGGACGGCCGGGACCGCGCCCAGCTGGGCGCCGGCCATCGTCACCGAGGTGCCGGTGCCGACGGCAAAGCCCGGGCCGGCGGCGAAAGCCAGCCCGTACACCACAGCGTTGGGCACGAGAGCCAGCGAGCCGAGCAGGAGCAGCACGACGCCCCCAGGCCCGGCACCGAGGGCAGCGACGAGGGACTCAGCCCCGGCGCGGTTGCTCGCCAGTGCGGCGCCGGTGAGCACCGCTCCCCCCACGAGGAGAGCTGCGGCCGCTGCGCCCGTCGCCGGCACCGCGAGCCGGACCAGCGCCGGCAGCCGGAGCCAGAGCACGGCCACCCGGCCGGTGGCTCGCACTGCTGCGGACCCGCTGGCGATCACGGCGACCACGGCGGCGCCGACGAAGGCAGTCACCGGCTCGGGGCGTACGCCATCGGTGCGGGTCAGCAGCGCCACGGCGACGGCCAGCACGGCGTAGGTCGCGGTGACCGCGGACGTCAGCGAGACCACCCCACGCTTGCCGGTGATGCCCGCGGCCCGTCCCGCCCGCAGGCTGGCCGTGTGCAGCAGGGCCACGGGGAGCGCGGTGAGCCCGAGCGGAGCGAGCGAGAACGTCCCGCCGGGAAAGATCAGCGTCGCGTGGTGCCCGACCAGCCAGGTCTGCAGGGCGGCGACGACTGCGGCGGTCGCGCTGGCGCCGCTGTCGGCCGCGGTGGCCCAGCCGACGAGCACGAGCACCATCACCGCCAGGATGCCGAGCCCGCCGGACTGCAGGGCGGCGAGCATCCCGGCGACCGTCAGCTGGCGCGGTGGCCGTCCGGCCGGCGCCGAGGACGACGTCAGGGAGCGTCCGCGCCGAGCTGACGGCGGACGGGACAGCTGCTGGGTCATCGAACCCATCGTCGCTGCTCATGCAGGTCTTGACAGGGGGCGACACGCGGGTTCAAGTCAACGGTAGGAGGCTCCGTTGGCGACCAGGCCCGGTTCAGAATGCAGGTCAGGCATGCAACCGGACGACCCGGCCGCGCGTCTTCTTCTGCAGCGCCCCGGACCGGACCCGGGGGTCATCGGTCAGAAGGAGCGCGCGTGGGCGGCGGCAGGGACGCGGAGGGCTTCGACGCCTTCTACGCGGGGACGCGCCGCCGCGTCGTGCACCAGATGTACGCGATGACCGGCAATCTTGCCGACGCCCAGGAGATCGCACAGGAGGCGTATGCCCGTGCCTGGCAACGCTGGTCGGCCGTGTCGGCCTACGACGACCCGGAGGCCTGGGTCCGCACGGTGGCCTGGCGGCTGGCAGCGAGCCGGTGGCGCAAGGCCAGGAACGGCGCCGCTGCCCTGCTGCGCCACGGCCCGGCACCGGACGCTCCTGAACCGAGCGTCGACAACGTCGCGCTCGTGACCGCGCTCAGGCAGATCCCGGAGGCGCAGCGCCGAGCCATCGTGCTGCACCACCTCGGCGGCCTGTCGGTCGCCGAGGTCGCCCACGAGACACGGTCGCCCGAGGGCACCGTCAAGGCCCGCCTCTCCCGCGGCCGGGCCGCGCTGGCCGAGCTCCTGTCCGACAACTCGCTCGCGGAGGTGAGCTGACTGTGCCCGAGCGCATCGAGGAGCTGCTGCGATCGCTGGCGCCAGACGCCGAGCGCGTTGCGCTGGAGGACTCCGCCTCGGTCCGCCGCCGTGGCGACCAGCGCTCCCGACAGCAGGTCCTCGGCGGCGTGCTGGCAGGCGTCGCGATCCTGGTCGGCGTAGCGGGCGCCGGGGGTCTGGTCGGTGACCGGAAGGCAGCGGACATCCCGGCCGATCCGACGCCGTCGGTGACCACGTCGGTGACCGATGATGTCGCGCTGAGCGCCGAGCCGTTCGTTCGGCCCGCCGACCTGGCAGGTCTCGGCGGCTACGACGGCATCGGCCCGTTCATTGACGCCGACCAGGAGCCGGTCGTGACCGCCCCGGAGTGCCGGGTCCGCCCGGCCGGCTGGGGCGCCACCGAGGTCCGGGCAACTCGCTTCTACCAGGACGGCAGCGAGGCCCGGGTGTACGAGTACGTGCTGCGCTTCGCCGACACTGCGGCAGCCCGGGCCGCGGTGGACCGGGTCGGCAGCGATCTGGCCGGCTGCGTCCCGGTCGACCCTGCGAACGGCGAGGTCTCGATGCGCCCGGCCGGGCCGGTCGACGGGTTCCCGGCCGCCCGACGGGTGTCGCGCACTTTCGTCCCGTCGGTCGCCTCGGAGCCGAGCTACATCGAGGCGGCCGCCGCCCGGCGGGGCCTCGTGCTCGTGGTGCTCGACTGGTCGGCATCGGCGAACCCTGCCGAGACGACCACCGGTTGGGTGTGGACCGCAGGACGACTCCAGTCCGCCCTCGACCGGGCCACCGGCTGAACCCACCGCCGTCGACCTCCCGCCCGCCGCCCGGCCTGCCTGCCTGCCAACCCGCCCTTGTGGACCCGCGGACACAGGACCCGCCGACGGAGCGGTGTGTCGGAGTCCACATAGGTCCCGGGCGGATCGGATGGGTCGGTCGGTCGCTGGGTGGGTGGGTGGGTCAGCGGGCGGCGGTCCTGACCTCGCGCATCAGGCGGGCGGTCTCGGACGGGGTCTTGCCGACCTTCACCCCGACCGCCTCGAGGGCCTCCTGCTTGGCGGCTGCGGTGCCGGACGAGCCGGACACGATCGCGCCTGCGTGACCCATAGTCTTGCCCTCGGGTGCGGTGAATCCGGCGACGTAGCCGACGACCGGCTTGGTGACGTTGTCCTTGATGTAGGCAGCGGCTCGCTCCTCGGCGTCGCCGCCGATCTCGCCGATCATCACGATCGCGTCGGTCTCGGGGTCGTCCTGGAACGCCTGCAGGCAGTCGATGTGCGTCGTGCCGATGACCGGGTCACCGCCGATGCCCACGCAGGTCGAGAAGCCGATGTCGCGCAGCTCGTACATCATCTGGTAGGTCAACGTGCCGGACTTCGAGACCAGGCCGATCCTCCCGGCCTTCGCGATGTCGGCCGGGATGATGCCGGCGTTGGACTGCCCGGGGCTGATCAGTCCGGGACAGTTGGGCCCGATGATCCGGGTGCTGCCGGCGTTGACGGCGTGCTGGTGGAACGCCGCGCTGTCGTGCACCGGGATGCCCTCGGTGATGACCACGGCAAGCGGGATCTGGGCGTCGACCGCCTCGATGACCGCGTCCTTGGCGAACGCCGGGGGCACGAAGAGCACCGAGACGTCGGCCCCCGTCTCCTTCATCGCCTCACCGACGCCGGCGAACACCGGCAGGCTGGTGCCGTCGACATCGACCGAGGTTCCGGCCTTGCGCGGGTTGACCCCGCCGACGACCTGGGTGCCCGAGGCGAGCATCCGACGGGTGTGCTTCATGCCCTCGGAGCCGGTCATCCCCTGGACGACGACCTTGCTGTCCTTCGTGAGCCAGATGGCCATGTCGCTTCGTCCGTCCCTTACTTCGCTGCCAGCTCGGCGACCCGTCGGGCCGCCCCGTCCATCGTGTCCACCATCTCGACGACGTCGTGCTCGGCCTCGTCGAGGATGCGCCGACCCTCCTCGGCGTTGTTCCCGTCCAGGCGTACGACGAGAGGCTTGCTGATCGAGTCGCCGCGGGTCTTGAGCATCTCCAGCGCCTGGACGATGCCGTTGGCCACCGCGTCGCAGGACGTGATGCCGCCGAAGACGTTGACCAGAACCGACTTCACGTCCGGGTCGCCGAGGATGACGTCGAGACCGTCGGCCATCACGTCGGCTGACGCGCCGCCTCCGATGTCGAGGAAGTTGGCTGGCTTGACCCCGCCGAACTCCTCACCGGCGTACGCCACGACGTCGAGGGTGCTCATCACCAGCCCGGCGCCGTTGCCGATGATGCCGACCTCGCCGTCGAGCTTGACGTAGTTGAGGCCCTTCGCCTTGGCCTTGGCCTCGAGCGGGTCGGCGCTGCGCTCGTCCTCGAGCCCGGCGTGCTCGGTCTGGCGGAAGCCGGCGTTCTCGTCCAGCGTCACCTTGCCGTCGAGGGCGACGACCCGCCCGTCGGCCGTCTTCACCATCGGGTTGACCTCGACCAGCGTGGCGTCCTCGGCGACGAAGACGTCCCAGAGCCGTTGGACGGCGACCGCCACCTGGTCGCGGACGTCCTCGGGGAAGCCGCCCTGCTCGGCGATCTCGCGGGCCTTGGCCTCGTCGATGCCCTCGAGGGCGTCGACCGCGATGCGGGCGAGCGCCTCGGGCTTCTCTACCGCGAGCTGCTCGATCTCGACGCCACCCTCCCGGGAGGCCATCGCGAGGTACGTGCGGTTGGCCCGGTCCAGCAGCACCGAGAAGTAGTACTCCTCGGCGATGTCCGCACCAGGGGCGATCATCACCCGGTGCACGGTGTGGCCCTTGATGTCCATGCCGAGGATCTGCCCGGCGATCTGCTCGGCCTCGTCGGCCGAGGAGGCGAGCTTGACGCCACCGGCCTTGCCGCGCCCCCCGGTCTTGACCTGCGCCTTGATGACGACCTTGCCGCCACCCTCGGGCAGCAGCCGCTCCGCCGCCGCGCGTGCCTCGGCCGCGGTCTCGGCCACTGCCCCGCCGAGAACAGGGACCCCGTGCTTCTCGAAGAGGTCTCGGGCCTGGTACTCGAAGAGGTCCACGGTGCTCGTCCTCGCAGGTGGTCGGGGTGTCTGTGGGGCGACAGACATCAGGCCCGCCGCGACACGCGAGCGTAACCACAGCGCCCGCAGCGCGTTGGACTGGCATCCATACGCCGCCACCGCCTG
>JBBRVU010000169.1:0-9251 GCA_038246575.1 Actinomycetes bacterium | reverse complement strand
CCTCGCCCTGTGGGAGGAGATGCTCCCGAGGCTCCCCGACGAGGTGGGGTCGGAGACGATGCAGGTCGCCGTCGACGCCCTGCGCGACCTCGGTGGCCCGATGCCGATGTGAGTCCGCGACCAAGATCCCCACTCCTGCATGATCGACACGGAATCTCGGGGCTCTGACCTGGGGAAACGTCCAAGATCCCCATTCCTGCATGATCAACGGGGTGTTTTTGAAGGGGGAGGGAGGTACGGGGTGGCTGGGCGGCGGCGGACGGATCCGGTGGCCGGGCGGGCTGCGCTCGCCCGGGTGCTCGATGCCGCGACCCTGGAGAGCGACGACCTGCGGGACGCGGTGCGGTTCCTGCTCGAGGAGCTGGCCGCGCAGGCGCCGGGCCGGTCGGTCGAGGTGCGGGTGCCGCCGTACGGCGCCGTGCAGTGCGTCGAAGGCCCGCGGCACACCCGCGGCACCCCCGCCAACGTCATCGAGCTGGACTCGATGACCTGGGTCGCGCTGGCCACCGGTGGCAGCACGTGGTCGGCGGCGGTCGCCGAGGGCCGGGTCGCCGCCAGCGGTGAACGCGCCGATCTGTCCACGTATCTGCCATTGGTCTGACACCCTGAGTTCCATGCCGCACACGCGTCGTCACCGAGCCGCGTCGGTTGCGCTTGCCGCCATCGCCCTGCTGGTCGCCCTTGCCGTCCCGACCGGGACGACGGCCACAGCCGGCGAGAACGACGCGCCGGCCGCCTCGGCCGAGCCGAGCGCGATCATCAAGACGCGCGAGGTCGTCAGCACCTCGGTGAACGGCCGCCCGATCGTGCTGATCCACCGGGCCCGCCCCGAGGCGACCCGCCGACTGCTGGTCATCGGCAGCATGCACGGCGACGAGCGGGCCGGCACCCGGGTCGTGCGCCGGTTGCTCACGCGAGCCAAGCTTCCCCGCGACCTCGACCTCTGGCTGATCCCGACGATGAACCCGGACGGCGCCGCCGCCGATCGGCGCACCAACGCCAACGGCGTCGACCTCAACCGCAACTTCCCCTACCGCTGGCACCGCAGCGCCCGCACCGCCACCTGGTCGGGCACCCGCCCGCTCTCGGAGCCGGAGTCCGAGACAGTCCGATCGGTCGTCCGCCGGGTCGACCCCCAGCTGACGGTGATCTTCCATCAGCCGCTGTTCGGGGTGGGCAAGGTCGACGGCGGCATGCGGACCGTCCGGGCGCTGGCCGCCGGGATGCGGCTGCCGGTGCGCGAGTACTCCTGCGGCAGCGTCTGCTACGGCACGTTCAGTGGCTGGGTGAACCACCGCACCGACGGGCTCGCGGTGACGGTCGAGTTCGGCCGCTCCGCATCAGCCTGGCGGATCGGGCGGGCTGCGACGACGCTGGTCCAGGTCGGCACCGGTCACTGACCGAGATCGCCTGCGGATCAGCCGTCGGCGACGGTTTCTCCACCGTTGCCGAGACGTCACGACGAAATCCGCGCCGGATGCCGCCGTCGACCGCTAACGTGCCCCCACGGGGCCGGGCCGGAGGAGAACAGCGTGGGCGAGGTGGCCGTTCGGCTGGTCGGCCTGCGCAAGGTGTTCGGCGCGGGCAGCGACCAGGTCATCGCGGTCGACTCGGTCGATCTCGACATAGAGGACGGGCAGTTCTTCGCGATGCTCGGCCCGTCCGGGTCCGGCAAGACCACGGTGCTGCGCCTCATCGCGGGTTTCGAGACTCCCACCGCCGGCTCGGTGCACCTGGCCGGCCGCGACGTCACCTGCGACGCCCCCTTCGACCGCGATGCCAACACCGTCTTCCAGGACTACGCGCTCTTCCCGCACATGTCGGTGCGGGAGAACGTGGAGTACGGCCTGCGTGTCAAGGGAGTCGGCAAGTCCGAACGTCGCAGCCGAGCCGCGGATGCGCTGGCCACCATGCGCCTCGAGGGCATGGACGACCGGCGTCCCGGGCAGCTCTCCGGCGGTCAGCGTCAGCGCGTCGCACTCGCCCGGGCACTGGTCAACAGGCCCAAGGTCCTGCTGCTCGACGAGCCGCTCGGCGCACTCGACCTCAAGCTGCGTGAGCAGATGCAGGTCGAGCTCAAGTCGATCCAGCGTGAGGTCGGCATCACGTTCCTCTTCGTCACCCATGACCAGGAAGAGGCCCTGACGATGAGCGACCGGGTGGCGGTCTTCAACAACGGTCGCATCGAGCAGGTCGGCACGCCCAGCGAGATCTACGAGCGCCCGGCCACCCCGTTCGTCGCCGGCTTCGTCGGCACGTCGAACCTCGTAGACGGTCCGGCGGCACGCGGACTCGTCGGTCAGGAGGGCACGTTCAGCATCCGGCCGGAGAAGATCCGGCTGCTCGACGACGGTGCCAGCCCTGACAGCGGCGAGCTCGTCGCCGAGGGTCAGGTCAGTGACGTCGTGTACGCCGGCCCGTCCACCCGAGTACGGGTCCGCCTCGACGCCGGGCCCGAGCTCGTCGTCCTCACCCAGAACAACCACGGGCAGTCGTCCGTGCTCGACGGTCTCCAGGGCCGACGGGTGCGGTTGGGGTTCCACCGCGACCACGTGTACCGCGTGCACAGCGGATCCACCGAAGGAGGCACCAGATGACCAGCAGGAGCGCTCTTGCTGTCGCGGCGGCAGGGATTCTCGTCCTGTCCGCGTGCGGCGGCGGGTCCGGCGGCGGCACGTCCGGCAGCGGCAGCAAGGGGTCGGGCAGTGAGAGCGCGGGTGCATTCACTCCCCCCAAGCTCAAGGCGCTGACCAAGTTGGGCACGCCCGAGGGCGAGCTGAACATGGTGGCCTGGGCCGGGTACGCCGAGGACGGCAGCACCGACCCGGCCGTCGACTGGGTCACGCCGTTCGAGAAGGAGACCGGCTGCCAGGTCAACGTGAAGACTGCGCCGACCTCCGACGACATGGTCAACCTGATGAAGACCGGCCAGTACGACATGGTGTCCGCGTCCGGCGACGCCTCGCTGCGGCTGATCGCCTCCGGCGACGTCGAGCCGGTCAACACCGACCTGGTGCCCAACTACGCAGACGTGTTCGACGCACTGAAGATGAAGCCGTGGAACTCCGTCAACGGTGTCTCCTACGGCATCCCTCACGGCCGCGGTGCCAACCTGCTGATGTACCGCACCGACAAGGTGGAGCCGGCTCCCGACTCCTGGGGCGCGGTGTTCGACAACGCATCGGCCTACCAGGGCCAGGTCACGGCGTACGACTCACCGATCTACATCGCGGACGCAGCGCTGTACCTGATGAAGACCAAGCCGGACCTCGGAATCACCAACCCGTACGCGTTGGACGACAAGCAGTTCGCCGCAGCGACCGATCTGCTGAAGGCGCAGAACGCGAACATCGGTGAGTACTGGTCGGACTACACGAAGGAGATCCAGTCGTTCAAGAACTCCGACTCGGTCGTCGGCACGACGTGGCAGATCATTGTCAACCTCGCGCAGGCGGACAAGGCGCCCGTCGAGGCAATCCTTCCCAAGGAAGGGTCGACCGGCTGGTCGGACACCTGGATGGTCGCAACCAAGAGCAAGAACAAGACGTGTGCCTACAAGTGGCTCGACCACATCATCGACCCGAACGTCAACGCGCAGGTGGCCGAGTGGTTCGGTGAGGCGCCGGCTAACAAGAAGTCCTGCGCCGAGACTGCGGACAAGAACCACTGCAAGGTCTTCCACGCCGACGACGAGAACTACTTCGACCAGGTCTGGTACTGGACGACGCCGATCAGCCAGTGCCTGGACGGCCGCACCGACGTCACGTGCAAGGACTACGGACAGTGGACGGCGGCATGGCAGGAGATCAAGGGGTGAGCACGCAGCAGGTGCCGGTGCGGCGGCGCATCTCCAGCGCCCTGCACCGGCATCCGCTGCTGCGTCTCGGGCTGCTGCTGGTCGCGCCCCTCGCTGTGCTTGTCGTGGTCTACCTCGGCTCGCTCGCGGTCCTGCTCGTGTCGGCGTTCTGGACCACCGACGTGTTCACCGGGCAGGTGGTCCGGGACGCGACGCTGGACAACATCCGCCAGCTGGTGAGCTCGGAGGTCTACCGCACGGTCACTCTGCGCACGATGGGCGTCGCGGCGGCGGTGACGGTGGTCTGCGCGGTTCTGGCCTTCCCCGCGGCGCTCTTCATGGCGAAGGTGGCGAGCCCGCGCGCCCGGCGGATCCTGGTGGTCGCAGTGCTCACACCCCTGTGGGCCAGCTACCTGGTCAAGGCGTACGCCTGGCGTTCGATGCTCGCCGGTGACGGAGTCCTCAACTGGGTGCTCGACCCGATCGGCGGTCGCGGGCCTGGCTTCGGGCTGGCCGCGGTGGTGATCGTGCTGACCTACCTCTGGCTGCCGTTCATGCTGCTGCCCGTGTACGCCGGGCTGGAGCGGTTGCCGGACTCGTTGCTCGAGGCCTCGGCCGACCTCGGCGCCGGGGCCGGACGCACCTTCCGGTCGGTCGTGCTGCCGCTCTCGTTCCCGGCCGTCGTCGCCGGTGCGATCTTCACCTTCTCGCTCAGCCTCGGCGACTACATCACCGTGCAGATCGTCGGCGGCAAGAGCCAGCTGCTGGGCAACCTCATCCAGGGCAACGCGGGTGCTGCCAACAACCTGCCGCTCGCGGCTGCGCTTGCCGGTGTTCCGGTTCTGATCATGGTGGTCTTCCTGCTCGGCGTGCGGCGCACCGGCGCCCTGGAGAACCTGTGAGGTTCTCCCGCGGTGCTCGCGCCTCCCTCGTCGCTGTGATGGCCGTCGTGCTGGCGTTCGTCTACGTGCCTCTTGTCGTCGTGGTCATCTCATCGTTCAACACCGACCGGACCTTCGGGTGGCCGCCGTCGGGGCTGACCCTCGAGTGGTGGCGGCGGGCTTGGGACAACCCGGGTGCACGGGAAGCGCTTGCGACGTCGGTGCGCGCCGGTCTCGGTGCGACGGCGGTCGCTCTGGTGCTCGGGTCGATGGCGGCGTTCGCCGTGGCCCGCTACCGGTTCTTCGGGCGCGACGCGGTGTCGATCCTCATCGTGCTGCCGATCGCGCTGCCCGGCATCGTGACCGGGATCGCGCTGTCGAACGCCATCTCGACGACCCTGCAGCCGCTGGGCGTCGAGTTCGGGCTGTTCACCGTCATCGTCGGGCACGCGACGTTCTGCGTGGTCATCGTCTACAACAACGTGCTCGCTCGGCTAAGGCGTACGGGCGGGTCGCTGGAGGAGGCGTCGATGGACCTCGGCGCCGACGTCTTCGCGACCTTTCGGCTGGTCACCTTCCCGGCGCTGCGCTCGGCACTGGTCGCCGGTGCGCTGCTCGCGTTCGCGCTGTCCTTCGACGAGATCATCGTGACCACGTTCACCGCGGGACCGGCCGTGCAGACCCTGCCGCTGTGGATCTTCACCAACCTGGCCCGGCCCAACCAGGCTCCCGTGGTCAACGTGGTCGCCGCGTTGCTGGTGGTCTTCTCGCTGCTGCCCGTCTGGCTGGCGCAGAAGCTGTCCGCCGACACCGCGGGCGGGCGGCTGTAGCGCTAGCTGACCGCAGGCGTGACTGCGCAAATCGACGCCGCGGTCGGGTGGACTGGGACGGGCGGCCGACGCCGACCGAATGCGGCTCGGCTCCGGTCGCCGGCTTCCCGCATCACCCGAAGACGCACCTCATCGACCGCCGGCCCCGCGGCCGACATTGTCCACCCTGAGGGGGTGGCAACCGACCGCCACTCCTTCTTCGTGGGCAGCACCACCGACGGCACGATCTACCGCGGCGGGCACCTGTTCGTCGCCGGCGGCGCAACCGGCCGGTATCGGGTACGTCGTCAAGGTCCGGTTGCTGGTCGTGAACAGCCAGTTCGGCGAGCGCAGTGCGGGTGTCGAGCCGGGTCCGGTCACCGTGTCCGGCATCAAGCGGCCCTGAGCCTGCTGCGCCCCGTTGAGGGGCCTGCGGGCGGACCGCGACCCGCGACATAAGGTCGGGGGGTGGCCCCACGCACCCCTCGCTACCCGGCGTTCCTGATGTCCGGTGCCGCGCTGGGCGCGGCTGTTGCGATCGTCGTCTGGCTGCTGCGGGGCGGCACCGTCCAGCAGTCTGGCGCGCTGCTGTTCTACCTGGTCATCGTGCTGGCGGGCCTGGGTGGGCTGGCCGGTGGTGTGGTAGCCGTGCTGCTCGAGGGCCGCCGCCGCAGCTGACGCCGCCGGCAGCCGGGCGACGGCCGCCACCTGATGACGCGGCCGGCCTCGCGGGCGGCATCTCCCGATTGCGCCTGCTACCGCCCTCAAGCGCGGCCCCGGACCGGTCGACTCCTCACCTGTCAGCCGGCCCCTGGAGCCCACCGGGCGACGGACTGGCGCACCCGGCCGAGCCATTGGCCGGGTCCGTGCGTACACCCGAGGCCAGGCCAGTGACCGACATCCGCGAGTACATCGCCCTCGCCGACGTGCACGCGATCATCGATGAAGGCCTGGTCGCCCCCGTCTTCCAGCCGATCGTCGACCTGGTCAGCGGCGACACCGTCGGGTTCGAGGCCTTGGCTCGCGGCCCGGCGGGCAGCGCCCTGCACACCCCCGGCGCCCTGTTCGCCGCGGCGCGAGAGGCCGGCCGCGAGGTCGACCTCGACTGGGCCTGCCGTGCGGCTGCCTACTCCGGGGCACTTGCCGCCGACCCCCTCGGCGACCTGCCCCTGTTTGTCAACAGCGAGCCGGTGACCTTCGGCAGCACCTGCCCGAGCCACCTGCAAGCGGTGGTCGACGCCGCGTCCCGCCGGTTGCGGATCGTCGGCGAAGTGACCGAGCGCACCGTCGCTCGTGACCCGCACGCCCTGCTGACCGCCACGGAGACCGCTCGCGCCCATGGGTTGCCCGTCGCCATGGACGACGTCGGCGTCGAGCCCGCCTCGCTGGCGCTGTTGCCGTTCGTGGACCCCGACGTCATCAAGCTCGACATGTCCCTGATCCAGGGAGTGCCGTCGCGCGCGACGGCACGAGTGGTGCACGCCGTGCAGGCTCACGCCGAGCGCAGTGGGGCTTTGATCCTCGCCGAGGGCATCGAGACGCTCGAGCACCTGCGCACCGCCCGGCTCTTCGGCGCCCGGCTTGGACAGGGCTGGTACTTCGGCCGACCGGCAGCACCGCCCCGGCAGCGACTCCGGGTAACCGCTCGCAACCCCCTCGACGGCCTGGTTGCCCGCCGTGGACACGGGGCCCCGACCGACGGGCGGACGCCCTTCGAGATCGCCGCCACCGCGCGAGCGGTGACGCGTGGCAGCAAGGACCAGCTGGTGCCGACAAGCATCCTGCTCGAGGAGCGGGTGCTCTCCGAGGCCGAGCCTGCGGTGCTGCTGACCTGCTTCCAGGACGTGGTCCACCTGACCCCCCGGACCCGGGAGCGGTACGCGGCGTTGGCCGCGCGGTCGCCGTTCGTCGCCGCGATCGGTCGGGGCCTCGCCGCCGAGCCGGTCCCCGGGGTTCGTGGCGCCGACCTCGGCGCGGGCGACCCCATGCGCGACGAGTGGAACGTCATCGTCGTCGGCCCGCACTTCGCGGCCGCGCTGCTCGCCCGCGAGGTTCACCCGGAGCAGCGCGACCACCGGCGCGACGGGGAGCGGGAGTTCGACATGGTCCTCACCCACGATCGTGACCTGGTGATCACCGCCGCCCGATCGATGATTCAGTGGGTGGCCCCAGCGGTGCGCTGACCGGGAGGCCGGCCGGCGCCCCGTAGACTCGCCCTCGTGCCACGCGGTGACGGACGGCTCAGCCACGACGTGAACCCCGCCGAGAAAGGCCCGCAGGACGCCTGCGGGGTCTTCGGCGTCTGGGCCTCTCCGGCTCCGGAGGACGTCGCCGAGGCGGCCAAGCTCACGTACTTCGGGCTGTACGCGCTCCAGCACCGCGGCCAGGAGTCGGCCGGCATCGCGGTCGGCAACGGCTCGCAGATCCTGGTCTACAAGGACATGGGCCTGGTCGCCCAGGTCTTCGACGAGAGCCACCTCTCCGCGCTTCGCGGGCACCTCGCGATCGGCCACACCCGCTACAGCACGACGGGTGCCAGTGTCTGGGAGAACGCCCAGCCCACGTTCCGCTCCACCGCGTCGGGCTCGATCGCCTTGGGCCACAACGGAAACCTCACCAACACCCGCGAGCTCCTGGCGCTGGTCGACGAGCGCGCCGGCGAGAGCGGCGCGTTGCCGCTGGACGCCCGTCACGTCGGGCTGCACAGCACCACCGACACCGACATCGTGACAGCGCTGTTGGCGTCCTACCCCGACCGGTCCCTGGAGCAGGCGGCGCTCGAGGTCTTCCCGCGGCTGCGCGGCGCGTTCTCACTGGTGTTCATGGACGAGCAGACGCTGTACGCCGCTCGTGACCCGCAAGGCGTCCGGCCCCTCGTGCTCGGGCGCCTGGAACGGGGCTGGGTCGTGGCCAGCGAGACGGCCGCCCTGGACATCGTCGGCGCCTCGCTGGTCCGCGAGATCGAGCCGGGTGAGCTGATCGCGGTCGACGAGCACGGCCTGCGCACCCAGCGCTTCGCGCCGGCCGAGCCCAAGGGCTGCCTGTTCGAGTACGTCTACCTGGCCCGGCCGGACACCCGCATCGCCGGCCGCTCGGTGCACGCGACCCGGGTCGAGGTCGGCCGCCGGTTGGCAAAGGAGGCGCCGGCCGAGGCCGACCTCGTGATCCCCGTGCCCGAGTCCGGCACGCCGGCCGCGGTCGGCTACTCGCAGGGGTCCGGCATCCCGTACGGGCTGGGGCTGGTGAAGAACTCCTACGTCGGACGGACGTTCATCCAGCCGTCGCAGACGATCCGGCAGCTGGGCATCCGGCTCAAGCTGAACCCGCTGCGCGAGGTGATCGCGGGCCAGCGGCTCGTCGTGGTCGACGACTCCATCGTCCGCGGGAACACGCAGCGGGCACTGGTGCGGATGCTGCGCGAGGCCGGTGCGGCCGAGGTGCACGTGCGCATCTCCTCGCCGCCGGTGAAGTGGCCCTGCTTCTACGGCATCGACTTCGCCTCGCCGGGCGAGCTGATCGCCAACGGCATCACTGTCGACGAGATCTGCGCCTCGATCGGCGCCGACTCGCTCGGCTTCATCTCGTTGGAGGAGCTGGTCGCCGCGACCGAGCAGCCGGTGGACCACCTCTGCCGGGCCTGCTTCGACGGCAACTACCCCATCCAGCTGCCGGAGCAGGAGCTGCTCGGCGCGAACCTGTTGGACCTCGAGGCGCCCCGGATCGACTCGTCGGCCGGGTTGGCCGTCGACGCCCTCACCCGCCCGT
>JBBRVU010000168.1:0-9407 GCA_038246575.1 Actinomycetes bacterium | reverse complement strand
GGCGCCGACCTCGCCCGCTACCGGGCGACCATCACCAGTTCGTCGCTGTCGCCGGCATCGCAAGGCCAGGCCCTCGCCGCGCTGCGGTCCTTCCTCGGATGGGCGGGCACGATGGGCGCGCATGGGCTGCCGGGCGACGTATTGCGGACCGCGCTGCGTACCCCACGCGGCAGCGTGCAGAAACCCTACCAGGTGCTGAGTGAGCCGGAGATCGCCGCGGTGTTGGCCACGGCACAGACGGCCAGGGATACAGCCCTGCTCGCGGTCCTGCTCGGCGCCGGCCTGCGCGCGGCCGAGATCGTGGGACTCGATGTGGGCGACGTGCAAGAAGACGGCGACGGCGAGACAGTGCTGCATATCCGCCAGGGCAAAGGCCGCAAGGACCGCACCGTGCCCATCCGTGGCGACGTGGCCCGGCTGGTGCGCGCCTACCTCGCCGGCAGTGGCCGGCGGCTGGGGGAGACGGGGCCGCTGTTTCGGGCGTATGACCGGGGGGCGGCCGCGCGGAACCACCGGCGGCTGAGCGTGCGGGCGGTGGGGTATCTGGTGGAGCGCAGCACGGGCGCGGCCGGCGTGCAGGCGAAGCGCATCAGCCCGCACAGCATGCGCCACACCTACGCCCTGCGTGCCCTGCGTGCAGGCGGCAACGTGGTCGCCGTCTCCAAGCTCCTGGGGCACGCCAGCATCAGCACCACCCAGAAGTACGTCGATCATCTCGCGCTGAGCGAGCTACGGGCGGCCGTGCCAGATCTGCCGGTGTGATCGGGCCTACAGCAAACAGGTGGCGCGATTGCCACCTGTTTGCTGCCCCCGCGCCCGCCTGGGCTGGACTATGAGAGATTCCGATTAGAGAGTCCGATATGCCCATCCCCCGCGCCCGCCTGGGCTGGACAAGGTCTCCCTTCCTCAGCCAGTTGCGCACGGCCCATCCCCCGCGCCCGCCTGGGCTGGACGCGTTCCTCAACTCCACGCTGGTGGACACTTACCCATCCCCCGCGCCCGCCTGGGCTGGACACTGCCCGATCGCGCCCATCCTCACGTACGCTCACGTATGCATGGTGAGTCGCCGCGACAGTGTTGAATGGGGCAGAACGCACGACCGCGCCGGCGGCAGGCCCTCGCCTTGTGGCAAAGGCTCCCCACGCCTCAGCCCACCGCACCGGCCCACCGGGTGAGGTCGGCCAGGACGACGCTCGCCCGCGCCAGCGCGGCCCGCAACGCGGCCGGGTCCGGTGGGCCATCTTCCGGCGTCAGGGCATCGCTCGCGCGTTCCAGCTCAGTCGCGATCGCCTTGATGGCCGTGAGCGCCGCCACCTGGATGGCCGGGGCACTGAAATCGGGCTGGCTGTTCTCACTCATGCGTCATGCTCCCACGGCGGCCCGCGGGCAGGAGACGCCGGCGCCCATCAGCATGTCGTCGGCGTCTCCTGTCAACAGGATGGCAACAACTAGGCCAGGCGGCTCACCAGGGATCGCACCGCCACCCCCGCGACGAACGCGCCGCCAAGGGCCATGAGCACCCGCCGCCCTCGCCGCCGCACATACCATTCAGGCAGCGGCACGGGGGGCGTGGCCTCAACCGCCGCTGCCGCGCTCGGAGTGGCGATGAACGCCCCATAATCCGGCTCCAGCGCCATCGCCACGCCCAGCAGCCGCGCGATCACTTCGAGCCGTGCCGCGACCTCGAGGCCGTTCATCGCATCATCGAGCGGCAGTGCGAGCTCGCCGCCGTACGTCGCCCCGGCCGCATCGATCAGGGAGAGGAAATGGGCACGCGCGGCGCGCGTTTCCGTGGCCGCGTCCTCTACCTCGGGGACCCGCAAAAACTCGTTGACGAAGCTGACATCATCCCGTGCGACCCACTTCTCCCCCTCCGGTGAGATCGATTCCGTCAGGATGGTGCGTCGGGTACGCCATCCGCTCGTCATATCATCCCCTCCCGCATGCGCGGCCCGAGCCACCGCCATCGGCGAGTTCCACCGCGATCGCCGCGTGGAGCGCCCGACAGCGGGCGCGCGTGATACTGACCAATCGATCAGCCTCGGCCAAGAGTTGCAGTGCGGCCGCCTGGTCAGCGAGGGCGATGTCGAGGGTGGCGAGGTGATCGTCGAGCTCGTCAAGCAGGCGACGCGCGGGATCGCCATCGTCGCGGACGGGCAGCACCACGCCGCCGTCGAGCGTGAACTGCAAAAGGGGCGTCGCGAAACGTTGAACGCTGGTACTCGTGGTCATTGTCTTCTCTCCTTACCGGCGAGCCGGTTGCAGAAACCACAACCGGCCGCCGCTGGATTGCAGTTTTCGGCCGTTTCCTTTAATCGCTCAGGCGACGGCCACGCCGCACCGTGCCGCACACGCCGCCGTGTTGCGGCAGGCGTAGTCGGTGGCGTACCCGTGACCGCCGCTCCATTCCGTGGTCGCCACGAACGCCGTGAGCGGCCCGCTGGCGCCGCACTGGCCGCACGTCCGGCTGTTCCACCGGGCTAGGCGGTCGATCTCCGCGCGGGTGTGGCGGCAGGTGCGGCGGTAGGTGTAGCCCTTACATGAGCAGGTGATCACGCCGTCGCCGTGGATGGTCAGTGTGTACCAAACGTCCGGCGCCGATGCGCTCGGGACGGTGACGGTGATAGACTCGGTTGTGGATGTGGTTCCTGTCATGGTTCTGCCTCCTTCTGACGCCGGCGGAGCTTCGACCTCCCGCCGGCGTCGCTGCGTCTGGCCCATGGGCCAAACCTCACATAACCTCTGGCTCCCCCACTCCAAGAGGGCTATCGCCTTTCTCGGTTCCGGTTTCCCGGATGGTCCGCCGCTCACACGGTCGGGGTGGCTCGGTATGCTGTTTTACATCTACACGCAGATAATACCTGTTTATACACAGTGATGCAAGCGCTTTGGCGGTAATGTTTGCAGGAGATGCACAGATCATGTGGACGGACGGGAATGATCAGCGGTAGGATGGCAGAGATGTGAGAGGAGGGTTATCCGGTGTGGTGGCTATGACAGATGAGCAGTTCCTGACGGTGGAGGAAGTGGCGGATCGGCTCCGCGTCAGTCAGGAAGCCGTGCGCAACTGGCTGAGGAAGGGAGACCTTCGCGGCTTCAGTCTTGGCCGCAAAGCCGGATGGCGTATCCGACCATCCGAGCTCGATCGCTTCGTCGCAGACCGAGAGAGGCGACAGACGGAAGGCTAGCGTTCAGGACAAAGGGAAACCGCCGGTTGCAGCCGGCGGCAAGTGTGCAACGCCCGAGGGATGGGGTGGGCTTTGCTCTGTCCATTGTCAGGCGACGCGGCCGACGCCGTCAATTGGGGAGCAGGTATGAGTTCCTTTGAGCCACTGACGCCCGACGAAGCTGCCGCCGCCCGTGCCAAACCGCGCACGGGCGACCGGAACCAACTTCGCGTGTCCTCGCTGCCGCACGCCTGGATCGATTGGCGGCCATGGGAGAATGTCCCGCCCCGATCGGGGTTCTGGCTCCCCGTCACATACGAGGACGACATCACGGGCGCTCACCTCACCGTGCGCGACACCACCTTCGCGCACCTGTGGCTCCGCGTGGACAGCAACCGCTATCTGCGCATCCGGGCCGACTGGTCGCCCGACGGTGAGGTGAGCGCCCGGCTAGAGGCGCACGGCCTCGACCCGGCGCCCTTGGACCAAGTACAAGCGATCGTCAAGGCCTGGGAGACCTTCATTGCACCTGAAGAGCCCGGCCAACCCACCCAGTACACCAGCACGCGACGAGGCCGACCACCCTCCGACCCGTGGCAGCATATCGAGGCCCTCCGTCAGGCCTTCCACCGCATCTATAACCCCAAGCTCCCAGCAGCCACCCACAGCCATCCGCGCCTGCTCAATGAGGCGGGTTTCCACATTAAGGTGCGTGCCTCCGAAGTTCAGTTCAGCGCGGCCGGGACAACACTGCGAGAACAGAAGCGGGCGTGGAAGGCCGAACACCAGACGCAAAAACACGCAGTTAATTAGCTGGAATTAACTGCGTGTTTAATTTCGTCGGATTGACTGGAATCGCTTCGGGGAACCCACAGCAATGTGGAATAATTGCACTAGCATCGAAGCAAGCCGACCGCCAATGGAGGATAAGCCACATGGAAGCGTCAGAAACACGGGGGAGCCTGCCCGTCACGGTCGGCGTTCGGCTGACCGTCGAAGACGCAAAGAAGTTGGAAGACCTCGCCCGCGCCGACGATAGGCGACCCAGTACGCTCGCACGCAAGCTACTGTCGGAAGCGCTCGACCGCGCGACGGCGGTGCCGGCGTGAACGCACCGAGGCCCGGGGGCATGCTTGGCGGCTACTCCCCGGGCCTCGGTCGGAAAGGACAGGACCTTTTCATGGCAAATCGTACCACAGCCACCCCCCACGGCAATACCTTCCACGCCACCACCCCGCACTCGGCCGCGGGTGGTGACAGCATGACGACCGCCACCACCCCCCAGACCAATCTCGAATGGGCGTTGTGGTATGCAGCCCAAGGCACCCCAGTCGGGCCACTGTGGCCCCTGGACGCCCTTGGAGCATGTACCTGCAAGCTTCGAGCGGATTGTGACAAAGCGGGCAAGCACCCGTGGAACCTGGACCCGGACACCACCAAGCCGAAGGACGTGCGGAAGCATGGCACGAAGGGTTACACCACTGATGCCGACCAGCTCCACCGCTGGTGGACACAGCGACCCGACTCCGGTATCGGGACCGACCTCGGCAAGGCCGGCATCATCACCATCGGCCCGGACAGCACAGAATGGGCAGAGAAGTTCGAGCGCCGCGGCCTCAACAATGGGCCGCGGTACGCTTCCCGTGCGGATGCCGGCCACTGGCATGAACTCTATCGCCGGCCGGATGACTGCCCACCCCATCGCATCTGCCGCTCCGGCGAATACGACATCATGTCCAACGGCAACCTCGTCCTCCCGCCCACGCCCAACGCCGCCGGCGGGACGCGCGCGTGGCTGACCGCGAACGTCAATCTCAACGGCGGGCTGCCGGCGCCGCCGGCGTGGGTCGTCTCGATGCTGAAGGACGCCGCGGCAAAGGACCCTGGCAACACGGCACGGCCGCATCCGGGGCCACTGCCCGACATGGAGAGCGACGACGAGCCGCCGATCGTACTGTCCGCGCACGACTTGACCATCTGGCACGGAACAGACGCGAAGCGCAAGCCGGACGGCTCCGTTGATCGGTCGGCGTCGCTCTTCCGAATCGCCGGGGTCCTATACGACGCCGGGGCGAACGGGCCGCTCATCATGTGGGCGCTGCGCGACCGTGACCATGCCCTCGGATTCCACAAGTTTTGTTGTGGCCGCGCTGATGCCGAGCGGCAATACGCCAGCATCATCACCAAACTCAAGGAACGCGAACGGCGGCCGCGGGAATGGGCAGCGTCGGTCGTTGACGACCTCGACGAACCAGCCCACACACCGCCGGGCGAGGCGGAGACCGACGAGGCGGGTACGGGCCGTCCATCGTGCGGGCACGTCCCCGAGCTGCGGCGGCTCCGCGCGGAGAACGCGCAATTGCGCGAGGAGCGCAGCCTTTACATGGGGGTTCATCGCAACAAGGCGATTAAGTCCGAGCGGGCTACGGCGCTCGCGGCGGCGTTCTTTGTCGACTCGGCGGCGCGCCGGGGCAAAGCGGGCGACGACGGCTTCGTCATCCTTCCCATGGCCGCCATCGCCGAAGGCGCCGGCACGACGACGAAGACCGCGCGCGGCCACCTCGACCGGCTCAACAGGTGGGGCGTGCTCGCGTGCGAGACGCGCAATGTGAGGGTCGAGGTGCGCGACCCGATGACCGGCGCCACCGTCCTGCGGCCGCAACCCCGTGTCTTCGCCAAGATCGACCGACCCATCCCCGATTATCTGCGCGCACTCGCCGCGCTCGACCCCGACCGGCCCGCGAGCTGGGGCGACGGACGGCGCTTCCGTGGTTGTCCTGACCACCCGACCGCCGACGTGATCCGGCGCGTCACACTCATCTGCGCGGAGTGCGGCCAAATCGTGGACGAGCGCGAGACCGTGGTCCACCCCAGCGGCGACCTCCTATTGCGCCAAGATGACAGCATAGGGCCTGAGCCCCCGGTGGACCAAGGTGAGAAGAAACAGGAGGATAGGGCACCCGCTGCCGAGCCGACGCTATCCCGCCATGATGACGCGATAGGCGCTCTCCGCGCGGAGTGCTCCGCCGCCGTCGGGCGGGCGTGGTTTCCGTCGGTCGTGTTGGCGTCGGGTCCGGGCGTCGGCGCGGGGGTGGAAGCGTGGGTGGAGTTCTTAGACTCAGCCAATGAAGTCGAGTTGCGGCAGGCGCTGGCCGCGCTTGCGGCGCGAGGGGAGGGGGCGAACTGATGATGAAGGACGCGACCGCAGCGCTCGCTAGAGATGGCACGGTCACCACGATACCGGACACCGGCTGCCCTGATCACCTGTTCCGCAGCTGTCTCGCGTGCCCGCTGCGGCGCTGTCGGTACGACCTCAACCCGGTGGAATTCAAACTCGCGCTCAACGCGGCCCGGCGGCGGCTGGCCGGGGAGGGGGCGCGATGACCGATGCACGTCCCGGCGAGGCCGCTCGTCGGCTGGGTCTGCGACCTGCCCCGCCTCCCGCCGAGATCAGAGAGGAACCACGGCCGGCCGCCGATCAGCTGGTCTGTGCGGCCAGGCGCGTGCTCGGGGCTCCGGTACACCACCTGTCCGGTGTGACGCTCATCCGCGTGCCGGCGGCGAGCTGGTTGGCGCTGGCCGCTGCGGTTGAACTCGTTGATGAGGAGCGGCGCGGCCCGCGCCTACCCGAGGTGACGTAAAGCCGCTGGCGGGCGAGCCGGCCATGAGATGAACGGATTTGCCCATTTGGACAAATCGACCATAACCAAGGCCGCCGGCGGCGCGCCGGCCTTTCGGACGTAGGAAAGGGGTAAGAAATGACCACGGATGCAACTCGCGAGATCGACACGCGCGTCGCAGAGTACTCGGGTGAGCTATTGCGGGATCACCCGTCTCTATCGGAGGGCGCGCGCCAGGAGTTGGTCGGCAAATATCAAAGGCAGCTCATCAATGATCTACCCAGCGATGCGCGCCCTCGACGCGCGCATCGCCGCGGACAAGGCAGAGCAGGAGGCCCGCCAGCGCGACCGGGAGCGGGCTGAGTACGTGGCCCAAGAGGAGGCGCGCGCTAGGGCGGAAGAGCAGTTGAAAACCGAGGCATGGGGCAGTTTCTCGGGCGCCCGGTCGTCTTTCGAGGAGGCATGGCCGACGATGCGCGGCCGAATCCTTGCTGAACGGACCGCCGCGGCGGTGAGTGAACGGCAGGCGGGTTTTCGCGCCCACCTTCGCGATCGCTGGTGATCGGAGCCGGTATGCACATACAAGCAACGAGCAAGTGATGGCGACTGAAGACAAGCGATGCACCGCGACCCGCCGGGACGGCGCCCGATGTTCGGCACGGCGGAGGCGCGGACGGCGGCGCGGGCAAAGGGCGGGAGCAACAGCGCCAAGGTCGTGCGCCTCCGCGGGCTCGTGCCGCCGCGACTTTTGCCGGTGTTTGATCAGCTCGAAGGGGCACTCGCGGACGTGCTGTCCGGGTCTCTGGACCCGCGGCAGGCGCAAGCGGCGGCGAGCGTGGCCAGGGCGTTGGTCCTCGTCGTGACTGCCGGGGAGATCGAAACGCGGCTGCGGCGTTTGGAGGGGATCACCGATGCAAACCCTTGACCGCCGGCTACGCGGGCTTGAGGCGCACCAAGCGCCCCCACCCGATGAATGTGCCTGCCCGGTGCACCTTGTCGCGCTTGACTATCGCACGTCCATCGCGGCATTGGCGCCGCTGGCGGCGGGTGGACCGGCCGGCGATGATGCGGCCCGCGATCTACAGCGCTGTCGCGCGTGCGGACGGCTGCCCGCCGTGCTGATCATGCCGCTTCCTGTTCCGAGGGGTGACGCGAATGGGCAACCTTGATCGCCGGTTGCGCGGGCTCGAAGCGAAACCGCCGCGGCGGTGCGCGACCTGTGCGGGTTGGGCGAACCGTGTGCTCTATGAGTCGGAGATCGAGGGAGACGGCGCGCACGGGCCGACGCTGCCGGCACGCTGCCCCGATTGTGGGTTCGCCCCGCTGACGATCGCGGTGGTGTACGTCGAGCGCGGGATGACGAGGTAGGAAGTCGTGACGGGTCGGCGATGGACGGAGGGGGAGGATGGCGACAGAAGAATGGTCGAAGTCCGCGCGCAAGATCATCGCCAGGATCAGGAACTCCACACGCGGGCAGGCTCCAAGGCTCAGACGGTGAAGCGGTAGGCATGGTCGGGACATGCACGGGCGAGGGAGGCGATCGCGGGGAGGATCGCGTCCTGCCCATCCAGTGGGAGCGGCGCATCGGGCCAGTCCGCGAACCGCTGGCCGGCGCAGCGGGGACAGGTCACCACGACCGGGCGTGTGTATCGCGAATCTGACGCAGTCGGTCGGCGTGCAGCCCCGCGTGGAGGAACTGCATAATTTCCTCCCATGGCAGGGTGGACCGACCGGCGGGTTCAGACGATGCCGAGCAGCCGCAGCAGCAGGATGATCACGAGAACCGCGACGATAAGGCCGACAATTCCATATGGACTACTTCGCATGGGCGTTCCTTCATTCTGGCTGACGCCTCCTACCCTTCACGCGGGGCCGCGGCTATCCACCTTCATCCGCGGTCACACCCTTCTCTGGGGTGCAGTTCCCCACATTCAGCGTCAGCAGCACGTCATCCATCGGCACGTACACCATCCTGAGCAGCGCCGAGGACGGGTCGAGGTTCGGTATCCAGGCGTTGCAGGCGCAGCCGGCGCCGGCGCGGCAGTTCAGGTTGGCCGCGATGCATGAGTCGCCGCACGCCTTGCCCGTCGAGCAGACCCGGCAGCAGGTACGCGTGACAGGCGGCGGTGGTGGTGGAGGCGGCGGCGCCACCACGGGTGGTGCGATCGCTGTCCGCACCGGCGTCGTGTCGCGCGGGGCCGGGTTGGCCTCGCACGCGACGCCATCGTTATCGGCGTCGAGATTACGTAGCCCAACAGGATCGGCTCGGTAGGCAGCTTGGGCGGCAGCCTGCGAGGGGAAGTCGGCGCAGTTGGGGCGGGATGATGTTGCGGGAGGAGCGACCGGGGCAGCGGGGATAGGAGCGGGAGCGGGCGCTGCCACGAGCGCTGGCCGATTCATGCTGCCAGCGGCGTTCACACACAGGAACACCGCGTCGAGCCGGTTGACGGCTTGCAGGTCGCTCACCGCAGGGAACTCGGGCGAGAACCCGATGAACCGCCCCGCCGCATTCTCGAACCGCCAGGCGGCGACCAGGATGCCGGCCGGTGTGACTGACTCCGCGACGGTCGTTGTGGGAGTGCCGTTCGGCCAGGTCAGCGTCACGTTATTGCAGCCGGTG
>JBBRVU010000167.1:0-9424 GCA_038246575.1 Actinomycetes bacterium | reverse complement strand
GAACGGCTCCCCGAACACGCCGAGGCCATGATCAAGTGGTCCATGATCGGACTCATGACCCGCCGACTCGCACCCGCCCCTGGCCGCCGAGCCTGGCAGCCAGCTGCGGCCTCGTAGCCGCTTTCCCAACACGTTCTCAGACAACGAAAGTGGGTTGGGGGGCGCAGCCGCGGCCCCCAGGGGACGTCAGGGCAGGCGCACCGCCAGCACGTCGCTGCCGAGCGACGCCACGTCCTGCACGGCCGCGCGCACCCACGGGACCTGGTCGGCCGAACGGCCGCCGAGGTCCACGCGCAGGCTCACCGCACCGGGCGACCGCACCACGGCGACCGCAGCGGCGTGGCCGGCGAGGACGGCCAGAGCTCGCCCGGCGGCCTCCGGCCGGACGGTCACGACGAGGGCGTCCGCGGTCGGTCGCTGCACCGCCGGCTGCTGCTGGACCCGGGCCGCCCCAACCGCTGCGCGGGCGCTGGTGGCCGGCCCGAACAACGCGTTGCGAAGCAGCTGCGCCGATCCGTTGGTGAACGCCCGGTAGTTGGGGTCGCTGCCGAACAGCGTGACCCTGCCCGAGCCGACGGCCTCGTCGACGACGGCAGCGGTGCCGTAGAGCTGCTCCTGACCGCGGGCGTAGCCGGACAGCCCGTAGTTGGGGTCGCCGGCCGGTGGGTAGCGCACCGGGGACACGGCAGCCGGCGCGCGCAGCACCGGGTCGTACTCGTACATGGTCCAGACTGTCTCGCCAACGCCCCTGGCCAGCGGGCTCGACGGGTCGATCTCGGCGCGTAGCAGCGAGCCGGGGATGTCGGAGGTGGGCTGCTCGACGGTCGCGCTGCTCAGTCCGACCGACGGGTCGGTGGCGATCTGCACGGTGTTGCGGAAGGCGACGAGGTGGCCGCCTGCGCGCACCCAGGCCGCCAGGGCGGCCCGGCCGTCGGGACCGAGCGCGTTCAGCGCGGTCGTGGGGGAGCCGTTGGGCACCACGAGCACGTCGACGCCGGGCAGGCCGGCCGTGATGTCGGCGGCGGTGACGTTGCGGTGCGGCACGCGGACCCGCTTGTCCAGCCACCAGCGCAGCCAGCCGGACGACTCGATCGCCGAACCGGAGGTGCTCGACACCTGCCAGATGCCGATGGACGGGGCTGTGCGCGGGCGCGCCGACCACGGCTCGGGCTGCAGGCGCAGCCGCTGGGCCTTCGGCCGCAGCAGCGCGCCGGAGCGACCGCCGTCGACGTTCTCCAGCAGCGGGGCGCTGAACGCGGTGACGTCGTAGAAGTACGGGAACGGGACGTAGGTGTCCTCGTTGAGCATCGCCTGGATCCAGTGCTTCTGGCCCTGCGCCATGGGGACCCAGATGGTGCCGCGGGGGAGGATGGTCGCCCGGGTCGAGCGGGCGTACGGCGTGTAGTCGCGCACCCGCAGCGGCCGGGTGAGCCGGTAGACGGCCACGTCCATGCGCTGCAGCCGCCGCACGATGCGCTGGACGTCCTCGTGCTTGGCCGGCAGGTCGTCGCGGATGAAGTAGTGGCGTACGCGGATGTCGGGCACCTGGCGCTCGATGACGGTGTCGGGCTGCACCTTGGTGTTGGGCTGCAGTCGCCCCGCCAGGCCCTGCCGATAGGCCCGGACGTACGTGCGGTGCCACTGGTCGAGCAGGTTGGTGCGGGCGCCGGCGGCGGACAGCGACGCCCACAGCGCGGTGTACTGCTCGAGGGTGCGGATGGCGGTGCTGTCCGCGCCGCCCTTCTCGTAGGTCATGCCGGCGGCGATGAAGCCCGTGGCGGGCACAGTGTCGCCGTAGCCCATGTAGAACATGTCGTAGACGGCGTAGTTGAAGTAGTCGAAGAGCGTGTCGTTCGGGTCGTCGGGGTTGGGCGCCTGGAAGCGCTGGAACGCGGCGGCGTTGGCCGGCGCGTACAGGTCGTTGATCCAGCGCAGCGCGGTGCCGGTGATCTCGTGGTAGATCGGGTCGGCGTTGGGCGGGAAGAAGTAGCTGCGCCCGCCCATCTCGTGGTCGTCGACGAACAGCTGCGGCGGCAGCTGTCGCAGCTCCTCCACCTTGCCGTCGGTCTCGCGCTGCGTGCGGGCGAACCAGTCGCGGTTGAGGTCGAACCCGTACGCATTGCGCCGCGTGTCCGCCTCCCGGCCGTCGGGGTTCTGCGAGGGCAGCAGCACGACGATCGCGTCGTCGAGGATCTGTCGCGCCGCGCAGTCCCGGCGGGCGGCGAGCTCGTAGAGCACCCGCAGCGAGGCGTCGGTGCCGCTCTCCTCGTTGCCGTGGACGTTCCCCGCGATCCACAGCACGGCAGGGGTCCGCGCCGCGAGCCGCTGTGCTCGCCACGCTGGGATGGTGGGATCGCGCAGCGCCTCCAGCGCCCGGCTGATCCGGCGCAGCCCGGAGGGGCTGACGTTGCGCGGCTCGCCGACCACGGCGTAGCGCAGCGGGCGCCCCTGGGTCGACCGGGCCAGCACACCGTCGACCACCCGCGGCGAGCGCCGCGAGACCGCCTTGAGGTAGCGGTCGGACTCCGCAACGGTGACGTCGTGGTCGCCCAGCGGGAAGCCGAGCACCTGCTCGGCGGTCGGCACGCGTGGGTCCAGGACAGGGGTTCGGAACGGGTCGCAGGTGGCCGCCTGCCGAGCGGTCACGGGAGCCGCCTCGACCGCCTGCCCGGGCTGCGCGGCGGCCAGCCCGGCGACGAGCGTGACCGCGGCGAGGGCAGGGACGAGGCGGGAACGGCGCATGCCACGGCTCCTTCGCGCACGAGCCCCGCAGGGCTCAGCCGGTAGGACCCGGACGAAACCACCATTGCCGATCGTGGTCAAGGGCCTGCGGAGAGTTGCCCACCGAAGATGGCCTGCGTCGGTCCCGGCCCGCGAGGGCGCCTGGATCTTGAGACGATTCCGGACCGATGGCGCCGCTCCTGTCTCGAGATCGCTGGTGCCCTGTCGATCATGAGACGAAGGTGTGGCGATCACCGCAAGAACGCCTCAAGATCGCCGGAACACGTCGATGGGTTGGGCACGCGACGAGTCGAGAGCGCCCGGGCCGGCCGCGCGTTCGCGACTCGCCGACCAGACTGGGGGGCCCCGTCGCCGGCGGATGTCCTGCCACACTGGTCCGTCCGGGAGTCGAAGGAGGGGCCGGATGGCTGTCACGGGTGTGGAGGTCCGCCGGACCGGGTGGGACGTGATCCTCGGGATCCTCCTGGTGGTGGCGGGCATCGTCGTGCTCGGCGACGTCGCGCTGGCGTCGAAGATCTCGGTGCTGTTCCTCGGCTGGATGGCGATCCTCGTCGGCGTGGTGCTGTTCGTCTCGGCGTGGGCGCACCGCGGCACACCGACGTTCTGGTTCGGCGTTGTCGGTGGTCCGCTGGTCGCGATGTTCGGCGTCGGCCTGGTGAAGAACCCGCTCGTCGGCCTGGCCGCGATCACCCTGCTCGCTGGCTGCATCTACCTCGGGGTCGGCATCGTCCGCGTCGTGGCGGCGTTCGCCTTCGGTCGCCCCCTCTGGCCCCTGCTGTTCAGCGGGGTCGTCACGCTGGCGCTGGCGCTGCTGGTGCTGATCGGTTGGCCGGAGTCGGCGCTCTGGCTGGTCGGCGTCCTCGTCGGGGTGCACGCCATCGTCGACGGGCTGGCCCTCGCCGTCGTCGGCCGCGCCCGCCCGATGATCGCCGCCCCGACTGGCTGACCCGCAGCGCTCACGGCAGGCGCCGTTCGCGGGCTGTCGGACCCCCCACGTACCGTGACCTCGTGCGACCCGTCACCGACCTGCAGCGCCGCGTCGAACCGTTCCAGGTCGTGTCCGACTGGGCGCCCAGCGGCGACCAGCCGACCGCGATCGACGAGCTCACCGCCCGCATCGGAGCCGGCGAGCGCAACGTCGTACTGCTCGGCGCAACTGGCACCGGCAAGTCCGCGACCACGGCGTGGCTGGTCGAGCGGCTGCAGCGACCCACGCTGGTCATGGCGCCCAACAAGACGCTGGCCGCCCAGCTGGCCAACGAGTTCCGCGAGCTGCTGCCGCACAACGCGGTGGAGTACTTCGTCTCCTACTACGACTACTACCAGCCCGAGGCCTACGTCCCGCAGACCGACACCTACATCGAGAAGGACTCCTCGATCAACGAGGAGGTCGAGCGGCTGCGCCACTCGGCGACCAACTCGCTGCTCACCCGTCGCGACTGCATCGTGGTGGCCACCGTCTCCTCGATCTACGGGCTGGGTACGCCGCAGGAGTACGTCGACCGCATGGTGCGGCTGCGGGTCGGCGACGTCGTCGAGCGCGACCAGCTGCTCCGCCGGCTCGTCCAGATCCAGTACGCCCGCAACGACCAGGCGTTCACCCGGGGCACGTTCCGCGTGCGCGGCGACACCCTCGAGATCATCCCGGTCTACGAGGAGCTGGCCGTGCGTGTCGAGCTGTTCGGTGACGAGATCGAACGGCTATCGACGCTTCACCCGCTGACCGGTGAGGTGGTGACCGAGGACACCGAGCTGTACGTCTTCCCGGCCACCCACTACGTCGCCGGCCCGGAGCGCATGGAGCGGGCGATCCACGGCATCGAGCTCGAGCTCGCCGACCGCCTCACGGAGCTGGACCGCCAGGGCAAGCTGCTCGAGGCTCAGCGGCTCCGCATGCGCACCACCTACGACGTCGAGATGATGCGCCAGGTCGGCTTCTGCTCCGGCATCGAGAACTACTCCCGCCACATCGACGGGCGCGCACCCGGCTCGCCGCCCAACTGCCTGCTCGACTACTTCCCCGAGGACTTCCTCGTCGTGATCGACGAGTCGCACGTCACCGTGCCGCAGATCGGCGGCATGTACGAGGGCGACATGAGCCGCAAGCGCACGCTGGTCGACCACGGCTTCCGGCTGCCCAGCGCGATGGACAACCGTCCGCTGCGCTGGGAGGAGTTCCTCGAGCGGATCGGCCAGACTGTCTACCTGTCCGCAACGCCGGGGCCCTACGAGCTGTCCAAGGGGCGCGGCGTCGTCGAGCAGATCATTAGGCCGACCGGACTGGTCGACCCGCAGGTCGTGGTCAAGCCGACCAAGGGCCAGATCGACGACCTGATGGCCGAGATCCGGTCGCGCACCGAGCGCAACGAGCGGGTGCTGGTGACGACCCTGACCAAGAAGATGGCCGAGGACCTCACCGACTACCTCCTCGAGCACGACATCCGGGTGCGCTACCTGCACTCGGAGGTCGACACGCTGCGGCGGGTGGAGCTGCTGCGCGAGCTGCGGCTGGGCGAGTTCGACGTGCTCGTCGGCATCAACCTGCTCCGCGAGGGCCTCGACCTGCCCGAGGTGTCGCTGGTGTCGATCCTCGACGCCGACAAGGAAGGCTTCCTGCGCTCGGGCACCTCGTTGGTCCAGACGATCGGCCGGGCGGCCCGCCACGTGTCCGGGCAGGTGCACATGTACGCCGACGCGGTCACCCCCTCGATGGAGAAGGCCATCGACGAGACCAACCGGCGGCGGGCCAAGCAGGTCGCCTACAACGAGGCGCACGGCGTCGACCCGCAGCCGCTGCGCAAGCGGATCACCGACATCACCGACCTGCTCGCCCGCGAGGACGCCGACACCGCCCAGCTGCTCGGTGGCTCCGGCCGGCAGCAGTCACGCGGCAAGTCGCCGGTGCCGGGCCTGTCCTCGCGGGCCCGCGGCGAGGTCGGCCGGCACGCCGCCGAGCTGGCCGGCATGCCGTCGGCGGACCTGGCGCAGCTCATCCAGCAGCTCACCGCGCAGATGCACGGCGCCGCGGCCGAGCTGCAGTTCGAGCTCGCCGCCCGGCTGCGCGACGAGGTGGCCGAGCTGAAGAAGGAGCTGCGCGGCATGCACGAGGCGGGGGTGGCGTGAGGACCCAGCGTGTCCGCGAGCACGCGCTGGGCAAGCCCGGCGCGTGGCCCGACGAGCCGTGGGACGGCGACGAGGTCGCCAAGGTCGGCGACAAGATCTTCGCCTTCCTCGGCTCGGACGCCGTCGGCGTCAAGTGCGCCACCCAGGAGGAGGCGGAGGAGTGGCTTCGCCGCTACCCAGACGACGCCAGCGTGATGGCCTACATCGGGCGCCACGGCTGGCGGACGCTCCGCCTCGACGGCGCTGTCCCCGACGACGAGCTGCTCGCCGCCGTGGACACGTCGTACGACGCGGTGGTGGCCAAGCTCCGCCGATCGCAGCGTCCATGACCCGACATCCCTCACGGAGCCGGAGCTGAGATGGCCACCCAAGTCCAGTTCGTCCTCGACTGCCACGACGTGACCGCGCAGGCCGAGTTCTGGGCGGCCGCCGCGGGCTACGTCGTCCAGCCCCCGCCGGAGGGTTTCGCCGACTGGCCAACCGCGCTGACCGCCTGGGGCGTGCCGGCGGAGCAGTGGGACTCGCGGTCGGCCGTCGTGGACCCCGACGGCCGGCAGCCGCGGATCTTCCTGCAGAAGGTGCCGGAGGCCAAGACGGTCAAGAACCGCGTCCATCTCGACCTGCAGGTCGGCGCCGGACTGGAGCCGGGCGAGCGGCCGGCGCGGGTGGCGGCGGAGGTGGAGCGGCTCGTCGCGCTCGGGGCGCGGCCTCTGGCGACGTACGACGAGATGGGCGAGCACTGGGTCGTCATGGCCGACCCGGAGGGCAACGAGTTCTGCGTGTCCTGACCGGCGCCGCTCTCTTCAGACGCCGGGGGGCCGATAGTCGACCGAGCGGTGCGCGGCGGTGTCGATCTCCTCCGGCGTCAATAGCGCGACGGTCTGCACGGTCGCGCCTCCGGCCGCGTTGACGGTCAGCGCGACCGCGGCTGCGCTCTCGTTGTCGGGGAGGTCGACGAGCACATAGGCGTCGGTGTCGCCGAAGGCGAAGTAGAAGCCCTCGAGCTGTCCACCGACGCTGGCGGCGAGCTGGGCGACCGCATCGCGCCGGCTGCTCCCGCCGGCGCCTTGGACGCCTTTGATCCCCTGCGATGTGTACGAGGCTTTGAGCAGGAACTTGGGCATGACGGGGTCTCCTCGCTCACGGGTGTCGGGCGACAGTCCCATCCGCCAGCAGGCCGGTCAAGGCCGGCTGCCTTGCCCAGGATCCGAGGGGTACCGGTCCTGCAGCTGCACGACCACGGGCGCATGGTCGGACCCCGTCGCCGCGCGCCGGGCGCGCGGGTCGTCGGTCACCGACGGCAGGCCCTCGACGAGGCTGTCGGCGCCGGCCACGTCGCCGAGCAGCGCGTGGCTGATCAGTGCGTGGTCGATCAGCTCGCGGCGGCCGCGGTAGACACGGCTGTAGCGGCGCTCCTCGGGGATCAGCCCAGCCAGGTTCCACAGCCTCCACGCGTCGCCCTGGTCGGGCACATCGAAGCCGGCGGTGCCGATCTCCGAGCCACCCGGCCCGAGCAGGGTCTGCGTCGTGGCTGCCTGCTCGGTGTCGTTGAGGTCGCCCAGCACGACCAGTCGGCGCCGCTGGCCGTCGCCCTCGAGGACGGCGTTGGCCTCCGTGCGGACCGTTGTCGCCTCCGCGGCACGTCGGTAGAGCGCGTACGCGGCGTACCGGGCGCGTTCGTCCTCGTTGCGTGGGGCGAACCGGCCGTCCGGGTAGGACAGCAGCTTGGACTTCAGGTGGCAGGTGAGGATGTGAAAGGGCTGGTCCTCGGCGCCGATCTGGACCCGCAGGGCACCGCGCCCCATCCGCGTCGCGCCGGGGCCGCGGTCGTCCTCCTGCACGGGTCTGAGCCGGGCGGCGAGATCGACCACGTCGCCGCTGGCCCGAACCGGCAGGCCGGAGAGGACCGCTACCCGGATCCCTCGCTCGTCCGGGAAGGCGGACAGCACGACTGCCCAGGACCCCCCCGGCGGCGGAGCGAGCCGGGCCACCAGGTCGTCGAGGGCGGCCGGGTCGCCGATCTCCTGCAGCGCGAGGACGTCGGGTGCGATCTGGTCGATCGTCGCCGCAAGCGCTGCGAGCTTGCGCTCGTAGGTCTCCACAGTCTGCGGGCCGCCCACGACCCCGGCCCGGAAGAGGTTCTCCACGTTCCAGGTGGCGATCGTCACCATGGCACCTCCTAGCACCGGGTGGACCGGCGACGCGTGCCGGCTGGCTACCGGTGGCATGTCGACGGGGACCGGTAGAACTCATCGGACGTGCATGGTGGCCATCATCTCCATGTCCTCGTGTTCGAGGTTGTGGCAATGGAACACCCAGCGGCCGCGGAGGTCCGCGAAGCGGACGGCGACCCGCACGTCCTGGCTGGTCAGGACGTCGACGGTGTCCTTCCAGCTGGCGTCGAACGGCCGCGGCGGCTCGCCGCTACGGCTGAGGACCTGGAAATGGCCCTGGTGCAGATGGATCGGGTGGTGGGCGTCGCAGTCGAAGCGCCAGATCTCGATGCTTCCCGCAGCCGGGTCGGCGTCGACACGATCGGGATCGAAGGCCTTCCCGTTGATGGCCCATCCGTCGGCCCGCTGGTCGAAGACGAAGTTCCGGGTGGTCGACGCGGCGGAGGCGTCGAGCCGCTCGACGTCACTCAGGACGTGCGGAATGGCGCCGTCGTCGCTCGCGGTCCGGGTGACGAGGAAGCGCATGACCCGGCCGGTGCTACCCGTCGTCGCCGGGCGGCGTGACCCCGCCGTGCAGATGGACCACGACGGGCACCGGCAAGCGGTTGTGGTGGCGGACCACCGTGCGGCGGCCACGCTGCGAGTGCAGCGTCAGCCCGGGGGAATACCCCGTCGTATCCCCAGACGGGGTCGCCGCGTCGGGCAGTATGCGCGTGCCGCCCTCCCGCTGGGTGATCTCGTAGCAGTCGGTGCTGCCGTCGCTACCGCCGCCGGCCCCGCGCAGCGAGCCGAGGAGGCCGCCCGTGCATGCGGCGACCGAGGCTCCGACGGCGCCTGCACCGGCGAGTCGGAGGAAGGATCGACGGGTCAGCGGCATGTCAGTCCTCCGCGGGGGATGTGGGCGCAGGATCCGTGACACGACGACGGCTCGCACCTCGCCCGCGGGGCTGCCGGTCGAGCAGCGGGGCAGCGATGGCCCCAGCCGCGGCCAGGTACAGCTCCAAGAACCTGATGCCGACCGCGCGGTGCAGCAGCGGTACGCCGGCGACACTCAGCACGGACGCGAGCAGGAGGCCGATGACCAGCCCGGCGAGGGCTCCGGCGAAGGCCAGAACGCCGGCCCGTGCGGCCCTCATCGGGTCCGTCGCTGTGGCCGCCCCGTGGGGACGGGCACGTCGGTGCCGCGCCGGCCGACATCCCCACCGGTCGCGCTCGGCTCGAGGGAGGGACGTTCTAGCCCAGTTCTAGCCCGGCTCTTTCATCAGGCAGTCCGAGCCGGCTGTGTTGATCTCGATGCGCGCTGGTGTGCGGCGGGGCGTGGTTGATCGCCCGGCGCGGTGGTCGGGTGCTCCTGGGTCCTTGGTGGTGGGCGGTGGGGGTGAGGG
>JBBRVU010000166.1:0-9601 GCA_038246575.1 Actinomycetes bacterium | reverse complement strand
GGCAGCGTCTGCCCCATGTCGTCCTGCAACACGTAGGTCCGGGTGCCGTGCAGGACTCCTGGTGATCCCCCAGCCATCCGCGCTGCGTGCCGGCCACTGGCGACACCCTCGCCGCCGGCCTCGAAGCCGTAGAGCCGCACGTCGGCATCGTCGAGGAACGCGGTGAAGATCCCCATCGCGTTGGACCCACCGCCGACGCAGGCGACGACCGCGTCGGGCAGTCGGCCGGTGAGGTCGAGGACCTGCCGCCTGGCTTCATCACCGATGATTCGCTGGAAGTCGCGGACCATCATGGGGAACGGGTGCGGTCCCGTCACGGTGCCGAGGATGTAGTGCGTGCGGTCGACGTTGGTGACCCAGTCGCGCATGGCCTCGTTGATAGCGTCCTTGAGCGTGCGGCTGCCGAGCGAGACGGACACCACCTCGGCTCCGAGCAACTTCATCCGGGCGACGTTGAGCGCCTGCCGCCGGGTGTCCTCCTCGCCCATGTAGACCACGCACTCGAGGCCTAGCAGGGCGCAGGCCGTGGCGGTGGCGACCCCGTGCTGACCGGCACCGGTCTCGGCGATCACCCGGGTCTTGCCCATGTCGCGGGCGAGCAGCGCCTGGCCCAGCACATTGTTGATCTTGTGCGACCCGGTGTGGTTGAGGTCCTCGCGCTTGAGCAGGATGCGCGCGCCGCCCGCGTGGTCGGCGAACCGGCGCGCCTCGGTCACCGGACTGGGCCGGCCGGTGTACGTCGCATGCAACCCGGCCAGCTCGGCCTGGAACGAGGCGTCGGTGCGGGTCTTCTCGTACGCGATGGTCAGCTCGTCGAGCGCGGCCATCAGCGCCTCGGGGACGAATCGTCCGCCGTACGGGCCGAAGTGGCCGTTTGCGTCAGGATCGGTCATTGCGGCGAGCTCACCTGCTGTTGTGCTTGAGGGCCGGGTGGGCCCCTGCCGCGACCAGGTCCCGGACGGCGGCCCGCGGGTCGCGCCCGGTGACGAGCGACTCCCCCACGAGGACGGCGTCGGCGCCGGCGCGGGCGTACTCGATGACGTCGTGCGGTCCACGTACCCCGGACTCAGCGATGCACACGGCACTCTCCGGGACGTGTGGTGCGAGGGCGGCGAAGACACCGCGGTCGACCTCGAGGGTGTGCAGGTTGCGCGCGTTGATGCCGATGACCTCGGCGCCCGCGTCGACTGCCCGCTTGACCTCGTCCAGCGTGTGGCACTCGACCAGCGGCGTGAGCCCGAGGGACCCGGCTCGCTCGACCAGGGACACGAGGGCACTCTGGTCCATCGCAGCCACAAGCAGCAGGGCGAGGTCGGCGCCGTGCACCCGCGCTTCCCAGAGCTGGTAGCTGGAGATGATGAAGTCCTTGCGCAGGACCGGGATGTCGACGGCGCGACGGACCGCGACGAGGTCGTCGAGGCTGCCGCCGAAACGCCGTCCTTCGGTGAGCACGCTGATGACGGCAGCACCGCCGGCTTCGTAGTCGGCCGCCAGCGCCGCGGGGTCCTCGATGGTGGCGAGCGGACCCTTGGACGGGCTGGAGCGCTTCACCTCGGCGATGACGACGACGGCGTCGGACTTGAGCACCGGGATCGGGTTGCGGCATTCCGGTCGACTGGCAGCTCGCTCTTTGAGCTCGTCGAGGCTGACCTGCGCCTGGCGCACCGCGAGATCGGCGCGGACATCGGCCAGGATGTCGTCGAGCACGCTCACCAGGTGGTCCCCTCGCTTCGCCCCGCGGACCCGGCGGCACGTCCCGCCCGGAAAACCTAGGGTAACCGGGCCTGCGGCAGGCGCCGAATCGGCGTCAGGGAGCGAGCCCCGCCCCGACAGCCAGGTTGCGCACCACGGTGAAGGCGATGACGACGACCAGCAGCGCCCACAGTGCGTTCGCCGGAGCCACCGAACGTCGGCTTTGTCCGGTCCACCTGCGGCGAATCCAGCGCAGCCAGATCACACCCAGCGGCAGCAACGCCAGCACCGTGAGCACATTGAGGCCGAGCGCCGTCGTGAGCTGTCCGTGCGCGAGGGCGTGCATGGCGCGCAGCGACCCGCATCCCGGGCAGAACTGCCCGGTCAGCGCCAGGAAGGGACAGGTCGGGTAGTGGCCCGGCTCATTGGGGTCGACGACGGCGACCACGGCGACGGCAGCGAGACCGACGACGGCGACCGCGGCCGGGTCGCGCATCGCACGCACTCCCCACGCGCCGGCGCGCGCCTGGAGCGCGGCAACGGTGACGTCGCCACGACCCTCGGCGTGCAACAGCGGACTCACGGCGAGGTCGACACCCCGCTCATGACGGCGACAACGGCGAACACGATGTATATCGCCAGCACCACCGCGCCGGCCACTGCCGACCAGATGGCGAACTTCTTCGCCTTGCTCGACGACTCCTGGGCACCCGCCAGGTCGCCCACCTGGTACTTGCCGTTCACCTGGGCTGCGAACACGATCGACGCGATGCCCAGCGGTAGGCAGCAGAAGATGGTCGAGAGGATGGCGGGCACCAGGTAGTTCGGCGGTGGGGTGCCGGGGGGCTGACCGTAGGCGGGCTGTCCCGGTTGGCCGTACGCGCCGGCTTGGCCGTACACGGGCGGACCGGGTTGTGCTGGCTGATCCGGCTGACCGAACTCGCCGGCAGGAGTGGACCCCGACTGGTAGCCACCGAGCATCCCGCCACCCCAACCACCCGGCTCGGACTGCGGTGCCTGCGGCGGAGGCGGCGGCGGCGAAGAGTCGGGCCGAGTCGGCCGGTCCGGGTCGTACGGGTCGACGCCGCCGTTGTCGCTGCTGCCTGAATCGGTCATCTCGCGTTGCCCCCTCGAGGCTCAGGAATGCTGCTGCTGGTTGAGTCAGTTGTCGTGCCGGTGCCGGCCCGGCCCCGTGCCGTGCGCCCCGGACTCGTGGTAGCTCGCGTCGTGCTCACCGACCTCGGGCTTGTCGGGGTGCCCATCGTCGCTGTCACCGGCACTCGCCATCTGGAGGACCTTCCCGACCACGGCGCCCACGACGACCACGACGAGCCCCACCACGAACAGCCAGGGCAGCGAGAACGGCACAGCTATGCCAGCGATCAGGAACCCGACGAACATGATCGCGACGGTCGTCCAGGCTGCGGGCGTGCTGCCGTGGCTGTCGGACATGGAGCTCCTCCTCGGGTGCTGCGGTGGCCAGGCGAGTGCGCCCGGCCACCGACGGGCCAGATTGTGCCAGGAGTCAGACCGTTGGGTCCTCCCCCCTGTCCAGCGCGTCCCACGTGTCGCGAGGACCGGGTTCCCGGCGAGGCGTCATCCGCTCGCCGCGACGCGGCGGCGGCCATCGACGCGACCGGGCCGCAGCGAAGGCAGAGGTGGCGGTGACCAGCGCTCCGGCGGCCACAAGGAGAACAGATGACGACCCGTCGCCGGTGACGCCGATGGCAACAACGACCAGACCGAGCAGGGCCATCAGCGCCGCCAGCCCAGCGCGTGCCCGGGGCCGGAGCAGGACCGCGGCACCGACACCCGCGAGCACCACGAACCCGAGCACGGTCTCCAGCACGAGCAGCAGCAGACCCGTCGCCGCCAGCACAGCGACGACCGCCGTCATCTCCCGACGGGCGCTCGGCCGGGCGTCGCTCACGTCGCGGGCCGCATCGTATCGGCGGTCGCGACCGCCCGCAGCACCGCCATCGCCTTGTTGCGGCACTCCTCGTCCTCGGCGATCGGGTCGGAGTCGGCGACGATGCCGCCACCGGCCTGCACGTAGGCAACTCCGTCACGCATCAACGCCGTGCGGATGGCGATCGCGGCATCGAGGTCGCCGGCGAAGTCCAGGTAGCCGACACACCCGCCGTACAGCCCTCGCCGCGTGGGCTCCAGCTCCTCTATGAGCTCCATCGCGCGCGGCTTCGGTGCACCGGAGAGTGTGCCGGCGGGGAAGCACGCGGTCAGCACGTCGTACGCCGTTCGATCCGGCGTCACGTCGCCCACCACGGTGCTGACGATGTGCATCACGTGGCTGTAGCGCTCCACTGACATGAAGTCGATGACCTCGACGCTGCCCGGCACGCAGACGCGCCCGAGGTCGTTGCGCCCGAGGTCCACGAGCATCAGGTGCTCAGCGCGCTCCTTGGGGTCGGCGAGCAGCTCAGTCGCGAGGGCGGCGTCCTCCTCCGGCGTGGCGCCGCGCCGACGCGTGCCGGCGATCGGGTGCAGCAGCGCCCGCCCGCCCGTCACCTTGACCAGCGCCTCCGGGCTGGAACCCACGACGTCGTAACCGTCGAAGCGCAGCAGGTACATGTAGGGGCTCGGGTTGCTCACCCGGAGCATCCGGTAGACGTCGAGAGCGTCCGCGGACGTGGTCATCTGAAAACGCTGACTGACCACCACCTGGAACGCCTCACCGGCCTTGATCTCCTCGATCACCCGGACCACGGCGTCGGCGTGCTGATCGGTGTCGCGACAGCGGTCGTACGTGGGCACCACGTCTGCGTCATAGCTGACCGCGGACCCGGCTGCCGGCGAGGCTAGATCGGCGGTCATGGCATCGAGCCGGGCCACCGCGTCCTGGTGGGCCCAGTCCACCCGGTCGTCCGTGTCGTCGTAGTTGATGGCGTTGGCGATGAGCAGCACCGAACCGTCAGCGTGGTCGAGGACGGCGAGGTCGGTGGTGAGCATCGTCGCCAGCTCGGGCACCTGCAGGTCGTCGGTCGTCAGCTCGGGCAGCCGTTCGAGGCGCCGCACGGCGTCGTAGCCGATGAACCCGACCAGGCCTCCGGTCAGCGGGGGGAGGTCGGGAAGCCGCTCGGTGTGCAGGACCGCAACGGTGTCGCGCAGGGCCTGCAGCGGATCGCCGTCGACCGGGACACCCTCCGGCGGCTCGCCGATCCAGTGCGCCTGGCCGTTGCGCTCGGTCAGCGTGGCGTGGGAGCGCGCACCGATGAAGGAGTAGCGCGACCACATCCGCCCGTGCTCCGCCGACTCGAGCAGGAACGTGCCCGGCCGGTTGGCACCGAGCTTGCGATAGAGGCCGACCGGGGTCTCGCCGTCGGCAAGCAGCCGGCGGGTCACCGGGATGACGCGCCGGTCCTCCGCGAGCGTGCGGAACGTCGCGAGGTCCGGCGTCGCGGTGGCCATGCGCGTCATTGTGTCGGGTGGTCGGGCTCGGGCCCGGTCACGTCTGCCAGCAACAGGTTCGCGTCGAAGCAGCTCCGTGCCCCGGTGTGGCACGCGGAACCGGACTGGTCGACAACGACCAGGACCGCATCACCGTCGCAGTCCAGGCGCACCTCGCGGACGTGCTGGACGTTGCCCGAGGTGTCCCCCTTGCGCCAGTACTCCTGCCGGCTGCGGCTCCAGAACGTCGTACGCCCAGAGGTCAGCGTCCGGTGCAGCGCCTCGTCGTCCATCCAGCCCAACATGAGCACCGCACGGCTGACGCGGTCCTGCACGACTGCGGCGACGAGGCCGTCCTGGTCGCGCTTGAGCCGGGTCGCGATCGATCGTTCGAGGGAAGACACGCCGACCATTGTCCTGGAGACCTCAGGTGCGCTGCTGAGCCGCCCACGATGCGTGCAGCTCCTCGTACACGCCGCCCCCGGTCACCAGGTCCGCGTGGCGGCCGCGCTCCACGACCCGGCCGCCGTCGAAGACGATGACGTCGTCGGCCGCCTCGGCGGTGGACAGCCGGTGGGCGATGGTCAGCGCCGTTCGCCCGCGGGTCAGACCCTCGAGGGCGCGCGCGATGCGAACCTCGGTGCCGGGGTCGACCGCGCTTGTCGCCTCATCGAGGACCAGCAGGTCGGGGTCGGCGAGGTAGGCCCGGGCCAGGGCGACGAGCTGCCGCTCCCCCGCCGACAGCCGTTCCCCGCGCTGGCCGACATCTGTCGCCAGGCGGTGCGGGAGCGTGTCGAGCCAGTCCAGCAGGCCGAGCTCGGTGAGTGCCAGCTCGATGTCGTCGTCGGGGGCCTCCGGCCGGGCGAGGCGGATGTTCGCGGCAATGCTTCCCTCGAACAGGAAGCCGTCCTGCGGGACCATCACGATGCGCGAGCGCAGCGACCCGAACGAGACGGCGCGCAGGTCGACACCGTCGACGAAGATGCGCCCCTCGGAGGGATCCATCAGCCGGGTGAGCAGCTTGGCGAACGTGGTCTTGCCTGACCCGGTCTCCCCGACCACGGCGACCCGCGACCGCGGGGCGAGGGACAGGTCCACGTCAGCGAGGACGGTTGGCCCGCCCGGGTAGGCGTAGGACACGTGCTCGAAGCGGACGTCGATCGGGCCGCGGGGCAGCACCGTCCCGTCGGGGCCGGGATCGGCGACATCGGCCGTGGTGTCGAGCACCCCCAGCACCCGGCGCCAGCCGGCGATGGCGTTCTGCGCTTCGTTGAGGACCTCGGTGCCGATCTGCACCGGGCCCACGAACAGGGTGACGAGGAACAGGAACGCCAGCAGCTCACCGAGGGTCAGCTGGCCGTCGATCCCCAGCAGCACGCCGACGACGACCACCGACGCGTTCGCGATCCCCGCGACGATCTCGCCGGAGGAGAACGTGATGGCCACCAGCGCCTGTGCCCTCGTGGCGGCGGACCGGTGTCGCTCGATCGCGCCGTCGATGCGGTCCGCCGTCCGGTCCTCGATGCCGTAGGCACGGACCGTGGACGCACCGACCACGGACTCGGACACGGCGCCGAGCAGCTCGCCCACGCGCTCTCGCACCAGTCCGTAGATGGTGGACACCCGCTGTTGCAGCTTGCGCATGATCAGGAACAGCGGCAGGAAGCACACCCATACCAGCACGGTGAGCTGCCAGGAGTAGACCGCCATCAGCACCGTCGCGACGATGAGCTGGCCGACGCTGACGACCATGAGCAGGCCGCCCCACTGCATGAACGTGGAGATCGTGTCGACGTCGCTGGTGACTCGCGAGACGAGCGAGCCACGACGTTCGGCGTTCTGCGTGAGGACGGACAGGTCGTGGACGTGGCGGAATGCCCGCACCCGAAGGGTCGCCAGACCACTCTCGGTCGTGCGGAAGAGCCGAACGTTGAGGCGGTAGGACGCCACGGCAGTGACCAGCGTCGCCACAGCCGCGAGGAGCACGGCGTCGCGTACGCGCCCCACATCGGGGCCGTTGGCGCCGCGCAGGCCCTGGTCGACCGTCTGCTGGACGGCCACGGGCACGAGCACCCGGCCGACCGTCGCGACCAGGGCCAGGAGCAGTGTCACTGGCAGGCCGGCCCGGAACTCCGGGGACAGCGCCAGGCCCCGGCGCAACGTCGCCCAAGCGCCGGGTCGGTCGCGGCGCGTGTCGGTGATGGTCGTCACGCGGGTGATCCGAGGTGTTCTGAGCGCAGAGCCGCACGTGCCGAGGATCCCGTCATCGAGGGTCATAGTGCCTCACGGACGAATGCTGATGATTCGGTCGCTAGCCTGTACGCATGGCTCGACACGAGAAGCCGGCTGAGCACCACAACGGGCTCTTCCCCGACACCGACCACAAGAGCGACGACTGGCCTCAGGTTCCCGAGCCGTCGTGGCTCTCCAACGGAAGCAAGGACGAGCCCGATGACGCCGACCTCTTCGACGGCTCCGACGGCCCTGGGGGCCTGGTCGACACCGGTTGGGTGCCCAGCTATGACCTCGGCCCACAGACGGAGTCCGTGGTCGTCGACCTCACCCAGGACGAGCCGAGCATGACCATCAGCGCCAGTGGCGAGGCCTTCGAGCCGGACGACGACGAGTACGGATACGAGCCCCCCGCTGCGGGCGACGCGTTCGAGACGGCCGAGCCGCTGACGTTCGCCGCACCCGAGCCGATGACGTACACCAACGAGTTTGCCGAGGAGGTCGTCGCCGAGCCCGAGCCGGTCGATGAGCTGCCGGCAATCCCCCTGTCGCTCCATCCTTCGGTCGCGGTGCCAGAGGTGACCGAGCCGCCGGCGGCCGCGCCTGCGGCGACGCCCACGGCGCCCACCACCGTGCCGCCAGCGTTCACCCCGGCCGCCGCACCGACGTCAGGAGGCTTCGCATTCCCGCCGCTGGCCGAGGGTGACCAGAAGGGGGCAGGGACGCTCACCGCGGCCAACGTGCTGCGTACTCGTCGCATCCGGCCGCAGTCGGGCTGGCGCAAGCACGTGCTGGCCGCGACGGGCGGACGGGTCAACCTCGGTCTCTCCCGGGCCGAGCGCTACCAGGCTGAGCTTCTCGCGCGGGCCCGCACGCCTGTGCGCGGCACCCATCGCGTTGCGGTCATCAGCCTCAAGGGCGGGGTCGGCAAGACGACCACGACTGCGGCCCTCGGATCGATGTTCGCGAACTTGCGGGGCGACCGGGTCATCGCCGTTGACGCGAACCCCGACCGCGGAACGCTTGGCGAGCGGGTGACTCGTGAGTCCGGCGCGACGATCCGCCACCTGCTCGAGGCACGGGAGCAGCTCCATCGCTACGGCGACATCCGAGCGTTCACGTCTCAATCCGCGACCCGGCTCGAGGTGCTGGCATCTGATTCGGACCCCAGTGCGTCGTCGGCGTTGAGCGAGCAGGACTATGTCGACACCATCGACACGCTCGAGCGCTTCTACAACCTGGTGCTCACCGACTGCGGCACCGGCTTGCTGCATGACGCGATGCGCGGCGTCCTGGGGCTGGCCAACTCGATCGTCGTGGTCAGCTCCGCTTCCCTGGACGGTGCCCGCAGTGCGAGCGCCACTCTCGACTGGCTCGAGGCCCACGGACTCGATGAGCTGGCGAAGAACGCCGTCGTGGTCATCTCCTCTGTTCGCCCCGGCGGCGGCATCGTCGACGTCCTGCAGCTCGAGGACCACTTCGCCTCTCGCTGCCGCGCCGTCGTCACCATCCCGTACGACCCTCATCTCGAGGCCGGTGGCGTGCTCGACCTCGACGAGCTCGACGAGGAGACGCTGGAGGCGTACCGGGAGCTGGCGGCCTCGGTCGGCGAGGCGTTCGCTGTCCAGGCCAGCTAGGGCGCGGCTGGGTGGCAGTCAGCCGCCGACGAGAACCGCCCGGGCCTGACGCACCGGCACCTGGATCGCGGCCGATGTCTTGCTGAGCTCTGGACCGGGGACGGGGAACGGGCCGTCGCCGTTGACCGTGAACGACGCCTGCCAGTAGGTCGTGACGCTGACCTGTCGCGGGCCGGTGTCTTCGTACGTGTGGGCGACCGACTGGTCGGGGTAGGTGCCGCCGGGGCTGGTGAACCCCTTGACGACGCCCCGGTCGAAGGCCCACTCCCACCGCGCGGTCGCGGTCACCGTGACGTCGAAGCCAAGCACGTCGAAGGTGTCGGTCTCGATCGTGGCCGGCTCGCCGGCGGCAAAGATGGTCGGAAGGTTGACCAGGCCGCCCTGCGCCGGCTGGAACGACGGGGCTGCGTCGGGCAGAAGGTTCACCACGCGTTCCCGCACGGCCCGCCCCACGTCCGCCACCGACGCCGGCCGCTGCCCCGGCCCCAGGCAGACGGTCGAGATGAATTTCCATGGTGAGCCTTCGTCCTGGCGCATATAGACGCGATATCGATCGGCTCCCGGCCCTAGGCAAGCATCCGTGGCACCCATGCAGAGTGGATCATCAGATGGACCATTCGCTATGCACGCAGGCG
>JBBRVU010000165.1:0-9683 GCA_038246575.1 Actinomycetes bacterium | reverse complement strand
TCGGCGCGATCAACGCCCACTGCTCATCGGTCAGATCGGAGGGATAGGGGCGCGGGGAAGTGGACGCCACACCGCCACACTGGCCACCTCAGTCACAACAGTCACGGAGGCTCGCCGAGTGCTTTCCCAACACGTTCTGAGAGTTGCGCGATCCGCCGTCCCGCCTGTGGCAGGGCATCGACGACGTCGAGCTGGCCTACCCTGGGTCGACTGGAACAACGACCGCCGCCTGCGCGGCCACTGCGACGACCTCCCACCAGTCGAGCACGAGCAGCAGCGCCACCGTCACACCGTCGTCCCGGAACCCGCCGTACCGGCACAACCGCGTCTCCACTGGGCCAGGACGGTTCACGATCCACCCGCCACCGCCCGCGACCGTCCTGACGTGACAGCAAAGCACCCAGCACCAGCCCTGGTGAGCTCGGGCGGCGCGCCGTGGGCGCTGTGGTACGCGCTGACTTCCCGGGCCGTGGTCCCTGGCTCTTGCTGATCGATCCGCCCGCGTCGCCGCGGTGATCGCGGACTTCGTGCGGTGACCACGCCGAGCCGCGTGACGTACCCGACCTGGCGGAGCAGTCTGTGAGACGACGAGTGAGAGTTGCCGAGTGGGAGAGCACCGTGGGCGTCGCCGACGCGTTGGGCCGGGGCCGGGACGCGTACGCCCGACAAGCCTGGGCGGACGCCTACCGCGAGCTGGCCGTCGCCGACTCGAAGACCCCTCTGGTACCGGAGGACCTCGAACGCCTCGCCAACGCATCCTTCCTCACCGGTGACGACGAGCGCTGCGCCGAGGTACTGGCCCGGTTGCACCAGGAGCTCGAGGCCGCCGGCGACCGGGTACGGGCCGCGCGCAACGCGTTCTGGCTTGCCTACCTGCTCGCACACCGCGGCCAGATCGCCCAGGCAGGCGGTTGGGCGAACCGCGCGCAGCGGCTGCTGGCCGCCGACGGTCGTGATTGCGTCGAGCGAGGTTACCTACTGCTGCTGCCGTCCCACCAGCTGATCATGTCCGGCGACCTCACCGGCGCAAGCAGTCTCCTGGCGGATGCCATCGGCATCGGCGAACGCTTCGACGAGCCCGACCTGCTGGCCCAGGCGCGCACCATGCAGGGTCGCGCGCTCATCCTGCTCGGCGAACCCGAGACAGGGCTCGCCATGCTCGACGAGGCGATGGTCGCTGTCACCGCTGGCGAGGTCACGCCCATCGTGGCCGGGGACGTCTATTGCACTGTGATCGAGGGCTGCCAGGACGTCTTCGACCTCCGCCGGGCCGAGGAGTGGACGGCGGCGCTGACGCGTTGGTGCGACGCGCAGCCGGACCTCGTGCCCTACAGCGGGCAGTGCCTCGTGCACCGCACACAGATCATGCGGATGCACGGCCGGTGGCCCGACGCGCTGGCGGAAGCCCGCCGGGCCAAGGCGCGTTACGCCCGCTCACCCGGCCAGCCTGCGGTGGGCGCCGCCATCTACGAGGAGGCCGAGCTGCACCGGCTGCGCGGGGAGTTCGTCGCCGCCGAGACGGCGTACCGGGAGGCGACCCGCTTCGGGCACCCGGCCCAGCCCGGCATGGCACTGCTGCGGTTGGCGCAGGGGGATGCCGCCGCGGCCGAGACATCGCTGCGTCGGGCAAGCGAGGAGGTGCTGGAGCCTCGGCTGCGGCACTCCGTCCTCGCCGCCTACGTCGAGGCCGCGCTCGCCGCCGACGAGGTCCCGCGGGCCCGGGTGGCCACTGAGCAGCTCGCGCAGGCCGCCGCCGACGTCGCCGCACCACTGCTGCAGGCAATGGCGGCGCAGGCCCTGGGCGCAGTGCAGCTGGCCGAGGGCGATGCCGTGGCCGCCGTACGCACGCTGCGGCAAGCCTGGAACGTCTGGCACGACCTCGACGCGCCGTACGACGCTGCGCGGGTCCGCGTCCTGATCGGCAAGGCTTGTGGTGCCCTCGGCGACGCGGACGGCCACAGCCTCGAGCTCGACGCGGCGCGCTGGGTGTTCCGGGAGCTGGGAGCGATCCCCGAGCTGGCCGGGCTGGACCGGATCGCCGGCGAGGCAGACCCGGGGCTGGCCGCCGGTCTGACCCGTCGCGAGGTCGAGGTGCTCCGCCTCGTCGCGGCCGGGAAGACCAACCGGGCCATCGCCGGAGACCTGTTCCTCAGCGAGAAGACCGTGGCCCGGCACGTCAGCAACATCTTCACCAAGCTCGGCCTGTCGTCCCGGTCCGGCGCGACCGCCTTCGCCTACGAGCACGGGCTCGTGTAGCGGTACACGATTCTGCGCACGCAGCACCGGCTACCGGGATGGTCAGCTCGCCCGACGCAGCGCCGGCTCGCCCGCTCATAGCGTCGTGGGCAGCCGATACGTGGAGGCTGCCGTGGACACGACGCTGCCGATGCTTGCGGGCACTGTCTCGACCGTGATCTTCGTGGTCAGCACGCTCCCTATGCTCGTCAAGGCGGCGCGGACCAAGGACCTGTCCTCCTACAGCCTGGGCAACATCGCCCTGGCCAACATCGGGAACGCGATCCACTCCGTCTACGTGTTCGACCTGCCGATGGGTCCGGTATGGGCGCTGCACGCCTTCTACCTGGTCTCCAGCGCGCTGATGCTCATCTGGTATGTGCGCTGGCACATGCGACGCCCGCCACAGCGACGGCCGGATCTACACAGTTCTCCCGACGCGACCAGCCCGTTGTCGACCTAGCGTGAAGGCTCCCGGAGATCGGAGCAGACGATGGTCACCCGAGCGCAGCGAGCCGAGACCGTCATCATCGGCGCCGGCCAGGCCGGCCTGTCCACCGCCTACCACCTGGCCCGGGTGGGCCGGCCGTCGGTGGTCCTCGAGACCCATGAGCGCGTCGGCGACGTGTGGCGGCAGCGGTTCGACTCACTGCGGCTGTACAACCCGGCGCAGTACAGCGGGCTGCCGGGCATGGCGTTCCCCGCTCCGGCGTGGACGTTCCCCACCAAGGACGACATGGCCGCCTACCTGGAGGCGTACGCACAGCACTTCGCGCTGCCAGTGCACACCGGCGTCACTGTCTCCCGGTTGTCCGCTCACGGCGACCGGTTCACCGTGACCACCGACGACGTCGACTACGACGCGGCGAACGTCGTCGTGGCAACCGGGACGTTCCCCAAACCCCGTGTGCCGGCGTTTGCGGCCGAGCTCGACCCGGAGATCCGGCAGCTGCACTCGGCGTCCTACCACAACCCCGCCGACCTGCTGGACGGCCCGGTGCTGGTCGTCGGCGCGGCCCACTCCGGCGCGGACATCGCCTACGAGGTCGCCGCCACCCACCAGACCGTCCTGTGCGGGCCAGACCGCGGGCAGCTCCCCTTCCGCATCGAGGGCCGGGCCGGACGGGTCGCGTGGCCGGTGATGCGCTTCGCCGCTCTGCACGTGTTCACCGAGCGCACGCCACTCGGCCGGGCGATGCGGCCACACGTGCGCGCCGGGGGTGGACCGCTGCTGCGGGTGAAGCGCGCAGACCTCGCGGCGGCCGGGGTGCAGCGGGTCGAGGCCAAGGTCGTCGAGGTCCGCGACGGGCGGCCGCTACTCGCCGACGGTCAGGTGCTCGAGGTGGCCAACGTGGTCTGGTGCACCGGGTTTGGCGCGGACGTCTCCTGGATCGACCTGCCCGTGCTCGGCGACGACGGGTGGCCGCGGACCCGTCGTGGCGCCGTCGAGTCCACCCCTGGGTTGTGGTTCGTCGGGGTGCCGTTCCTGTACGCCTTCGCCTCCATGCTGGTCACCGGAGTCGGCCGTGACGCCGAGCACGTCGCGCGGAACATTGCCCGGCGGATGTCCGGCCGGCGCGACCCGGACCGCCTGGAGTCGGCGGCGGCGTGACCGCATCCGCTCGGTCGTGGCGGCTGGCGAACATCCCGCTGCCCGAAGCGCACCTCGCCGGCCTCGCCGCGCTGCTCGCGCTGCGTCTGTTGCGGCCCTGGGCCCTGCCGGGCTCTCCGCGGGTGCGCCTGCTGCTGGGCCTTCCCGTCGCGGCCGCCGGGGCCGGTCTCGCAGCCGGCCCGTACCGGGCGGCGCGTACCGTGGATCTCGCCGCTCCGCAGCGCTTGGTCACCGCCGGCCCGTACGCGCTGATCCGCAACCCCATGTACGTGGCGTGGGGCCTGATCCATTTCGGCGCCGGAGTTATGGCCGGTTCCGGCTGGACCGCAGTCACGCTGCCGGTGGCGTCAGTCCTCGTGCACCGGGAGGTGCTGGCCGAGGAACACCGGCTCGCTGGTCTCTTTCCGCGCGACTTCGCCGCCTACCGGGCGTCGGTGCCTCGATACCCGCCCGGCTCAGGGTCAGGTGGCGGATGAGGCGCCTGGCTGCCCCCTGGAGCGAGCAAGCGCCAGAGAAGGCGCGCCCCCTCGCCGGGCGTACGGCGGCTCGCTCTGCGGAGTTGGGTCGGCCCGCGCCCCGTTGCCGGTGCGCTCGGCCCGGGCAGGTTGTACGCATGGAAGGCGCGTTCAGCTTCGGCCACGTTGTCCACCTGGTTTCGGTGCCGACGATCGCCGCGCACCACTCCGGGAGCGTGCACTTGATCGTGCGTGTGTCGCCTTGTTGGAGGCCCGGTCACCGCGGCAACCGGTGCGGAGACCACCCGCAGGCCCGGCTTCGCCCGGCGAGATTCCACAAGCGCCGCGCCGGGGGCTGTGGCGCTCGGCGCGAGGAGCGCCGAGTCTGGCGGCGCGAGGCTCCCGGTCACTACAGTCACGGCACACCCACGGTGGATCGATCGCCGACCCGCGGGGGCAGCCCTTAGGAGGCACGATGAAGCTGAGTTGGCGGTCCTGGCGGACCGCCCTCGTCGTTCCGGCCGCCGCGGCGCTCGCGCTCAGCAGCTGCGGCGACGATAGTGGTACGTCCGGTGGATCTAGCGTTGCCACGGCCGGTACGGGAGGTCAAGGCAGCCAGATCAAGATCGCCGCCGCCTTCTCGGGGTCGGTGACCGACGGGGACTACAACGCCCTCGGCTTGACCGCCCTGAAGAAGGCGGAATCCGACTTCGGCGCCGAGACAACGTACACCGAGAACACCGCGGTGCCCGACGCCGAGCGCGTGCTGCAGGAGTACGTTGCTAACGGCTACAACGTGGTGTGGACCCACGGCAGCCAGTACTACGAGGCCACTGCGAAGGTTGCCAAGCAATACCCAGACGTCACCTTTATCGGAGAGTTCGACGCCGAGCCGGCGGACCCGCTTCCCAATGTCTGGGTCATCGATCGCAACTTCCACATGCCGTTCTACCCGATCGGTGCGCTGGCGGCGCTGGCGACCAAGAGCGGCAAGATCGGATATGTCGGCGGTCTGTCGCTGCCGTTTTCCTACTCCGAGGTCCACGCGATGCAGCAGGCCATCAAGGACCTCGGCTCCGACGCCGTGGTCAACCCGGTGTGGACCGGCGACTTCAACGACCCCGCCAAGGCGCAGCAGATCACGACCCAGTTGATGGGCCAGGGCAACGACGTCATCGTCGGATCACTGAACCTCGGGATGGTGGGCGTGTTCAACGCCACCAAGTCGCGCCCTGCCGGCGCTGTCGTCGTGACTGCCAAGTACACGGACAAGTCGAAGTTCGATCCTCAGCACTACGCGACGAGCGCGCTGTACGACTTCACGAAGCCGTTGACCGACATCCTGACCAAGCTGAAGGCCGGCGAGAAGAGCGGCTACTACCCCCTCGGGTTTGACACCGGCGTGTCGATCCAAGACCCGCAGAACGTCGACGCGTCGGTGAAGAACCAAGTCGATCAGATCGTCGCGGACATCAAGTCCGGCAAGGTCACCGTCAAAAAGGATTCGTCGCCGATCAAGTGACCGAGATGAGGCCGACCACGCCGGCGCCGCTGCCACAGCGCGCCCCCGAACCTGCACTCTTGCGCATGCATGGCATGCGCAAGTCCTTCGGAACTGTGGTGGCCCTCGACGGTGTCGACTTCGAGGTCGCTCCCCGTCAGGTCCATGGCTTACTGGGCGGCAACGGGGCGGGCAAGACCACGTTGATGAATGTGTTGTACGGCCTGTACCGACCCGACTCGGGCGCCGTCGAGATCGACGGGCAGCAAGTCCACATCCGCTCACCTCGGGACGCCATCCGGCACGGCGTTGGCATGGTCCACCAGAGCTTCCTGCAGGTCGACACCTACACGGTCACCGAGAACATCGTGCTCGGCACTCGGCTGCCGTCGTTCCCGGTGCTGTCGCTGCACGACGCTCACCAGAGGGTGCGGGAGATGTCGGAGCGCTTCGGCCTGGACGTCGACCCGGGAGTCAGGGTTGAGGACCTGTCCGTCGGGCTGCGCCAACGCGTCGAGATCCTCAAGGCGCTGTACCGCGGTGCACGCCTGTTGGTGCTTGACGAGCCGACGACGAACCTCACCCCGCATGAGGTCGACGCGCTCTTCGGCTCACTGCGCGCCATCGTCGAAGAAGGCATGAGCGTCGTCTTCATCACCCACAAGATCCGCGAGACCCTGGCGGTCTGCGACCGCCTGACCGTGATGCGCGACGGTCGCTTGGTGACGGTGGTCGACCGGGACGCGGTCGACGCCCGGCGGCTGGCCGGCCTGATGGTCGGCGAGTTGTCCGAGGCCGGTGAGGAGATCCGTGACGACGTCGCGGCGGTCATCGGCCGCGAGGGCGTGGAGGAGGCCGATGCGCTCACGCCGTCATCTGCGACGACGACGCCGCGCATGGTCGCGCAGGGGGTTTGCGCGGACAACGACCTCGGCGTGGAAGCAGTGCATGGCGTTTCCTTGACCGTTCATCGTGGCGAGATCCTCGGGGTGGCCGGCGTCGCGGGCAATGGCCAGGGCGAACTAGTCGAGGTGCTCTCCGGGATCCGGACTGCACGCAGCGGCTCCATCGAACTCGACGGCAGCCCGATGGCGGGCCAGCCCACAGCACGGTGGCTCGCGGCGGGGGTTGCGTATGTGCCCGAGGACCGTACGCGCGACGGAATTCTGCCGACCTCCTCGATCGCCGAGAACATCGTCCTCGGCGCGCACCGCTCACCGCGTTTTCGGCGGCGTGGCTTCATCGACTCCGGAGCCGTGCGGCGGACGGCGGCGACGGCGATGTCGGCCTACTCGATCAAAGCGTCGAGCGTGAACTCGCCGGCCGGGGAGCTGTCCGGAGGCAACATCCAGCGAGTGATCCTCGCCCGGGTCTTCGGCCACGACCCGAACCTGCTCGTCCTGCACAATCCCACGCGTGGGCTCGACATCCGCTCGACCCAGTTCGTGTACGAGCGGGTCCGCGAGGCAGCCGCCGCGGACGCGGCTGTCCTCTTGGTCTCCGAGGACCTCGACGAGTTGATGCACCTCGCCGACCGGGTCGTCGCTGTCTACTCGGGTCGGATCGTCGGAGAGCAGTCGCGCGGGGCCTACAACCCGTACGAGATCGGCCGGCTCATGACCGGCGTACGGGGTGAAGTGTGACCTCCGCCGCACTCGCGCAACTCAACCGTCCCGCAGTCCGTCGCTCGGCCACGAGTGCTCTGTCCTACATCATCGCCGTCCTCGCGGCGTTCCTGGTGACCGGACTGATCATCCTCTGGCTCGGTCAGGACCCGGTGACGGCCTTCCGCTCCATCCTTACCACGTCGTTCAGGACATCCTTCGGCTTCGTCGAGACCCTGCACAAGTGGGTCCCGATCTCGCTGCTGGCGCTCGGGTTCACCATCCCCCTGCTCTCCGGCAAATTCAACATCGGCGGCGAGGGACAGCTGCTTGTAGGGGCGTGCGCGGCCGCCGCCGTCGGCATCACCGCACAAGGGCTGCCGGCCGTCATCCTCTTGCCGGCCATCCTGATCGCCGGCACCGCGGCGGGCGCAGTGTGGGCCGGCATCGCCGCGTGGCTGCTCGTGCGGTTCGGGGTCAACGAGATCCTCACCACCGTCTTGTTGAACTTCGCCTCCTTCGGCATCGTCGACTACATCGCGTCGGAGGTGTGGAGCGACCCTGCCGCGGGTCATCCCACGACGATCCCGATCGCCGACGCTGGGCTGCTCCCGACGTTCGGCGCGCCACCAGTCCATGCCGGAGTCATCATTGCTTTGGTCGTCGCGCTCGTTGCGATGCTCATCGTGCGGCGCGGCACGGCCGGCTACGAGTTGCGCGCCGTCGGCGCCAACCCGCGCGCCGCGCGCGTGCACGGCGTCCGGATCGCGGGCGTGGCAGCCGCGGCGCTCGTCGTCGGTGGCGCGCTCGGGGGCCTCGCCGGAGCGATAGAGGTGACCGGCGTGTACGGCAAGCTAATCGAGGGTCTGCAGACCAACTACCTGCTCCTCGGAATCATCGTCGGCCTCATTGCCCGGGGCAATGTGGTGGCGCTGCCGTTCGTGGCATTCGGCATCGCCGTGCTTGAGGTGGGCGCGTCGGCGATGCAGCGTACGGCCGACGTACCAAACGAGATGGTACTCATCACCGAGGCGCTGATCCTCATCTTCATCCTGGCATCGACTGTGGTGCAGCCGCGGGTCGGGAGGCGATCTCGGTGAGCAACGCAACTCAGTTTCTCACCCTCGTCGTCACGGCGATGGTTCCTTTCATCCTTGCCTCCCAGGGAACCATGCTCGGAGGGCGAGCTGGTGTCTTCAACGTCTCACAAGAGGGAGTCATGGCGCTCGGGGCGTCCGTGGCATTCCTGGTGTCGCTGAAGAGCGGGAGCACGCTGGTCGGGCTCGTCGTGGCCCTGCTGGCCGGAGCGGTGTTCGGCCTCGTGCTCGGGGCAGCCACGACGAACCTGCGGCTGGACCAGTTCGTCGTCGGACTGGCGCTCTTCTTCGCCGCGACCGGGTTGGCGACCCTGTTGTACAAGGTCGTCATCGGCGTGGCGACGCAGCCCCCGCTGGTGCCTACGCTGCCGCAATGGCGCATCCCTGGCCTGGCGAGCATCCCCGTCGTGGGCCCGGCGGTGTTCGATCAGAACGGCCTGGTGTACTTCGCGCTCCTCCTGTCCGCAGCGTTGTACTGGTTGCTCTACCACACCAGCCTCGGCATGCGGCTGCGAGCGGTGGGTGAGAATCCGAAGTGCGCCGACAGCCTGGGCGTGAGCATCACGTCGACCCGAATAGTCACGAGCGTCATTGGCTCTGGCCTGATCGCGCTGGGTGGGGCGTACATCCCGCTGGTCTACACCGGCACGTATACCGACGGCATGGTGGCCGGACGCGGCTGGTTGGCCATCGCCTTGACTTTCTTCGGCGCCTGGCGACCGCAGTTCATTTTGCCGGGTGCGGCCTTCTTCGCGGCGATGGAGGTCCTCGCCCTGCGCGTCCAGGTCCAGGGGATCGACATCCCACACCAGTTCATCGGGATGTTGCCGTACGTCGCGACGCTGCTAATCATCATCGTCGCCGCCAGGTGGGCGCGGGCACCCGCGTTCCTCGGCCGAAACTACGACCGGGAGAGCCGCACGGCGTTGTGAGCGGGTCACGTTCCCCGCGCGGCGGGTAGCCGGTAGAGGCAGTATCCGCCCCGGAGGCTGCGCGAACTCGAGAGGACATCGCCGCACTGTCCCTGCGCGCGTAGAGCGCTCTCTAGTGGTCTGTAAGGGCGCTTGTCTTAGTCTTCGCTGACTCGACCTTGTGCAGGAGTTCGTCGGCGGGCTTGGTCCAGGTGAACGGTGTGGCGCGTTCGTTCCAGCCGTCGATGTAGGTCTCGATGGCGGCGGT
>JBBRVU010000164.1:0-9691 GCA_038246575.1 Actinomycetes bacterium | reverse complement strand
CCCCTGGCCCCGAGGCCGCACCACACCAGCGAACCTGCACCCCCTGTGCCGCACCCACCACCGCCTCAAAACCCTCACCGACACCCAGCTGACGGCCGGGACGGAGCACGACAACGGGCTGACCTGGACCCTGCCCTGCGGACGCACCCACCAACGACCCGCCCCACCGGCACTGGAAGCACTCGACGGCGATCCGGACCCACCACAGCTCGAGATCCCACCCTTCTGACGAGCTGGCTGACTGCTGGCTGACTGCTTCCGACACCCGGGGCTGGGACGTCCGATGGCCCGTAAAGCGGGTCATCTAGACTCCAAATGCCCAGCCGAGGACCGCAGCGTCCCCGCCGTCCACATGGAGAGCTGTTGTCCCGACCGACCGTCGAGGTCAGCGTCGTCGTGATCGGCTACAACGACCGCGCCAACCTGCCACGGGCCATCAAGTCCGTGCAGACGCAGACGTTGCGCCACCTCGAGATCATCGTGGTCGACGACGCGTCGACTGACGGCTCTGCCGACGTGGCAGAGCGGATCGCCGACAAGGACCCGCGCATCCGCGTTGTACGCCTTCCCACGAACAGTGGGGGGTGCAGTGCGCCGCGCAACGCCGGCCTGGACGTGGCCCGCGCGCCGTACGTCATGTTCCTCGACAGCGACGATGTGTACGACCGGCATGCCTGCAAGCTGCTCCTTCTGACCGCGGAACGCACCGGCGCCGACATCGTGTCCGGGCAGGTGCAGCGGGTGCATGTCGGCAAGAGCAAAGAGACCGGCTGGGTCCGCAGGTTGTACAAGAAGCGGGTGTTCTACTCGGGCATCCGCGACAACCCGGAGCAGTTCTTCGACCCGCTGTCCACGAACAAGCTCTACCGTCGCGACTTCCTCGACCGGCACGACATCCGGTTCCCCGTCGGCGTGCACTACGAGGACTCGCTGTTCTCGACGATGGCCTACTGCCACGCCGACGGCATCGCCATCGTCCCCAACATCGTCTACCACTGGCACGTGGTGCAGGAGGGTGAGGTTCTCTCCATCACCCAGCGGCGATTCGAGATCCAGAACTTCCGGGACCGCGTGATTGTGCACCGGATGATGGACGAGTTCCTCCACGACAACGGGTTCGACGACCTCAAGGTGTTCAAGGACTTCAAGTTCGTCCGGCATGACCTCCGGCTCTACCTCAGCGACCTGCCGCATCGCGACGAGGCGTACCAACGCGAGTTCATCCGCACGGCCGCCGACTATCTCGAGACCGTCAGCGACGAGACCCTCGAGCTCTGCTATCCGGTCGAGCGGATCTGCGTCCACATGCTGCGTCGGATGGACCTCGAGGAGACCCTGCGCGCGGTCGACTATCTCAAGTTCGGCTTCAAGATCTCGACGCGTCTTGTCCAGCGGGACGACCGGGTCTACTGGTCCGAGCGCTACCTCGACAACGCCGCCGACCGAGCCGTGCTCGACGTGACGGACATGGACCTGCACAAGCTGCCGTTCGAGAAGCTGCCCCTGTTCAACGAGGTCGTCGAGGCGTCCGCGCACCGCGGCCACCTCACCCTGCACGGAACCGTGCTGAACCAGCTCGGTCGCATCCCGCGCGACGCTGACTTGTCGGTGTGGGTCTCGATGCGCAACCGGGAGCGCACGACACGTCGCCGAAGCCGGGTGGAGGATGTGCGCCACGACGGAGACATCATCCGCTACACCGCCGACGTCGACCTGGCGCGGCTGACCGGCGGCCTCGACGAAGAGGCGCCGATCTGGGACATCCGCCTGGAGGTCGAGTGGCGGGGACGCACGACGACGACGCCGTTCAGCATCGATCCGGCCATGGTCAGTGGCAGCCGCATCGAGCTGCGGGGCCGGCTCTTCGGAGCGCTGCACGGCGCGCTGGAGCCCTACGTCACGACGAAGATGAACCTGGCGTTCCACCAGGCGCCCGACCTGGGCCCGACCAGTCGGGTCGCGGGTCGGGCCAACTGGTTCACCCGGAAGGTGTGGCTCACGCTGCGCTGGCGCTCTCGGACCACCTTCGGGCACCCGACCCTGAAGAAGCGGGCCTATCGATGGTTCCGCCGGCTGCCGATCACGCCGGGCCTGGCCGTGTTCGAGTCACACATGGGCAAGCAGTACTCCGACAGCCCCCGCTACATCTACGAAGCAGCCGTCGCTGCCGGTCTGGAGCAGCTGACTCTCACTCCTGTCTGGTCGCACGAGCGACGGACCCCGGCCGGCTTCCCGCCTGGCGCACGCCACGTGCAGCGCGAGAGCTGGCGCTACTACTACACACTGGCACGCGCGGAGTTCTGGATCGACAACCAAGGCTTCCCGCGCCACTTCACCAGGCGCCGCGGCACCACGTACATCCAGACCTGGCACGGAACACCGCTGAAGCGGATGGGCTTCGACTCGCCGTCGCTGGAACGCGCCAGCGCCGCGACCCGCCGTCAGCACCGGGCCACCATGCGCCGGTGGAGTGCGCTGCTCGTCCCCAGCGAGTACTTCGTCGACACGTTCGTCGCGTCCTACGGCTACGAGGGCACGCTGGTGCGTCACGGCCTGCCGCGCAACGACCTTCTCGTCCGCGGGGTGGACGAGGAATGGCGGCGGGTGAAGAAGGAGGCGCTCGGCCTGCCGCAGGACCGGCGCCTGGTGCTCTACGCCCCGACGTTTCGCGACAATGCTCGGCGTCTGCAGAAGGACTACGACGTGCCGTTCGACATGCAGGTGCTGCAACGTCGGCTGGGGGGAGACGCATTCCTCATGCTGCGCACCCACTACCTCGACGCCTACAAGCTTTCCGACCGCTACCGCTCCTTCGCGGCCGACCTGTCCAGGTACCACGACGTCACCGAGCTGATGCTGCTCGCTGACGTCCTCGTCACCGACTACTCGTCAGTGATGTTCGACTTCGCCAACACCGGCAAGCCGATGGTCTTCTACGCCCACGACTACGAGGAGTACGCGCGCGACGAACGCGGCACGTACATCGACCTCCCCGACGTTGCGCCGGGGCCGCTGGTGACCGACACCGAGGGTCTGGTGGCGGCGCTGCGCGACATCGACTCCGTCCACGAGCAGCACGGCGACAGGTATGCCGCGTTCCGGGCCCGATTCTGCGAGTACGAGACCGGCCACGCAGCCGAGCACGTGGTCAAGGAGTTCTTCCTGAACGGACCGCGTGCGTGACCGCGCAGCCGCGCAACGTGTTCCTGGTCGCCAACAACATCGACGAGCTGGGCGGCGTCCAGCGCGTCACCCACAACCTCGCCACGACGCTGTCCGAGGCAGGCCACAACGTGACGGTGGTCGGCATGGTGCACGCGGCGCTGCAACACGACTACGGCAATCGCGGCTACCGGCACCTCGTGCTCAACGAAACGGCGCCACCGCCCGCACCGAAGGCGAGTGACCTCGTCTCCCGGTTCGACCCTCGTGTCCGCGTGGCGCAGCGCGCTCACGACGAGGCGCATCGCGCCGCGGTCGACCGGCTGTCGGAGGTGCTGGCGGAGGTCGCCGACGGTGTCGTCGTCGTGATGCAGGTCTGGTCGATGGGCTGGGTGGCTCAGGCCGACACCCGGCACCTCCGGGTGATCGGCATGAGCCATGAGTCCTTCGACGCGACCCTCGGCTCGAGCCGGTGGGAACGGGTCAACAAGTTCTACCGGGACCTCGACCTGATGCTGGTGCTGACCGAGCGCGATGCCGAGCGCTTCGAGCTCGAAGGGTTCAACAACGTCGGCGTGATGCACAACTCCCTGAGCTTCTATCCCGAGAGGGTCAGTGACCTCTCCCAGCCGGTCGTCGTCGCCGCGGGTCGGTACGCCCCCGAGAAGGGCTACGACCGGTTGATCGACGCCTTCGCCAAGGTTTCGCCCGAGCACCCGGAGTGGACGCTGGCGATCTACGGCCACGGACCGCTGCAGAAGCGGCTGCTCGGTCAGGTCGAGGCCCTCGGGCTTGGCGACAGCGTCGGCATCCCTGGGCTCGCCGATGACATCGAGGAGACATTGCGAGGAGCGTCGGTGTTCGCGCTGTCCTCGATCCACGAGGGCCTGCCGATGGCGCTGGCCGAGGCGATGGCCTGCGGGGTGCCCTGCGTGGCCTTCGACTGTGCACCGGGCGTGCGCGAGATCGTCACCGACGGTGTGGACGGCGTCGTGGTGCCACCGCGCAACGTTGCCGCCCTGGCCGAGGGGCTGGACCGGTTGATGAGCGACAGCGAGCTCAGGCGCAGCCTCGGTGCCGCGGCCCGCGAGAGCGTGCGCAAGTTCGCCCCCGACGCGGTGCTCGCCCAGTGGGAAGACGTCTTTGCGCTCGTGGAGCGCTGATCCGATCCCTCACGACGGCGCGTAGAGACGCAGGTCGCGCTCGCGCAGCACCAGCGTCCAGCCCTGCTCGGCGGTCGGCTTGCGCTTGGACATCGTCGGTGTCCAGATCAGCCAGGTGCCCCGGTCGCCGTTGGAGGCCGGGGGCGTTCGCAGCCCGTGAGCCGTCTTCTCGACCCTGGCGCGCTCGACGACGGTGCCGCCCAGCGGATCCCGGGAGTAGATCCCGAGGACGAGGGCGTCGCGGTCGTCGGTGACGATCGTCTTGATCGGCCCGTCGTTGGCGACCAGGGCTGCGCGCATCGCGTTCCACGCGCGGTCGCGTGGGTTGCGCGCGATGTCATCGAGCAGTGGCACCGTCCAGGCCAGCAGCCCGAGGACCGCGACGACGGCGACCAGCGCGGTGCCCAGCGTCGGGCGCGAGGCGAAGCCCCGACGGCGCACGACCGCCAACAGCCCTGCGACTGCTGCCGCGGCACCCAGGCACAGCGGCGGTAGCACCGGGACCCAGTAGCGCATGAGGGAGGCGTTGATCCGGATGAAGCCGGGGTCGATCAGGCCGGAGACGAGCGTCAGTGGCAGCCACATCGAGAAGAACCAGCCGAGCATCAGCCAGTTGCCCCGGTGGCGCAGGAGCAGAGCCCCGAGCACCATGAGCACGAGGGTCGCCAGCACCACCGCCGTCTGCGGGTAGGCGACGACCGCCCGGGGGAAGCGCAGCAGCGCGTCGATGCGGGTGATCGGTGCGAGCGGCGCGCTGCCGTGCTCACTGTCGATCTTGAGTCGGGCCAGCGCGTCGCCATGGGCCAGTGCGTTCGTGACGAACTCCAGGACCAGGGCCGCGAGCATGGCCGCGGCGACCTGCAACCAGCGGCGCAGCGGCAGCCGCCAGGCGATGAGCACGAGCAGGACGACCGGGAAGACGAACGCTGTGAGCTCACGGACCAGATAGGCCCAGCCGACGCACAGCCCGGCCGCCACGAACCACCAGCTCGACGCGTTCTCGCCCCGCCGCGAGCCGTGCCGGGTCGCTCCCGCGATCAGCAGGGCCAGGCCGAGGGTGAAGAACGCCGCGGACGGGATGTCGGGCAGCAGCTGCCAGCTGGTCATCCGCTCTCCGCGCCCGGGCCTGATCACCGTGTCCACCAGCACCGGGTGGAAGATCAGCAGCACCGTCGCGGCCGCGGCGGTCCAGCGGCCGAAGAGCAAGGTGCCCAGGGCGAACGTCGCGACGACGAGCAGGATCGCGGTGAGGAACGGCCAGGCGTAGTAGGCGACCTGGCCGTAGCCGAAGATCTCCAGGAACAGGCGGGTCGGGAAGATGGTCCCGATCCGGAGCGCGTGATGGTCCAGCGGACGGGTCAGCTCGGGGAACGAAGCCGAGTCGTTGAGGACGAAGATGCCGTCGTTCCACCGGGGGGCCGGACGAACCTGGAAGGTCACCAGCAGGTGCAGCGCTACCAAGCCGAGACCCAGCAACCAGGTGGGGCGGCGAGCGGTCCGGTCGTCGTTGTTGCCGGTGCCCTGCGGCGCGGCGGTCACGTGGTCGGTCGCGGTCATCCTCGCCACTCAGGCCGACAGCACGGCGGGCTCGCCCTCGACGATCAGCTCGGCGCCGGTGGCCTCGCGGACCTGCTCGAGGGTCACGTCGGCGGCCAGCTCGCGCAGCACCAGCCCGGCCGGGGTCACGTCCAGCACCGCCAGGTCGGTGATCACCCGGTCGACGACGCCGTGCCCGGTCAGGGGCAGCGTGCACTCCGTCACGAGCTTGTGCGTCCCGTCCTTGGCCACGTGCTCCATCAGGATGATGACGCGTTTCGCACCGTGCACGAGGTCCATGGCCCCGCCCATGCCCTTGACCATCTTGCCGGGGATCATCCAGTTGGCCAGGTCACCGCTTGCGGAGACCTGCATCGCGCCGAGGATCGCCGCGTCGACGTGGCCGCCGCGGATCATCCCGAACGACGTCGCCGAGTCGAAGAAGGAGGCTCCCGGCAGCAGCGTCACCGTCTCCTTGCCCGCGTTGATCAGGTCGGGGTCCTCGTCGCCGTCATAGGGGTAGGCCCCGACCCCGAGGATCCCGTTCTCGCTCTGCAGCGTGACGTTCACCCCTTCGGGCAGGTGATTGGGCACCAGGGTCGGTTGGCCGATCCCGAGGTTGACGTACTGGCCGTCCTTCAGCTCCCGCGCCGCGCGCGCGGCCATCTGGTCTCTTGTCAGCGGCATCGCTCAGTCCTCCCCGCCCGAGCCGGCGCTCGGACCATCCGGCCTGGGCCGGACCGTGCGCTTCTCGATCCGCTTCTCGATGTCCGGCCCCACGTCGACCACCCGTTGCACGAACACCCCGGGGGTGTGCACCTCCTCGGGCGCGATCTCGCCGATGTCGACGAGGTGCTCGACCTGGGCGATGGTGACCCGGCCCGCGGTGGCGCACAGCGGGTTGAAGTTCTGCGCGCTCTCGCGGTAGACGAGGTTGCCCGACCGGTCACCCTTCCAGGCGTGGACCAGGGCGAAGTCCGCGACGATCGACTCCTCCAGGACGTACGTCCCCGACTCGCCGCCGAGAGTGAGCTCGCGGGTCTCCTTCTTCGGCGAGGAAAGCTCGACCGAGCCGTCGGCTGCGTAGCGCCACGGCAGGCCGCCCTCGGCCACCTGGGTGCCGACGCCGGTGGCGGTGAAGAAGGCAGGGATGCCCGCACCTCCACAGCGCAGCTTCTCGGCGAGGGTGCCCTGCGGAGTGAGCTCCACCTCTAGCTCGCCGGTGAGGAACTGCCTGGCGAACTCCTTGTTCTCCCCGACGTACGACGAGATCATCCGGGTGATCCGGTGGTCGTTCAGGAGCAGACCCAGCCCCCAGCCGTCGACACCGCAGTTGTTGGACACGACCGTCAGCCGGCTCGGGCCTGCGGCGTGCAGCGCCTCGATGAGCTGTTGCGGGACGCCGCACAGACCGAACCCACCGACCGCGAGGGTTGCGCCGTCGGCGATGTCGGCAACCGCCTCGGCGAGGGAAGCGACGACCTTGTCGGCGGGCCGCAGTGCCGGGTTGCTGGGGGACTGCTGCTGATCGGACACGGTGTGACTCTAGTGGCGTTCGGGAGCCTGGCCGCCGAGGGCCTCAGGCGCAGATGTCGGCGTCTGCCGTCCGCACGGTGAGTTCCTCGTCGGCGCCCGGCGAGGGGCTGGCGGCGCCGACCTCGACGTGGCTGGCGGTCGGCGCGTCTGCACCGACGACAACGACCAGCGTCGAGCCCAGCGAGATGTCGTCCTGGACGACCGAGCCCGGCAGGGCTGCCCCCAACGTGCGCCCGGACTCGTCGTAGGCAGGGTCGTGCAGCACCGTCGTCGTCAAGTAGTCGCTGCGGTCCGCCGTGCTCACCTTGACCACGTTGAAGCCGGCCGAGGTCAGTTCACGAGCGACCCGCGCGGCCTCGCCGGCGACTCCGGACCCGTTGCGCACCTCGACGCTGATCCGCTCCGGGGGAGTGACCAGGGGTGGTCCGCTCGGGGTCGCGGTGGCCGACGGCTTGCGGTCCTTGCCGGGCAGCGGCTGGTCGAAGCGCAGCGCCGTCCAGACCGCTTCCGCCGACGGCTTCCACTGCACCCGGTTCGGATCGGCGGGGTAGGGCTCGTTGGGCACGGTGAGGAACGTGACGTCCTTGGTGCTGATGCCCCGCACCCCCTGGGCCATCTTGCGCATGTCGTTGAGGCTGCCGAGGTCCGTGGTGATGGACTTCGTGGCCGCGTCGAGGAACTTGAAGAGCTTCACCGGGCGCAGCAGCAGCCCGGTGCTCTTTACCTTGGTCACCATCGACCCGAGGAACGCCTGCTGGCGGTCCAGCCGGGACAGGTCGCCCCCGTTGCCGAGGGCATAGCGGGTGCGGACGTACGCCAGTGCCTGCTGCCCCTTCACCGTCTGCCGACCGGCCGCGAGGTTGAGGTGCGACTTCGGGTCGTCGACGGCCTGGGGCACGCAGACCTCGACTCCGCCGAGGGCATTGACCATGTCCTTGAAGCCGCGGAAGTCGATGACGACGTAGTTGTCGATGAGGATGTCGGTCAGCTTCTCGACGGCCTTCACCGTGCAGGCCGCGCCGCCCTCTGAGAAGGCCGAGTTGAACATGACGGACTTCCGCGCCGGCACGGTCTTGCCGCCGGCGGTGATGCACTCGGGGATGTCGACGATCGAGTCGCGCGGGATGCTGACCATCACGCCGCTCTTCCGGTCGGCCGCGAGGTGCAACAGGATCGTCGTGTCCGAGCGCTCGCCGAAGCTGACATCGCCGGCGCGCTTGTCCGAGCCCATCAGCAGGATGTTCATCGCCTCGGTGTCAGCGGCCGGCTCGGCGACCTTCTCCGGCCGGTCGGTGCCGAGCTGATTGGCGATGGGGATCTTGTTGATGTTGCCGTTGAACCGGTAGTAGGCAACGGCACCCAGTGCCGTCCCCGTCACGGCCAGCAGGGCGACGACCACACCGAGTGCCGTCAGCGCGCGCTTCCACGACCGCGTCCGCGCGGCGTGGCGCGCACGCGGCGAGTGACGGCGGTCGGCGGATCTCTGCACCGGTCGGTGTCCTTCGTCGGGCCGTCGCCGCCAGGCGCCCGTCGCGGAGGGCGGGGCTGCCGGCAGCAGGCGGGCGTGGGACGTACGGCAAAAGTCGTGCGCCAGTCTAGGTCATCGCGGAGCAGTCGGCCGATACGACGGCAGCCCGCCCGGCGCGCCGGGGAGCGCCGCCACGAGGTTCTCCTGGCGGATCCGGTCGGGGAGGCGGGCCGCGTCGAGATGGGTGCACAGCACGGCCGCGCCACCGGTGGACAGCGGCACCAGCAGGGATCCGAGCACGGTCTCAACGGTGCGTAGTGGCTCGGTGACGAGCAGTCGTCCGCCGGCATCGACCGGTGGGGAGTCCAGTGCGGCGCGCACCAGAGCGGCGGCGGAGACGTCGTGGCCTTCGGCGCTCAGCGCCGGCGACGCCGGGTCCGGCGGACCGTCCGCGACGAATCGGTCCCCGTGGCCGTGGATCTCCCGGTCGTAGTCCAGGGCACCGGGGTAGGCGGGGAGGCTGCCCGGCCGGGCCAGTCCCATGGCGCCAAGTCCCAGCGAGACCACCTCGTCGGCGGCCAGCCCGTCCAGCTCGGCCACCCGGTGATCCACGACGGCGACCTCGACCGGGCCGCTGCCATCGAGGTCTGCGACCAGCCCGAGTGCCCAGGCCGCCTGCAGCCAGACCGCCGACTGCCAGTGCAGCGGGAGCCGTACGCCGATCCGGGCGCCGGGCTCGACCGCGAGCTCGTCACGCAGCAGGTTGGCCGTCTTGGCGACCCAGTTGGCGAACGTCAGCACCGACAGCTCGGTGCGCTCGCCGGTG
>JBBRVU010000163.1:0-9736 GCA_038246575.1 Actinomycetes bacterium | reverse complement strand
GGCGATCTGGCCACGGTGCTGCTCCACGGCATGGTGTCCACCGGCGAGGTGTTCGGCTCCGCTTATGACGTGCTCGCGGGCGAGAGTAGGTTGATAGTCCCGGACCTGCTCGGGTTCGGGCGCTCCCTGGACGAGACCCGCTCGACGTTCCCCGTCGAGGAGCACCTCGACGCTCTCGACGATCTGGCCGACCGGGCCGGGCTGTTCCAGACCCGTTGGCGCATCGGTGCGCACTCGATGGGATCGGGCCTGGCGTTGCGTTGGGCCGCCCGCCACCCCGATCACGTCTCCCGGGTCGTGTGCTGGGGCGCGCCGCTGTACGAGTCGGGGGCGGCCGCGCAACGTGGCATCTCTGGGAGCCTGATGGCCCGGCTGTTCGCGCTGGACACCCGGTGGGCGGCGCGCGCCTGCGCGATCAGCTGCCGGCACCGCTCGGCGGCCGGCTGGCTGACCGCCGCCTTGGAGCCGTCGTTGCCAGTACCGGTCGCCCGGGCGGTGTCCCTGCATACCTGGCCCGCCTACCGGGACGCGATGCGAGACCTGGTGATCGAGACCCCGTGGCCTCAGCTGCTCAGCGCCCTCGACGGTAACCGCACCCGGGTCAACCTCGTGTGGGCCTCTGGTGATCAAGTGGGCCGCCACGAGCACGCGCGCATCCTTGCCGAGAACCTTCACCACACAACGATCACCCTGATGGCCGGCGCCGAACACCGCCTCCCGATGACCCACCCACAGGTGTGCATCGACCAGCTCCGCGGACGCCACGACCAGTAAGACCGGCCATCATGCCCGCCTTGGCGTGGTCGATGTTGTGGCAGTAGGTCACCCACTGGCCGGGGTTGTCTGCCTCGAAGTCCACCTCGACGCTCTGCATCGGGCGCACGATCACGGTGTCCTTGCAGGCGCCGCCGCCGACGAGACCAAAGGTGCGGCCATGCACGCGCATCGGGTAGAACCTTTGTCGAAATGTTGGCGAACCTGAGCCGGACCCGCTGGCCGGGGTCGATCGGCAAGGGGCTGGAATCCGGGGATGTCTTACCGTTGGTCGCCCACCGGTAGGGCGCCATCGACCCGCCCAGCACCAGGTCGTGCCGCCGGTCGGGCTGTCTGGTCGGTAGCCGCACGGCGTCTGCGGCGGCGAGGTCGGTGCCTAGCAGCACGGCTCGATCCAACTCGCTGTTAGATCTGGTCGCCGTGCTCCTGCTGCAACCAGGTCAGCGGCGCGACGGGACCATTACCCCCGGTGCGGATCTCCCGATGCAAGCGGTAGACCCCCTCAGCCGCCACCGAGAGCCAAGCCACGACCAGACCAGCAGCGTCACGGCCCCCAGTCGCGGCGGCTGCCGGACCCGCCACTACAGCAACGGCAAGAACATCAATGGCTGTTGTCACCAGGTACGCGGCCGGCCAGTCACCGCCGGCAGCTCGGCCCGCTCGTGGCCGGGCGCCCCGTCCGGTAGCTGGACTTAGACGCGGGTCACCGCGGTGGGCGTGAACACCGACGTGACAGTAGGACGAACGTAACCAGGGCCGTGGCCAGCGTCAACGACAACAACGCCGGAAGCTCGTCGGCGTGCCGCGCAGAGGTGAAAGTCCCGGCTCAGGATCGTCGTCGACGGCGTTCGAGGGCGATCAAGATGCGGGCAGCGAGACCGAGGGCGACGATGAGCGCCAGTCCACTGATGGCGACCCTGATACCCGTGAGTGGGCTGGCTCGTGCGCTGAGCGCAGCGCTCAACGACCCAGCGGCCACAATTGCCACGAGAACGAGAATCCAGAACGAGCGACGCGCGCGCCGCGACGTCTGCCTGCCCGATGCTTTCGGCCCCACCGGCTACATACCCAGGTGTGTCTTGGCGGTGGTGAAGGCCATCAGGATCGTCAGTGCTGTGATGACGAGTAGGACGGCAACCAGGAACGCCATGGCAACTGGTCGTCGCCGCCAGAACCGCTCCCGGTTGCGGTCCACGAAGGGCAGGATGATCAACAGGAGGAACAGCGCTCCGCCCCCGTATGCGATGCTCGGGAGTCCCCACCAGTTCTCGAGTGTGAACATCCACCAGAAGTTCCACGGCGGTTTGGTGATCTCCAGTCCTTCGACCGGCGCAGGCCCGACTGCCGGGGGCCGGAGTACGGCGAGGATGCCCAGCGCGCCGGCCAACCCGAGGCCCAGAGCGGCGATCCGGCGCACGTGGTGGGTGAAGGGTTCGGTCGGCTCGGCGGGCGATGCCTGCTCCCCGGATTCGTCGGCGGGCAGGCTGGGGTGAGGAGAGATGTGGTGCCTCTTCACGAGCAGCCCGTGCAGGGTGAACAGAACCAGGATGAGTCCGGGGATGATCACCACGTGGGCGCTGTACAGCCGGACCAGGATGGGCACCCGGCTGGCGAAGTCAGGGGAGAACCAGATGCCAGCCCCGCCGAGCAGGTTGGCGATCTCCAGGTTGTGACCGAGCGCCTCGAAGCCCTCCTGGTCCCATTTGAGGACGGTGCCGGTGAAGAGCGCGAAGATCATCAATCCGAACATCGCGACGCCGACCAGCCAGTTGCCCTCACGCGGCTTCTTGTACGAGCCGGAGAAGAACACCCGGACCAGGTGCAGGATCGCGGTCACGTACATGGCTTGTGCCGCCCAAAAGTGCACTCCGCGGACGAAGCGCATGCCCCACACGTCGGTGACCATGTCGCGGACCGAGGCGTTCGCGGACTCGGGCAGTGGTGAGTAGAACTGCGCCATCAGGACACCGGTCACGATCAGCAGGAGGAAGGAGACCGCGGTGACGCCGCCGAGGCTCCAGGCAACGTTGTTGGCGTGCTGGGGTACCGGGTACTCCAGTGCCCTGATCCCCATCCGCTCGTCGACCGCGTCGACGGACCGGCGCCACCGCGATGCCGTCGGTTGCGAGACGGTGTAGTCCGCGACGTCCATCTCAGAGTCCCTTCTCGTGGTCGGGAACCGGCGATGTCACGGCTTCCGGCTCTTGTCGCAGCAGCGAGCGCAACACCCCGATGGACTCATGAGGTTTGAAAAGGAACGCCAGCCAGGAACCGACCAAGACCGCGCCGATCGAGAGCAGGAGGAACAGCCAATCCTGGCCGCCGAAACCGGAGCGGCCCGGGAGCTCTGGAACGACGGTCGTGGTGCCGGTCTCATTGCCGGTCGCCCGCGGCAGCCCGCTCACAGCTTCCTTGATCGAGTTCTGGAGGAGCGTGCGCGCCTCGGTGGCGTTTCCCGCCTCCAGAGCAGCTCTTGCCTGTTCCACTGCCGGCACCGAGACACCCTCCTGGTCGTCGGTCTCGAGGGCGTCCCCGACCTTCTCCATCGCCAGGTCGATGCCGTTCGCACTGGCGTCATGCGCCAGGTGGCCGAGCGCCTGTTGGACCAACAGATACCCCTCGGTCGACTCGTCGCCACCATGAGCCGACGCGGGCGGGGCTGTGAACACGACGAACAGCAGAATTACCGCGATCGCAGCCGGACTTGCGAAACCACGTGTCATGGGCACATCCTGGCCGCCAAACTACGACGAGCGCTAGTAGCGCGAACGAGTTGGATCTGTCCGGATGGATTCTTGACGTCTCGAGCGGCTCCCGCGTCGCCGCCGAACACCTCGGCTTTCAGCCCCGGGCCCGGGTACCGCCCGACGACGGGGACCCGACGTTGGTCGCGCTCGCCGAGGTCTACCACCGGTATCCGCATCCGAGCGGTCTCGACGGTTACTACCCTGCGGTGCCCGTCCGGCGGACGAACCGGCGACCGTTCACCGCCGCGCTCATCCCCGGCTCGGTGCTCGCGTCTCTTGGCGAACTGGGTCCGGGCCGGGCAGGCACTGGAATGGCTGCTGCTGGAGGCGACTCAGGCGGGCGTGTCGGCTTCGTTTCCGAACCAGCCCCTCGAGCAGGACGACCTTCGGTGGCTCGTCCGGGCCCTGGCGGGCGGCCCCACGGCGCCATTCAGGAGCGCGCCGTGACGCGCCTGCCCGTGAAAACCGTCAGAGGGAGGGTGCCAGCTCAAGGTTGTGCCTCGCCAACGCCTCCGACCCAATGGCCGTCACCTACATCAGCAGGTCCCTCGCGTGCTCGAGTTCGACCTACTCGCGTCCCCCTGAGTCGCCCGGTGCCGGCCCTCTCGTCGCGAGTCGCCTGCAAACCGTGCACCGTGAAGAGCATCATCGGCGACCACTCTCGGCTTCGCGACCAAGGATCCGACCGCCTCGAATCTGCCCGTCATGCACCTGCGACCAGTGACGCCGAAGGACCTGCGCCCACCAGCCAGTCCAGCGCGTCCCGAGCCGACCAACCCCCGGGGTGCGACTCCGCGAGCCGACGCGCCCCGTCGAGGTCGGCCCCGAGGGTGACCAGCGGCTGCTCGGTGTAGCCGTCGAGCCGGGACTGCGCCAGGTCGACGTTCGCCGTCAGGCCGTTGCACAGGCACGCCCGCCCGACCGTGTCCGCCAGGGTGCCACCTTTGGCGAGGTAGGTGTGGACCGGCTCGGCCGGGCAGCGGTAGCCGATCTCGCCGCCGGTCCGCAGGAACGGCGTACGCAGGTATCCGAGGTCGCACAACCGCGGCCGTGCGGTCCGCGACGCAAGGTCGGAGAGGGTGCCCGGCAGTTGCGCGACCTTGAACGGGAACCCGGTCGGCGAGGCCGCCGCGTCGGTGCGCACCTCCAGCGTTCCCTCCCGCAGCTGCGACACCAGCTCCGCGCGCAGGTGCGGGGCCAGCCCGGACTCCTCGCTCAGTGTGAACAGCGTGCCCACCTGCACGCCAGCCGCCCCCGTCGCGAGAGCCGCCGCCAGCTGCTCGGGGCTTCCGTAGGCACCGGCCAGCCAGAACGGCAGCCCGAGCGCGGCGACCTTGTCGAGGTCGGCGTCGTCGCGCGGCCCGAACACGGGCTGACCGAGCTCGTCGAGGACGGGGCGGCCGCGCGGCGGAGCGTTGTGCCCGCCGGCCCGCGGGCCCTCGACGACGAAGCCGTCGGGACGGATGTGCTCGTCGCGGGCCAGGTAGGCAGCCAGCACGTGCGCCGAGACGATGGCCAGGAACAGCGGGCGCACCAGCGGCGGCATGCTCGTCCCGAGCAGGTCGCGCGGATCCAACTCGACGGCGTGGCTCCCCTCGGCGTCGCCCCCGACGTCGACGGACAGGCGGACCGGGTCGTGGTCGGCCAGCCGGTCCAGCAGGGCTGGGAGGTCGCGGGGGATACCGGCCCCCATCAGCACGACGTCGACCCCGGCCAGCATGGCGCCGTACGCCGCCGCGGGGGTGGCCATCTGCACCTTCTCGAGATAGTTCACCCCGACCGGGCCGTCGTGCCCCTCCTTGGCCAGCCACACCTCGACGAAGTTGCCGAGCACCGCCAGCTCCTGCGCCGGCCGGCTCTGGCGCAGCGCAAGCCGCGGGACCGGCCGGTACGGCCGGCCCGCCGGGCGCCCGCCCGGGCGGAAGTACCGCGCGAGGGCCCGCGCGGCCACCTCCGGGACCGGGAACGCCGCGAGGGCCCGGCGGATCTCGCCGCCCGAGTCACCGTCCTGGAGACGACGGGCCAGCACACTGTCCAGGGCGACACCCGAGACCACACCGAGCTGACCCCTGCTGGCGACGGCCGAGGCAAGGCGCCAGGAGGACACCGCGACCCCCATGCCGCCCTGGATCACCACTGGGAGCGGGCGCTGTCGGGCGGGAGATCGGAACCTCTGCACGGCGGTCGGAGTCGCCATCGCCTGCACCTCTTCATGGTTACGGTAACGAAGGTTACGGTACCGTAGGTTTGCAGCCCGGGGACGCGCCCGACCAGGGTCGAAGGTCCCGGGCTTCCCCGGCTCAGCCGGTCGGTCCCGTCGGTCCCGCCGGTCCCGCCGGTCCCGCCGGTGCCGCCAGAGCCACCAACGCCGCCGCCAGCCGCCGGCCGGCCTCGTCCGCGATCGGCCGCAGCTCGGCACGCTCGGGCACGGCGACCATCACCTGGGGGTCCAGCACCTCGACCACGGTGACCGTGTCGGCGCGGCGCACGACGACGTTGCACGGCAGCAGCAGCCCGATCGAGCGGTCCACGGCCAGCACCTGGTGCGCCAGCGACGGGTTGCAGGCGCCGAGAATGAGGTAGTCCTCCATCTCCTCCCCCAGCTTGGCCTTCAGGGTGGCCCGGACGTCGATCTCGGTCAGCACGCCGAAGCCCTGCTCGGCGAGCACCTCACGGACCCGGGTCACGGCCTGCTCGTAGGGCAGGTCGATCTTGACGCTGTCGAAGTACTTCATGCCTCTCCCTCACCGGATGGCCGGCCCTGCCGGCTGGGCCGCGCGCCGCTCCTGCGGTTCAGCAAGAGGTACCGTCCCAGCCAGCGGCACCTCGGTGCATCACGCCCGGGTTCATGTGGCCGTCGAAGCCCATTTGCTGCGCGCACATGGCCACGTGCTGGCCGAAACCGGGCACCTGCGGTGTCGGCTGGGCACTGGCGGCGGCCGGCGTGGCCAGCACCAGGCCGAGGGTGGCCGGCAGCGCCAGCAGGACAAGGCGAACGGTTCTGGTCATCAAGGACCTCCACGGTCTGATCATCGAGCTCGTGCACGCGGTCTGCGGCCGAGCAGGCGTCTACGGCCCTTCGCGGCGGTGAACCGCCTGTGGTCAACCCTGGCCGTCAGGGGGTGCCACGGTCAGAGCCATAGGTCCCGCCCGGTGGTGGTACTTCGGCCCCCAGCGCCTGGGCTGCCGGCCGAGTGACGGGAGTCGCGGGGCACCGTGGGCGCCGTGGGCGGGTCGTCACCGGCGCTGATCGCCGGCCCGACGACGAACGCCGAGAGCGAGAACATGATCGCCGAAGACGAGAAGGCCGACGGCTGGCGCCCGCCAGGTCCCGAACCGACGTCTCAGCCGCAACAACATCGGGACCGAGGCGAGCATGCCGAGGGCGCCGAACAGCGCGGTGCCCCCCGATCCCGCGACCAGCGCGGAGCCGGCAAGGAAAGCTGACGTGGTGCAGGACGTGCGGCAGGAGGCCCATCACGATGCCGATGGCGGCCACGAACTCGTTCCAGGCGGCCCGGAGCCGGTACCGCCAGGTCCCTCCCACCCCCGACTCGTCGGCTCCAGACGCCGCCGGAGGCAATTGCACGGCCGGACCCGGGCTGGCGGTCGGGTCCGCCATCTGCCGGTCCGTCGCGTGAGGTGGCGAGCGCGTCGGCGGACTCGCTACAGAGCGTGCATCACCCGCGTGGCGAGAGCGACCGAGCCGATCACGGCTATCCCGCTCGCGGCCACGCGCCAGCCGTTCGGCGTTGAGCCCGCGGATTGCCGTCGTCAACGGCCTCCCGATCCGTGAGGTCGACGTCCCGCTGAGCCTTTGCCAGCTCCGCGGCCACACCGCGCCGGTCGAGGGCGAAGCGCAGCCCGGCGACACAGCGCACCGGGCAACTTGGCGCGCTGCTCAGCCTCCAGAACCACCTTTGCGCGGCACCCAGTCCGCGAGAAACAGGATCACCGCACCGGGGCGGCCGGGTCTCGACCGTGCCCGCGAGTCACCGGCCAAGCATCCCGGCCGGGCGCTCTACTGCGTGCCGGTGCTGGCCGTCTCCGTTGTCTCGACCGACGCCGCGGTGGCCCGCCGCGACGACAGCACCAGATAGATCACGGCGCCTGCGAACACGAGACCGCTCGTCCAGATGTTTAGCCGCAGCCCGAGGATCCGGTTGGCGTCGTCGATCCGCAGGGCCTCGATCCAGAACCGGCCGGCTGTGTACGCCGCCACATACAGCGCGAAGGCGCGACCGCCACCCAGCCGGAAGCGCTTTTCTGCCAGCACGACCAGCACGGCGACGCCGATGTTCCACAAGGACTCGTAGAGGAAGGTCGGGTGGAAGGTGGCGAACTGCTGGTAGCTCTCCGGTCGGTTCTCCGGGGAGATCTCGAGCCCCCAGGGCAAGGTCGTCGGCCGGCCGAACAGCTCCTGGTTGAACCAGTTGCCGAACCGCCCGATGGCCTGGGCGAGCGCGACGCCCGGCGCGACCGCGTCGGCGAACGCCGGCAGCGGCACCCCTGCCCGGCGACAGCCGATCCAGGCGCCGACGCTGCCGAGCGCGATCGCACCCCAGATGCCCAGCCCGCCCTCCCAGACCCGAAACGCCTTGAGCGGGTCCCCGCCCGCCCCGAAGTAGGCCTGCGGGCTGGTGACCACGTGGTAGACGCGTCCCCCGACGATCCCGAACGGGACCGCCCAGGTCGCGATGTCCGCGACCGTCCCGGGGTTGCCGCCGCGCGCGACCCAACGCCGCTCGCCGACCAGGACGGCCACCACGATTCCGGCGATGATGGCGGCGGCGTAGGCACGCAACGGGACCGGCCCGAGGTACCAGACCCCCTGCGACGGGCTGGGCAGCGAGGCCAGGACCTGCATGCAACCTCCTACGAGCGGCGGAATTACTACGTACAGTAGTAGTTCGCGGAGGAAGACGGGTCAGAGCACGGGAGACGGGCCGCCCGGGCACATCGACGCGGCCGTCCGGCGACTGCCGCCGAACCAGCCGAGCGGGTCATAGGCGACCTCGTTGATGGCGATGTTGACGTGCAGGTGCGGTCCGGTCGAGAACCCGGTCGACCCGACGTAGCCGACCACCTGTCCGCGCGCCACCCGCTGTCCGGAGCGAACGCCGAAGCGGGACTGGTGGGCGTACCAGGTGGTGAGCCCGTTGCCGTGCGCGATCACGGTCGTGTAGCCATCCCACTGGCTGTTCGCGGTCTGGATCACGACGCCGGAGGCCATGGCGCGGATCGGGGTGCCGTCGGCAGCCGCGATGTCCAGGCCGGCGTGACAGCTGGGCTGTCCCGTGACCGGATTCGTCCGAGGCCCGGCGTAGGTGGTGATCACCCCCGGCACCGGCCACGCGAAGCCGGCACCAGCGGCCGAAACCGAGCCGGACCCGGACGGCCGTACCGGTCGCCGGGCCGCCTGCCGGGACTTGGCTCTGGCAGCGGCACGCGTTGCCGCTCGAGCCGCCGCCCGGGCCTGTTGCCGGGCTAGCCGTTGCTCGGCTGCGCGCCGGGCAGCCGCGATGCGCTCGGCCAGCCGTCGCGACTCGGCCACGGCGCGCTCGTAGCGTCCTTGCTCGGCCCGACGTTCCACCCGGACGGCCGACAGGGCCGCCGTCCGCTGCTGGGCGAGCCCACGCAAGCGGGACGCGGCTGCCAGGGCGTCGGCGGCCAATGCCTCCACCCGGACCACCACTGCCTGTTGACGGGCGCCCAGGACCGCGATGCGCCGGGTGCGCGCTCGCAGGGTGGCGCGGCTCGCCGCGAGATCCGCCCGTTGCTGTCCCAGCCGGGCCAGCAGTGCCCCCTGTGCCTGAGATGTCGACTGCAGAGCGGCCAGCCCGCCGGCGAGCGCTCGCGGTGACTGCGCCCCGAGCAGCACCGCCCACTCGGAAAGGTCGCCGTTCTGGTAGGCCGTTCGCGCGATCCGACCCACGAGCGCCGATGAGGCCTGCACCCGTGCTCCGGTCGCGACGAGCCCGCTTCGAGTACGCCGCCGCTGGGCGACCGCCACCGTCAGGCGCGCATCGAGGGCCGCTCGGCGAGCTCGCGCCCTGACCAGGGTCCCTCGCACATGAGTCAGCCGGCGCTCGGCCCAAGGCAGCCGTGCCTCCACATCGTCCAGCGCGGCAACGGCTCCGCGCAGCTCGACCGAGAGGTCGGCCAGCCGCTGGTTCGACTGGCGTGTCTGCTGGTCGGCTTGGGCTTTCCGCCGC
>JBBRVU010000162.1:0-9783 GCA_038246575.1 Actinomycetes bacterium | reverse complement strand
GGGCATGCCCTTCGACTCGGCCGCCGGTGTCATTCCCAATGTGGCGGGCCGCGTGCTGCGCGACGACGTGGTCGCCTCCGGGGAGTACGTCGCCGGCTGGATCAAGCGGGGACCCACCGGTGTCATCGGGACCAACAAGCACGACGCGAACGAGACTGTCGCGTCGCTGCTTGCGGACGCACCTCAGCTCCCTCCTGCTCCGGTCCGCGACCCCGACGCGATCCTGGCTCTCCTGCGCGAGCGAGGGGCGGACGTCGTGACCTGGGAGGGCTGGCGGGCCATCCAGGTCACCGAGCAACGGCTCGGGCAGGCGCAAGGCCGCGCCCGGGCAAAGATCGCCGACCGAGCGACCTTGCTCCGCGCCGCAACGGGCGCCGGTGCCGGTGACCGAGGATCATGACCGAGGGCGACCGGCCGGCAGGTCACGTCCCTGGCGGGTCGAACTCGTCCATGGCGACGATCCGCGGCTCCTCGACGGACAGGTGCAGCACCAGGCAACCACCCACACGCACCGGGCGCAGCTCACGCTCCGGGCCATGGAGCTCGCTCAGCAGGGCGGGCAGCAAGGCGTTGAGCACCCGTCGTTGGGTGCACAGGACGGAAGGCTCCGGGTCTCCCAGCACCTCGAGCAGCCGGTGTAGGGATGCGTCCTGGCTTGCCCCCGTCCCCGTCTCGGAGAGCAGCGGTTCACTGGTGACCGGGATCTGCCGCCGCGACGCGAACGGCGCCACGGTGTCCAGACAGCGCAGGACGTCGGCCGAGTAGGCCCGTCGCAGGTCATACGCCTCCAGCAGGGCAGCCAGCGCCCTCGCCTGCACCCGACCGGTGTCGTCGAGCGGGCGTTCGCTGTCCTCGCCCGGCCACGTCAGCCGGTCGCCGGCACTGGCATGGCGCACCATCACGACGGGCCGGGTGTGGTGGCAGGAGTCGATGAACGAGGTGACCATCGCCTCGTCGCGGTCCGGCGTCAGGTGTGCGATCGCGGCCCGTGGCGGCAGCCACATCATCTGGTCGACTTCGTCGTTGGGCCGGAATGCTCCGCCGACGGCCCGCATCGACCAGTACCGCACCCGCTTGGGCCGCCCGTCCTTGAGATAGCCGATGGAGCCCAGTGGCGGGCCGGGCAGCCCCCGGTACCCGCTCTCCTCCTCGACCTCGCGAACGGCGCCGAGGAGCACGTGCTCGCCCGGGTTCAGCTTTCCCTTGGGCAGCGACCAGTCGTCGTACTTCGGGCGGTGCACCAGCGCGATCTCGACACCGACTCCGCCCTCGCCGGGTCTCCACAGCACGCCACCGGACGCTTCGATGACCCGATCGGGTTCGCCACTCATCGGACGTCGACCCAGCGACGGTGCTTCGGCCGTGCCACGTCCGGCCACAGTGCCTCGAACTGCCGGCGGGCTGACTCCGCTGCCTGGGTCTGCGCTGCGTGCAGCAGCCCGTAGGTGAACGTCGCGCGGCCCGGTCGTGGAGCGGTCACCGCAGCCCGGATCCTGTCGGTCGAGGCGACCGCGTCGTGATGCTCGCCGAGAGCCGTCTGGACCTGCTTCAGCCGACGCTCCAGCGCGGCGGCCGGCTTGCCGTACATCGGGGCCATCGCGGCGACGAGGTACCTGGTGCACTTGGCGGCTATGCGTACGCGGTGAAGTGCGGCGGGGTCCCCGGGGTTCTGCTGGCTCGCAGCGACCCGCTTCTCGAGACGCCGCCACGACCTTGCCAGCACCCTGGGGAGCACGTCGGCGCTCGGCCGGTCAGCAACGTCGGCGGTGCGGGGATGCGTGGCACCGTCGACCAGGTCCACGAGCAGGGCCACGTACCGATCACTGTCGAGCGCGGTACGTGCCTGCTCGGTGGCCCGCGCCGCCTCCGCGTCGAGGGTGGCGAACAACCGACGGTCGGCGCGGTCCAGCACCGCATCGGAGGGCAGCTGGTCGACGCCCGCTCGCAGCCGGGCGGCAACGACCTCCAGGTCGCGGGCAGCCGACAGCTGCTGGCCGAACCAGCGCAGCTCGTCCTGCAGGTGAGCGCTCCACGCCGGGTCGAGCAACCGATCAAAGTCGCGCAGCGCGGCTCGCAGCCGGCGCGCACTGACGCGCATCTGGTGGATCGCGTCCGCGGTGTCCAGGCGCACGCCTGGGTCGTGCTGGATGAGGCTGCGCACGTGTCGTCGCAGGACGGAGGCGATGAGGCTTCGCACCGGGTCGGTGAGCGCCGGCTCGGTGGGGCCTGGTGGGTCTGCGTCCGCAGTGGCCTTGGCGCCGAGTGCCTGCACGGCCTTCGGCTGGAACTCGCCGGCCACCGCTCCGGCTTGACGCAGCTCCTCGCTGACGAGGTCGAGCACCTCGGAGCCGCCGCCGCGGTCCTCCACCTCGATCTCGCGAAAACTGGCCACGTGACGGTCGATGGTCAACGCATCGACCCGGTCGTCGACGAGCTCGGCGAGAACGGAGCCGTCCGCACCCAGCAGGTTGCGCGACGTCCGCTCGGTGCGCAGGGTCGCGCGGGCACCCAGGACCGCGCCTCGGGCGTACGCCGTCACCAACCGCTGCAGGTGCGAGGGGATCGCCTCCGGTGCTCCGTCCGCGACGATCTCGTCCCGGACTCCGCTCCCGGCGCCGAGAACCGGCAGCTTCAGGGTCCAGCCGTCATCGGTGCCTCCGACCCGGTGGCGCAGCGTTATCCCGGAGCGGGCCAGCCGGAGGTCCTCCGTGTCATGGTAGGTCGCCGTCAGGATGAGCTGACACGCGGCGGACACGGACGCGATAGGACCGACCCCTTGCAGCGCAGGCACCGCGAATCCCGGGTGGACGCGGTACTTGTCCTCGACCTCGATCACCCGATCAACCTTCTCCGGTGGCCATGCTGGCGGTCAGCTCGGCCCGACTGTCCGCGAGCAGCTGCTGGTAGTCGCGCGGGGCCGGGACTCGCGTCCAGGCTCCCCGCTCATCCAGGGTCCAGCAGTCGACGTCCGGTCGCCAGGCCAGATCGAGGATCTCGTCCAGCTGACGTCTGGCGTGGGGGGCGTCGACCCGGACCAGTGCCTCGACGCGTCGGTCGAGGTTGCGTTCCATCACGTCGGCGCTGCCGATCCAGTGCTGCGGCTCGCCTGCGTTGACGAACCGGTAGATGCGGGAGTGCTCGAGGAAGCGGCCGAGGATGCTGCGGACGCGGATGTGCTCGGAGAGCCCCGGAACACCAGGCCGCAGCACGCACATGCCGCGGACGAGCAGCTCGATCGGCACACCGGACGCCGAGGCGAGGTACAGCTCGTCGACGAGCGCGGTGTCGACCAGGCTGTTGACCTTGACGGTGATGCCCGCCGGCCGGCCGGCCGCCGCGTTCGCCGCTTCGGTCCGAATCAGCGTGGTCAGCCCGGTCCGCAACGAGTCGGGCGCGACCAAGAGCGCGTCATAGGTGTCGTGCCTGGTGTGACCCGACAGGTGGTTGAACAGGTTGGCGACGTCCGCGCCCACGACGGGATCGGCGGTGAGCAGGCCCACGTCCTCGTACAACCGGGCGGTCTTGGGGTTGTAGTTGCCGGTGCCGACGTGGACATAGCGCCGCAGGCCGGCATTCGCCTCCGACCTGACGACCAGCGCGAGCTTGCAATGGGTCTTGAGCCCGACCAGGCCGTAGACCACGTGACATCCCGCCTGCTCCAGCTTGCGGGCCCAGCGGATGTTGGCCTGCTCGTCGAATCGAGCCTTGATCTCGACGACGACGAGGACCTGCTTCCCCGCCGCAGCGGCGTCGACGAGGGTGTCGACGATGGCCGACTCACCGCTGGTGCGGTAGAGCGTCAGCTTGATTGCGTGGGTGTCGGGGTCGCGAGCCGCCTGCTCGATGAAGGCCTGGACGCTGGTGGCGAACGCGTCGTAGGGGTGCTGGACGAGGACGTCGCCGTGGCGGAGGGCCGCGAAGATGTCGGGTGCGCTCTCTGAGTGCCGCAGGGCGCGCGGCGTCCCCGGGACGAGCGTCGGAAACCGCAGCTCGGGCCGTTCCAGGTCGGCGACGGCGAAAAGAGCTGCCAGGTCCAGCGGGGCGCTGGCCCGGTAGACCTCCGGCTCGCTGATGTCCAGCTCGCGGATCAGCAGCTCGAGGACCCGGTCGCTCGTCTGCTCGGCAACCTCGAGGCGCACCGGCGCCCCGAAGCGCCGCTTCTCCAGCTCGAGCTCGAGTGCCTGCAGCAGGTTGTCGACGTCGTCGTCGACCTCGAGATCCTCGTTGCGGGTGACCCGGAAGCTTGAGGCTTCGAGGACCTCCATCCCGGGAAACAGCTCCGGCAGGTGCGCCGCGATGACCTCCTCGACGGGCACGAAGCCGCTCTGACCATCGCTGGTGGGGAGGAAGCGGGGGAGCAGGGGCGGCACCTTGACGCGGGCGAAGTGCTCACTCCCGTCCGTCGGGTCACGCACGACGACGGCGAGGTTGAGGGAGAGGCCGGAGATGTACGGAAAGGGGTGGGCGGGGTCGACGGCCAGCGGCGTGAGGACGGGGGAGATGAGCGACGCGAACGTCTCGCGCATCTGCCGGCACTCGGCGTCGTCCAGGTCGCTCCAGCGCTGCAGCCGGATCCCTGCGTCGCGAAGCGCTGGCTGCAGCACGTCGGCGAACAGCGCTGCATGACGGCGTTGCAACCGGTGCGCCACCTCGGACACGTTCGCCAGCCGCTCGCGGGGCGTCGCTCCGGTCGGGCTTGGAGTCGTGATCCCGGCGGTCACCCGGCGGCGCAGAGCTGCGACCCGCACCATGAAGAACTCGTCGAGGTTGCGGGCGAAGATGGCCTCGAACCGGATGCGCTCGAGGAGGGGCACCGCCTCGTCCTCGGCGAGGGCGAGGACCCGCTCGTTGAAATCCAGCCAGCTGGACTCCCGATCGGTGAACCGGCGCTCCGGGAGGCCGAGATCGACCGACCGCGTGCTCGGCGTCAGCGCGGCGGCCTCCTCGATCTCCTCGGCGCTGTCATCGGCGTAGCGGCGGGGCTCAGGCTCGGACTCGGCAGGCAGCTGCCGTGGCTGCGTCATCGGTCCAGGGTCCAGGGCTCGTCGGGCGGCACGGGCCCTCCCACGTGAACATTCGGTGAACGGCATGCGGCGACACGCCGACCGGGCTGTTCCAGGTTCGGAACATCACTGGTCGCCCGGCCCCTCCGGTGACATCGTCGCCCCATGACGGTCCAACCGCACCTCGAGCCCTCGGTGTCCCTGACCGAGCCCGCCCCGGCTCTCTCGCTGGTCGAGTCCGACCCTGTCCCCGATCTGGTCGACTCGCTGCGGGCGCGGATCGAGGGAGTCTCCGAGACACGGCTCGCCGAGCTGGTCCGGGCAGCCGTCGACGGCCTGGGCGAGGTGCGGGTCACGACGTACCTCCCTGTGCTGGTCGAGCGACGGGTCCGAGAGTTGCTGAGCGCCGCCGACTCTGCCTGACCGCGGGCTCCATCAGACCCCCAGCTCCGCCGGCAGAGTCCCTCGTCCCACCGCGTCCACGAGGGCCTGGTGGTCCACCTCGGTCTGATCGGCGTACGCCCGGGCGAACTGCGCCAGCGCCTGGTCGAGCTTGTCGCTCCGGCCGATGTAGCCCGCCAGCATCGAGGCACCGATGGTGCGGGCATGACCCTTGGCGAGCAGCAAGCCACAGGTGCCTGCGTAGTCGGTCAGGGCACTGGGGTCGATGCCGTCGATCGTGATCGCCCCCTTCATGTCGCGGAACTGGCGCACGTAGAACTGATAGCTGCCGACGCTGGTCCAGCCGAGCATGGGGTCGCTGACCGTCTGCAGCGCCTGCTGGTACTCCACGACGCGCTGCCCCTGGTGTGAGTGGCGCGCCGCCGATCCGTGGACGTAGGGCGCGACGACCGAGCGGCGGGCCTGCTTGAGCTGGAGGAACACGACGTCCTCGCTGCTGCTGCCCTCGCAGAGCACGACGTAGGCGCGGAGCCCGACGGATCCGACGCCGACGACCTTGTGCGCGATGTCGACGATGCCGTAGCCGCCGAGAATGCGCGCCCAGTGCGGGGGCAGCGTGGTGAGGTATCTGTCGAGCGCTTCGGCGATCCGCTCTGTCTCCTCCGCGGACGGGTGGGTGATCAGGGGCGGCTCGTCGACGATCTGGCGGACTCCGTCCTGCTCCTCGGTGAACCGAGGCAGCGCCCGGTCACTGGTGCGTCGCTTTGCTCGCTTGGCGGCCCGCTCGATCTCGCGCAGCATGGCGTCATCGGTCGTGGCGCCCCGGAGCCGGTCGACGTCGAGGCGCTCGTAGGACCGTGCGATGAGCGGACGCTCAGCGAGATAGGCCACCTGCTCACGGTAGGCCGCGACGCACTCGCGCACCGACAGCTCGCACTGGTCCTCGGTGGACCCGTTCTGCCGTCCCGCCACCCAGACGCTCGTCGTCAGTCGACGCAGGTCCCACTCCCAGGCGCCGGGGTGGGCCTCGTCGAAGTCGTTGAGGTCGAAGACCAGCTGGCGTTCCGGCGACGCGTAGAAGCCGAAGTTGCCCAGGTGCGCGTCTCCGCAGATGACAGGGTTGATGTCGGTTGATGGCAAACCGGCGAAGTCCGCAGCGTGGATGGCTGCGGCCCCGCGCAGGAATGCGTACGGCGATGCGACCATCCGCCCGGCGCGGATGGGGGTGAGCCAGTCCAGCCGGCCATGGTTGGCCTGGATGACCTGCTGCACCGGGTCGACTCGTCCGTTGGCCGGGGCCCAGTCGGCCAGCGCCGACCGTGGCACCTGGTCGCGAAGGGCGAGTCCGTCGGCGTAGCGCAGTTCACGGGGGCGGGCCTTGAGCCGCAGCGAGGAGAACAGAGCGGCGTCTGGAACCCGGTCCGGGTTGCCGGCGTCAGTCATGAGAAGGCAACTCTAGTCCGGCGTGATCGTTCGTCGACGGCACCGAAGGTCGATGATGTCCGGATGAGTGATGTCACCGAGTTCATCGCGGAGCTTCGGTACGAGCAGCTGCCCCCAGACGTGGTGGTTCAGGCGCGGCTCTGCCTCCTCGATCTGGCCGGCGTCGCCGCGGCGGGAAGGGCCACGGAGATGTCTGCGCTGATGCGCCGACATGCGGTCGAGAACTACGGGGCGGGGTCGCGGTCGGCCCGACTGATCTTCGACGGACGCCGGGCGAGCCCGGTCGGAGCCGCGATGGCGGGAGCCGCAACCATCGACAGCGTCGACGCGCACGACGGACACGCGATGACCAAGGGTCACTCCGGCGTCGCGGTGCTGCCTGCACTGCTCGCGTTCACCGACGGCATGCCCGACCTGACCGCGGCGCAGCTGCTGGCGGCGCTCGTCGTCGGCTACGAGGTCGGGATCCGCGCCGGCATGGCGCTGCACGCCACCACCGAGGACTACCACAGCTCCGGTGCGTGGAACGCGATTGCCTGCGCGGCGGTCGGCTCCCGCCTGCTGGGCCTACGCGCCGCGCTGTCGAGCCATGCGCTCGGGATCGCGGAGTACCACGGGCCGCGGAGCCAGATGATGCGCTGCATCGACCACCCGACGATGGTCAAGGACGGGTCGGCATGGGGAGCAGCCGCAGGCGTCAGTGCGGCGCTGCTGGCGGCGGACGGCTTCACCGGCGCACCGGCTGTCACCCTGGCCGGTGGGTCTGCGCAGCTGTGGGACGACCTCGGCCGGCACTGGCGCATCCGGGAGACGTACCTCAAGCCCTTCCCCGTCTGTCGCTGGGCCCAACCGGCTGTGCAGGCCGTGCTCGACCTTCGTCAGCTGCATCAGGTGGCTGCGCCCGATGTCGAGCGTGTCGACGTCTTCGCGTTCCACGCGGCGACGAGGCTGGCGGTCCGTGCGCCCGCGACAACGGAGGAGGCGCAGTACAGCCTGCCCTTTGCCGTCGCGACAGCCCTCGTGCATGGCGCGATCCTGCCCGGGCACCTGGTCGACGTCGACGACCCCACGGACGACGTGCATCGACTGGCCGCCGGGATGACCCTCGTCGAAGACGCCGCATACGAGCAGCAGTTTCCGGCGGAGCGGGTGAGCCGCGTTCACCTGGTCCTGCGCGACGGCCGCCGGCTGGAGGGGCCCAGCACCAGCGCTCCGGGCGGTCCGGGGAACCCCATGGACGAAGACGCGGTCTCGGCCAAGTACCTGGCGCTTGCCGAGGGAGTGCTCGGCGAGCGTCGGGCAGCGCGGCTGCGTGACAGCATCCTGACGCTCCCCGACGGGTCCGTGAGGAGCTTGCTGGACCAACTGTTGGAACCACCTGCCGATGACTGACCTTACGAGGGGCGCACTCATGATCGGCGAGCGACGGCTCGCGACTCACCGCCCGTCACGGCAGAGTGAGGATCTCCGCGCCATGGTCGGTGACCAGGAGGGTGTGCTCGAACTGCGCCGAGGTCTGACGATCCTTGGTGACGACGGTCCAACCGTCGTCCCACATGTCCCACTCGTGCGTGCCGAGGTTGAGCATCGGCTCGATCGTGAAGGTCATGCCCGGCTCCATGACGGTGTCCGCGCGCGGGTCGTCGAAGTGAGGGACGACCAGGCCGGAGTGGAACGACGTCCCGATGCCGTGCCCGGTGAAGTCTCTGACGACGCCGTAGTCGAAGCGGCGGGCGTACGACTCGATCACCCGCCCGATGACGCTGAGCGGACGACCAGGTCGGACGGCCCTGATAGCACGCTCCAGCGCCTCCCGGGTGCGCTCGACGAGCAGCCGGCGCTCCGCTGAGACCTCACCCACCAGGAACGTCGCGTCGGTGTCACCGTGGACGCCGTCGATGAATGCGGTGATGTCGACGTTGACGATGTCGCCCTCGACCAGCTCCGTGCTGTCCGGGATGCCGTGGCAGACGACCTCGTTGATCGACGTGCACAGCGACTTCGGGAACCGGCGGTAGCCCAGCGTCGACGGGTAGGCCGAGTTGCTGACCAGGAACTCGTGCCCGATGCGGTCCAGCTCGTCGGTGGTGACCCCGGGGGCGACGTGCCGGCCGACCTCGTCGAGCGCCTGCGCTGCGATGCGTCCGGCTACCCGCATCCGGGCGATGGTGTCGGCGTCCTTGACCTCGGGACCGGTGTAGCGCGCCGGTGCGGGCTTCCCGACGTACTCGGGGCGCGGGATCGTTGCCGGGACCACCCGCTCGGGGGAGACTCGTCCCGCGGTGACAATGGTCACTGGGTCGCTGACCGGCGTTCGAAGGTCAGCCGGTGACCTGAGGCGATGCACATGGTCGCCGAGTCTATGGGGAGGCAGGATGGACCGATGAGCGACGACAACGACCAGCAGTGGTGGTTCTGCCTGAAGCACCAGACCGTCGAGCACGGCGACGCCTGCGCCAACGCTGAGCGGCTGGGGCCTTACGCCGCCCGCGAGGAGGCCGAGCGAGCCCTGACCACGGCGGCCGAGCGCACCGAGGCCTGGGACCACGATCCCGCGTGGAACGACGACTGAGCATCCGCCAGGCACCTCGCCGGATCGCCTGACGCTGACCCGGGACGCACGGAAGGGGCCGTGCCGATGAACGGCACGGCCCCTTCCGAGGGGTCAATCCTGCGACTCAGCGCTTGCGCGCCGTCGCCTTCTTGGTGGTGCGCTTCGCGGCGCCCTTCTTGGCTGCCCTCTTGGCGGCAGTCTTCTTGGTCGCGCGCTTGGCGGCGCCCTTCTTGGCTGCCTTCTTGGCGGCAGTCTTCTTGGTCGCGCGCTTGGCGGCGCCCTTCTTGGCTGCCTTCTTGGCGGCAGTCTTCTTGGTCGCGCGCTTGGCGGCGCCCTTCTGGGCTGCTGCCTTGCGCGTTGCGGTCTTGCGGGCCCGGGTAG
>JBBRVU010000161.1:0-9842 GCA_038246575.1 Actinomycetes bacterium | reverse complement strand
GTCGCTGGCCGTCACTGTCGCCTGCTGCGGAGTCGCGGCTGCCTGCGTGCTGGCCCGGTTGGTCACCCTGCGCGCCGAGAAGGTGGTCGTATGACCGTGACCTCGATCGTCACGACCCTCCCGGCCAAGCCAGGTGGGGCACCGGTGCGCGTCCTGCCCGGCGAGCGGCTGCTGTCCCCGGACCCGCAGCCCGCGATGCCGGCGGCCCGGATGGACCTGGCGACCCTGGTCGAGCTGACCAGGGCCTGCGGCCTCCGCGGCCGTGGTGGCGCGGGCTTCCCGTTCGCCACCAAGCTGACCGCAGCCGCCAGTGCCCGGGGCCGACCGGTCGTCGTGATCAACGCGGCGGAGGGGGAGCCTGCCAGCTCGAAGGACTCGACCCTGCTGCTGACGCGACCTCACCTCGTCATCGACGGTGCGATGGCCGCGGCCGGGGCGCTGCGCGCCGGCGCCGTTCACATCGTCGTGGCCGCCGAGCGCGACGCAGTCGTCCGGGCCGTGCGGCAGGCGCTCGACGAGCGGGCGTCGCGTTCGCGCCGCGAGCGCGACGCCGTGCGCGTCAAGCTGCACGTCGCCGAGTCCCGGTTCGTGGCCGGTCAGGCGCAGGCCGTCCTACAGCTGCTCGCCGGTCGACCGGGTCTGCCGGTGACCGCATGGGCGCCCGAGGCCATCAGCGGGCTGAACGGCAAGCCGACCCTGCTGTCCAACGCCGAGACCTGGGCCCAGGTCGCCACCGCGGTGCGTCTCGGTGCGGCTGGTTACACCGCCCTGGGAGACGCCGACGAGCCCGGCACGTTGCTGCTCACCGTCGCGGGCGACACCGGCATGGCCACCGTGCTCGAGGTGCCGTCGGGGACGTCGCTCTCCGAGGTCCTGGTCACGACCGGGCACGACCCGGCCGGTCCCGTGCTCACCGGCGGCTACCACGGCCGGTGGCTGCGGGCCGGAGCGGCGTTGGACCTGCCACTGACCCGCGCCGCGGTGGACGCCGCCGGCGGAGCTCTCGGCGCGGGTGTCGTGCTCCCCCTCGCGCCGGGACTGTGCCCGGTGTCGCGCACCGCCGACATCACCGCTTACCTCGCCGGCGAGACGGCCGGTCGCTGCGGTCCGTGCCGCAACGGGCTGCCCGCCCTCGCCGGCCAGCTGCACACACTGGCGAGACGGGGTCAGAGCGCTTCGGCCGACGTGAGTCACCTGCTCGCGAGGGTCACCGGCCGGGGTGCGTGCGCGCACCCCGACGGCACGTCCCGTCTGGTCGCCTCGCTGCTCGTGGCGTTCCCGGACGAGGTGGCTGCGCACGAGCAGGGTCGCTGCGACGTGGCCTTGACCGGGGAGTGGCCGCAGTGAGCGCGGCGGCCCAGCGGCTGCGGGTCGACTGGCCGGCCTGCCAGGCCCATGGCCTGTGCGCGGAGCTGCTCCCGGAGCTCGTCGAGCTGGACGAGTGGGGCTTCCCGATCGTGGGCGGCGAGGTGACGCCCGAGCTCGTCGAGCACGCCCAGCGGGCCGTCGCCGGCTGCCCGACGCTGGCGCTGCGGCTGGTCAAGGCGCCCTCGCGCTGAGCCCGGTCTGACATGAGCCGTCAGCCGTCAGCCGTCACCGGCGGACCGTCACCTCGCGGCTGATGCCCGCGGCCAGCGAGCCACCTCGCTTGGGGACCAGGACCCGCCAGACCCCCCGGCGGGCCCGCGCCCCGGTGAGCCGGAGGTCGTAGCGCCCGGCGCGGTCCAGCCGCTCCCGAAGCACCGTGCGCCAGCTGCCGTCGGCCCGTTGCCGCTGCAGCCAGACCGGGGCGCCGGACCGCGCGGGGACGACGGCCCCGCGCACGGCCAGCGCACCACCCCGTCGCAGCGACGGGTTGGCGACGAGCGTCACCCGCTGGCGGACGGCGATCCGTTGCGCAGGGGTGCGCGCCCCAAGGGTGCGACCGATGGCATCGAAGGTGACCAGGTACGACGCCGGGCCACTCGGCCTCGGTCGCGCTCGCAGCAGAAAACCACCGTTGCCCGACGTACGGGCGCGGGCGATCTCGCGGTAGGCCGATGCGCCGCGGTAGCGGCGCCACAACCGCACCGTCTCACCGGGCACCGGCGAGCGCCCGCCACTGCTGAGCACGCCGCGCACCCGCAGTGGGTCGCCGTAGGTCACCGACGCGGGCCAGCGCACCGCCAGGGCCGACCCTCGGAACCGACGCGTCACGGGCTGCGAGGTCCCGTCGGCCGTGACGGCGACCAGGCCGATCGTGTAGTCCACGCCGGGGCGGAGACCACTGACGATGTAGCTGCGGGCGGTGGGCTCCAGCGCGATGAAGTCATCGACACCGGAGTCCGGCCGAGCCCAGATCGCGTAGGACGACAACGGCGACGAGCCTGACGCCGCAGGGGGTGTCCACCGGACCCGCACCGCGCGAGGTCCTGCCTTCATCCGCACGTCGCGCGGCACACCGGGACCGGCCCACCGGGTCAGGCCGGTGGCTGCCACCGCTCCGGCGACGGGACCGCAGTCCGCCGCGACGACACCGCCGGTGCCCACCGCGGCCAGGTTGCTGCACGCCTGCTGGAGCGCCGCGGCGAGGTCGGTGAAGTCCGCGCCGGGCGTCAGCAGGGCGAGTGCGCTCCAGTAGACGAGCGCGGTCTTGTCAGTGCCGATGCCGGCGAACGACTGGCCGTTGAAGGCGCCCGCGGGCTCGGAAGTGGTCCCGTCGGCGATGAGGTAGGCCGTCTTGTTGGGGACGCCGCTGTTGGTGTGGACCCCGCCGCTGTCGTCGTAGTCGGGGGCGAAGTCATAGAGCTCGCTGCCGGTGTGGTCGGGCTGGCCGTAGGCCGTCGGGTGCGCCATGTCCCGGGCCACGCCGCCCGCCGACGGGGACAGGTCCTCGCCGAGCTGCCAGCGGACCTCGGGTGCGTCGTTACCGACGCCGTCGCCGAGGTCGACGAGCTCCCCGAACACGTCGGACATCGACTCGTTGATCGCCCCGGACTGGAACCAGTAGATGAGGCCGGCGACCCGCTGGCTGACGCCGTGGCTGAGCTCGTGGGCGACCACGTCGTCGGCGCCGGCGTAACCCGTGCCGTAGACCATCTGGTCGCCGGTCCAGAACGCGTTGTCCAGCGGGCAGCCGGCCGGCCCGCAGTAGCGGGTGGTCGAGCGCAGCTTGCGGCCGTCGCCGTGGTCGCTGCCGATCAGGTCGGTCAGGTCGATCCCGACGTGCTGGGCGAACCACGTCGCGGTCGCGCCGGTGAGGTCGTAGGCCTGGTCCACGTCCGCGATGCCGGTCGCCGGCTGTCCCTCCACCCGCGTGTAGCCCCCGGCCTTGCAGGCCTCGTCGCCGGACGCCCGGCCGGCCCGGTCGCAGACCACCCGGTCCAGCACCCGCGCCACCTGGTCGACCCGCAGCGCGACAGAGCCACGAGCGGCGTCGACCAGCACGAGCTCCCGCACGTCGAGCCGGTGGCGGGCGGTCACCTCTACCTGCCAGACCGCCCGGGCACCGGGTCGTCCACCAGGCTCGACCAGCGATGCGTCGTAGGACGCCCGAGTCGGCCGGGCGGCGCGCACCGTTGAGACCCGCAGGTGCCGGGCGCGCGCGGTCGCGCGGCGAGCGGTCCGCGCGGCCGCCGAGGCGGCGATGTCGTACGAGGTGGAGCGGACCGCCCGGGACAGCTCCCCGGTGACGGAGACAAGCGAGGCTTCGGGGTCGAGCACGGAGACCAGCTGTCCGCCGACCACCGGCACGCCGTCGACAATCTGCTGGAAGCGCACGACGTCGTGGCCGGACGGTGCGTGCGACACCGCAGCTGCCCGCAGGTCCGAGGCCGTGGCAAGCCCGAATGACTTGGCAGCCGGGACGCGCAGCTGCGCCCGGGCCGCGGCGACCAGGCCCCGTGCGCCCGAGGGAGCGGCCGACAGGGTCCGGCCAGGGGCGGCGCCGAGCAGCCGGACCCGCCCGTCACCGCTAGTGAGGACCGTGGGCTGGCCGGCCGTTGCCGAGGTGGGCGCGGCGCCCGGGGTGCGTGCGCTGCTCACGGCGCCGGCAGTGCCTGGTGCGGCACTGAGCAGACCGGCCGCGAGGACGCCGACGGTGCCCAGCGCGACGAAGGTGCCTCGAGGCGAGCGAGCGTGGCGGGCGAGCCCGGCAGGGTGCACAGGTCGGACAGGTCGGACAGGTCGGGCGGGGCGGTGCGGCAACGAGGGTCCCTGGGGTCTGCGGCGAGGACCGGAGGCGGGGGAAATGCGGACGAACAGGCCAGACGAGACACCGAAGGCTAGCGGTTGGACCGGCCCGGACGGGGCAGAAGTTCACGCATGGCAGCGAACACGTCGATGGGCTGGCGGATCCTCGGCGGTGTCTCGGCCGTGCTGGCCGGCATCGCCGCCCGCAAGGCGATGACCAAGGGCTGGAAGATGACCACCGGCTCGGCACCACCGGCCAACCCGGCGGCCCCCGGCACCCAGTGGACCGAGGCGGTTGCGTTCGCCGTCATCAGCGGCGCCCTGATGGGGGTGGCCCGGATGATCGCGACCCGCAAGGCAGCCGGCTACTACCACAAGTCGACCGGGCACCTTCCGCCCGGAATGGAAGAGGTCACCTGAGCCGGCAGGCTCGACGTACCCTTTCTAGATGCTCCCGGCGCTGCGTGACCACCGAGGCAAGCCGGCCGCCCCGATCCGGGTGCTGGCCGCCCTCGTCGTGCTGGGCATGCTCGCGCTCGCGGCGCCGGCCGTGATCCCGGTCGTCCACTGGGTCGTCTCCGCCTTCATGTGAGCGCTGGGATACGTTACCGGCCGGTAGACGCCTTGCGCCTTCCCTGACTCCGGCATCGGTGACCACTCCCTGGAGGATCCGTGGTGCGGCTCGTGCTCGGCCTGGCCATGACGGTGGCGGCGTTCGCCGTGGTGGGCCGGCGGTCCTACTACCTCTACCGGTTGATCTCGTCGGGAACACCTGCTCCGGGGCGGCTGGACGACATCGGTGTACGCGCCCGAAGCCAGCTGCGCGAGGTGTTCGGCCAGCGAAAGCTGCTGCAGTGGTCGGTGCCGGGGGTGGCGCACTTCTTCACCTTCTGGGCGTTCATCGTGCTGGCGCTCACGATCGTCGAGGCTTTCGGTGCGCTGTTCGACCGTGACTTCGCCCTCCCTCTGATCGGGGACTGGGCCCTGGTCGGGTTCCTCGAGGACTTCTTCGCGGTCGCGGTGCTGATGTCGGTGGTCGCGTTCTCGGTGATCCGGTGGCGCAACGCGCCGACCCGGCTGGAGCGAGGGTCACGCTTCTACGGCTCACACACGCGCGCCGCCTGGGTCGTGCTTTTCATGATCTTCAACGTGGTGTGGACGCTGCTGCTCTACCGCGGCGCGCAGGTCAACACCGGAGTCTTCCCGTTCGCCGACGACGGGTGGTGGCCGTTCGCCTCACGGGCGACGGCAGCCGTGCTCGAGCCGCTCGGTGAGAGCGCGAACGAGGTGCTCGAGTCGGTCGGGATCCTGTTGCAGATCGGGGTGATCCTGGGCTTCCTGGTGATCGTCGTCTACTCCAAGCACCTGCACATCTTCCTCGCGCCGCTGAACGTGCTCACCAAGCGCGAGCCCAAGGCGCTGGGCCCGCTGCTGCCGATGATGGTCGACGGCAAGCCGATCGACTTCGCGAACATCGACGAGCTTGACGAAGACACCGTGTTCGGCCGGGGAAAGATCGAGGACTTCACCTGGAAGGGCATGCTCGACATGGCGACCTGCACCGAGTGCGGTCGCTGCCAGGACCAGTGCCCGGCCTGGAACACCGGCAAGCCGCTGTCGCCGAAGCTCGTGATCATGGATCTGCGCGACCACCTGTTCGCGAAGGGACCGGCCCTGCTGGGTTCCGACGGCGCCGCGGTGACGGGAGTCGAGGAGGGCGGTCCGGAGTCGGCCACACCGGGGGCGGCGCACCACGGCGTTCCCGAGTCCGGGTTCGGCCGGGTGACCGGCTCGGGCGCCGCGCAGGTGTCGCGGCCACTGGTCGGCACGGCCGAGGAGCTCGGCGTCATCGACCCGGACGTGCTGTGGTCGTGCACGACCTGCGGCGCCTGCGTCGAGCAGTGTCCCGTCGACATCGAGCACGTCGACCACATCGTCGACATGCGCCGCTTCCAGGTGCTGGTCGAGTCCTCGTTCCCGTCCGAGGCCGGCACGATGCTGAAGAACCTGGAGAACAAGGGCAACCCCTGGGGGATGGGCGCCAAGGCACGGCTGGACTGGACGCAGGGGCTCGACTTCGACGTACCCGTCCTCGGCCAGGACGTCGAAGACCTCTCCGAGGTCGACTACCTCTACTGGGTCGGCTGCGCCGGTGCGCTCGAGGACCGGGCGAAGAAGACGACGCGCGCCTTCGCCGAGCTGCTGCACATCGCGGGGGTGTCGTTCGCGGTGCTCGGTGAGGCCGAGGCGTGCTCGGGTGACCCGGCCCGGCGGCTGGGCAACGAGTTCGTGTTCCAGATGATGGCCCAGCAGAACGTCGAGACCCTCAACGAGGCCGGGGCCGACAAGACCGTCATTGTCGCGACCTGCCCGCACTGCTTCAACTCGCTGGCGCGCGAGTACCCCCAGATCGGCGGCAACTACGAGGTCGTGCACCACACCCAGCTGCTGTCGCGTCTCGTCGAGGAGGGCCGGCTCACCCCGGTGACCCCGATCGACTCGCTGGTGACCTACCACGACCCCTGCTACCTCGGACGGCACAACAAGGTCTACACGCCGCCGCGCGAGGTGCTCGCGTCCGTGCCTGGCCTACGTACTCAGGAGATGCACCGCTGCAAGGAGCGCGGCTTCTGCTGCGGCGCCGGTGGCGCGCGGATGTGGATGGAGGAGAAGATCGGCAAGCGGGTCAACGTCGAGCGCGTCGACGAGGCTCTCGCACTGGACCCCGACGTCGTCTCGACCGCCTGTCCGTTCTGCCTGGTCATGCTCGGCGACGCGGTGACCGCCAAGAAGCAGGACGGCTCCGCGCGCGAGGACGTGGAGGTTCTCGACGTGGCTCAGCTGATGCTGCGCTCGGTGCGGCGGAACATCACCGGCATCGCCGTCGACGACGAGCCCGAGCCGCCCGCCCCGTGACCGGTCAGGTGCGGGTGCGGTGGAAGCTCTGGAACGAGCGCGACGGGGTCGGGCCGCGCTGGCCCTGGTAGCGCGAACCCTGCGCGCCAGAGCCGTACGGCGCCTCGGCGGGGCTGGACAGCCGGAAGAAGCACAGCTGGCCGATCTTCATCCCGGGCCAGAGCTTGATCGGCAGCGTTGCGACGTTCGACAGCTCAAGGGTCACGTGGCCGGAGAACCCGGCGTCGATGAACCCCGCGGTCGAGTGGGTGAGCAGACCGAGCCGGCCAAGGCTGGACTTGCCCTCCAACCGCGCGGCGACGTCGTCGGGAAGGCTCACCACCTCGTACGTGCTGGCGAGCACGAACTCCCCCGGGTGCAGGATGAACGGGTCGTCGCCGTCGGGCTCGACCAGCCGGGTCAGCTCGGCCTGCTCATCCGCGGGGTCGATGTGCGGGTAGCGGTGGTTCTCGAAGACGCGGAAGTAGCGATCCATCCGTACGTCGACGCTGGACGGTTGCACCATGTCCGGGTCGAACGGGTCGACGCCGACGCGCCCGCGTTCGATCTCCGCGCGAATGTCCCTGTCCGAGAGCAGCACGCGCTGACCCTACCGACCCCGCGATAGAGTGTTGCGGCGCCACCACGCGGGTGTAGTTCAATGGCAGAACATCAGCTTCCCAAGCTGACAGTGCGAGTTCGATTCTCGTCACCCGCTCCACGAAAAATCCTTATGAAATAAGGGATTCTGGCCCACCTGGCCACCTCGGCGAGATCCTGCAGGTAGCCCTCGTGGGCCGCTATACGCCCCTGTTGACCGTCTTATAGCCCACGTTTGGCCCACGATCATCTTCTCCCGGACGTGCCTCGACAGGGGATCGACGGAGCTTGCCGGCAGCTTCCCTGCAGCGCGCCCTCCCGACGGATCGTCACGCGCCTCGGCTCTGCGGGAGGGCGGTCGGCATCGCCGGCGCGACACGTCCGGCGGCGACGAAAGCGTCGAGGTCCGCGGTGTCGATGCGTACGTGCTTGCCAAGCTTGGTGAAGGCGATGCGGCGTTCCGCCACGAGGCGCCGGATGAACCGCGGCGACGTCCCGAGACGTTCGGCCGCTTGATCGACGGTAAGCAAAAGCATCGGAAGATCCTCCTGACCCGACGGGGGCGCTGCTGGTGCGCGCGGCTGCCCGCGCCTGACCGTCAGGATGAGCCCTAACCGGAAGCTCTGCTCGGCGTCGATAACGGAAACTGCACGAGGGTCGTCCGCCCTGATGGCACTTCGTACGTCGGCGGACGACCCCGTACCGTCCCGTCCGGACTGGTCCGGCCAGAAGATCTTGAAATTGTTATCTGCGCGTCGGCGTGTCGCCCGGCAACTCACTCCTGGGTGAGCCGCCACGCCAACTGTTCGGCGTTGAGCGCACGGATCGCGTCGTCGACGGCCTCCCGGTCGGTGAGGTCGATGTCGCGCTTGGCGAGCTCCCCGGCCACGGCCTTGGCCGGCCCCCATGAGGACTGGTCGTCGTACGCCTCCTCGAACTCGAGCAGGGAGGCGTCGACCTCAGCGACCACGGGCTCGATCCACTCCGGTGCCACACCCCGTCGCTCGAGGGCGAAGCGGAGCCAGCAGCGCAGCGCCTCGGGCAGCCCGGCGCGCTGCTCGGCGTCCAGAGCCACCTTGCGCGGCACCCAGTCGGCCAAAAACAGCATCACCGCACCCGGGCTCCAGGCCAGCGGACGGGCCGTCAGGTACCCGTCGCCGTAGTCGAGGAAGAGGTCGGCCAGGGACCGGGTGACGTCGACGTCGGGAAGCCCGGCGGTCACGACGAAGTCGTCGATCAGCGCGGCTCGCTGCTCGGCGGGAAGGGCTTCCCACTCGGGCCAGTCCCCGAGGTGGTCCCGGCAGCGTGCCCACGCCAGCGCCCGCAGCCCGACGAAGTCCTCGTCGTCGTGGCGGGGCCACAGCATGTCGGTCTGGCGCAGCACGGAAGCGAGCTCGGCCAGCACCTCCTCGGCCGACCGGCCCGCCAGCGGCATAGGCACCTCACCGGCTTCACGCAAGTCGCCCCACGCCGCGGCCGCGCCGGGCTGCAGAACCGCCAGCTTGTTCACCACCACCCCACCGACGTCGAGCACCGATGCCATCAACGTGTGCGGGGTCGGGCCGTCGAACTCGCCGAACAGCACCCGCTCGGACTCCCAGACGTCTCGGCCAGGATTTCGACGGTGTCCTGAAGCATGTCGTGCTCGCTGGCAGGAGCCACCCGGTCCGACAGACGCACTCCCGCACCGGCTGACGCCGGGCTTCGCACGACCCCGGTCAGCGGGTCGACCACGACTCTTCGCGCTCATGCGACCGAGTCCACCACAACCTCGGTGACGACCGGACGAGGACCCATGGGCTTCGCGAGGCGAGGTCGTCCCGGAGCCGAGATCGGCGACAGGACCGGGGGTTACGATGATCCCTTGTGTGTCGCCCGCGGCGTCGCCGGGGCCAGCAGTTTCCGCCGATCCGCAGCTCATAGGCGGCGAGCGCGCAACCGCTCGACCACCCTGTAGTGACTATGTTCGTCCGCTCATGATTGATGCGGACGGCTCGCGCCCGCGTCGCCGCCGTGGTCGTATAAGCCGCGTCACTCCGCCCACAAAGACGCACGTGGTTGTGCCGTTTGCCTCGACGACAGTGAGCTTTCGCCTGCCATGAGCATGGGACCAGGTGCAGTCGGTTTTCTGCCAGCGGGTATGCAGTTGGCTGGTGCCGCGCGTGTCTAGGGTGTGG
>JBBRVU010000160.1:0-9907 GCA_038246575.1 Actinomycetes bacterium | reverse complement strand
GCGCACCGCCGGTCAGCACCCTCGCCCCGTTCACGGCCTGCTCGCAACCCTTCCCGGCGGCGGCGGTGACCCTGGGCAAGCAGTGCACGCCGCCCCCCACCTACACGACGACGCAGCCGTGGAGCTGCCTCTTCTCGCTCACCCTCACCCAGCCCATCCCGGGTGCCGTGCGGATGGTGACGACACTCACCGGCACCTCGAGCGGGACCGGGACGGCGCATGCCGGGTTCACCAGCGCACGGGTCGTGGGGGGAACCTGCACCGCGCTCACCGTGCCGGTGCTGGCGCCGGGCGTGCCCGCGGCGGGCGGGGCCGTGGCCGGGGCGCCGGTCACCCAGTACGACCTGGTCACGACCGGTACCGGCTGTGCGGTGGGCACGACCATCGCCATTGAGGAGACGCTGCAGCTGCTGCCGCCGGGCGGGGGGGACCTCTGCCAGACGCTCAGCTTCCCGCCCCAGGCCGGGGGCGCCACCGCGAGCTTCAGCTCGGCGGTGGCCTGCGCGGGCGTGGCGCTGCCGCTGCAGCCGCCCGCGGTGGCGCCCTTCGTGCCGCCGGGGCTGGCGCTGTCGTGCCTGGCCACACTACCCGCTGGAGCGTGGCCGGGGCGTGGTCTGGGGCCGAGCGCGGGGCTGAGCACCGGACCATCGGTGATCGCGGTCAGCCCGGTGGCGGCCGTGGTGATCTGTCAGGTGACCGTGAGCGCCGGGCCGGCGGCGCCGGGCACCCTCGAGGTCACCTCGTTGACCGGCAGCCTGCTGGACGGGTCGGGGCGGGGGACGACCAGCCTGCGCATCGGCTGCGATGGACTCGGCGCCTCCGGGGGCGTGGCGACCGGCACGCGCGCCGGGCCGGGGGGCATGCCTGAGCTGACGTTCAACCCGAACACCTGCACCGGCGTGCAGTTCGCGGTGCGCGGGGTGAGCAGTGGCCTCGGCGAGATTCGGGTCCGCTATGAGCCGGCGGCCACGGCGGCCGCGGCCGGCATTCGGGCGCAGGAGCTGGTGGCGTTCGTCGCGTTCGTGGCCCCGTAGGTCACCCGCAGGCTATATGAACGACGTGCCGCCGCCACCGCTGCCGCGATCCGGGCGGCGGTGCCCGCCAATGAGACTGGGCTCCACATTGATGGACGTGAGCTGGCGCGGACCGTGGACCGGCATGAGGGGAAGGCGGCCATTTGGAGCGGGCGATGCGGGGCGGGGCGGCGTGGCAGGGCGGGAGCACCGGGCAGCGACAGCGCCGCTCTCGATCCTACGGGTCCAGCCGTCCCTGGCCAATGCCGACGTGGCGTCATGCATGGTGCAGCCCGTCGGGGCGGCAGGCCGCCGGGTCAGGGATGGCGAGCCGCGAGTGGCTTCGCAAAGACGGCCAGCCCCTGCTCGTGATAGCCGATGGTGCGCAGAAAGCCGGCCCACTGCTCGCGGGGATAGCTGTCCTCCCAGGTGGTGAGGAGCTGATCGGCGGTCGGGAAGCGGGCGGCAAGCAAGCCCTCATAGTGCAGCCAGAGGCTGCGCAGGAGCAGATGCTCGCGGGGGTCGGGCTGGCGCTCGTACTGGGGTGCGATCAGCAGTTCCCAGAGCACGATCGTGCGGTCGGCGGGATAGTGCCAGGCTTGCGCATCGGCGAGGCGAAACTCGCGGCCGGGGGTGAGCGGTGAGTGCAGCAGCAGATGGGACTGGACGTAGGTGCGCGGACCTTCGCGCTTGGTGAGGGTGAAGAGCGTCTCGGAGCCGCGCCCCCGGAAGACCTCCTCCGCGATGTGGGAGCGCGCCCACACGGGGCGATACGCATGGCCGACGAAGACCTCGCCCAGCTCACGTTCGTCGTTCCAGTAGGGATCGGGTTCGCGCTCCGGGCTGATCATGGCCCGGTCTCCGCATCGTCGAGAGCGGCGGTGATGTCGGCCTGGCGCTCGACCCGGTCGATGATGATGCTCGCCACGCGCTGGATGGTGCTGAGCGCACCCCGCAGGACGGCGGGGTCCTGTGCCCAGGTGGCGATATAGGGAAAGCTGCGTTCGCCCGAGTCGAGCCCAAAGTGGGCCAGGACGACGTAGGCGACGGATTCCGCCACCGTCTCGTGCTCCTCGCGACGGGCGTCATAGGTCTCCGGCAGGCCGGTGAAGTGATGGGCGAGTTCGTGAGCGAGGGTCTTGGTCATCTGCAGTTGGGCTGCCTCCCGGACGACAATGCGCCGCGTGGGCGGATGGTAGAAGCCCATCGCCGTGGGTGAGGGCAGCTGGTCGCTGCGGTCGATGCGGATGTCTTCGCTGTGGGCCATGCGGGCCAGGTCATCGTAGAGCAGGCCGCCATCATCCCCTTCCAGGGTGGGCACATCCACCGCGGGGAGCGCCTCGCCCTCGGTCTGGCTGATATCGAAGACGTTGCCCACCCCGAAGCGCAGCCGCACCGGCTCGTCGGTGTCGTGGTGCGGGCCCTGGTCATGGTCGTCCGCCTCGCGCCGGCGCCGGGCCATGGGCACGATGATCTTGATGGCGGATTCGCCGCGGCGGACCTGGCGGCCGAGCGCCTGCCAGGTGCGGTAGCCGGCGATCTGGGTAGCGTCGGGACATTGGGTGAGGATCAGGGCGACGTTGTTCGGGGAGTAGCGGTGGAAGCGGGCCTGGGCGTCGAGATAAGCACGGAACGTGTCGGAGTCATGGATGGCGCCGACCGCCGCTTCGAGGCGGTCGAGCAGGGCGCGCTGACGGTCGGCAGGACTGGGGGCCGGCTCGGTCCTCGGCGTGCGCTCGTGATGGTGATACCCCTCCCGCTCCATAAATGATGAGATAAGTATACCATTTCAGGTCAAGGCTGAGAGGCGCGCCGCGGTGATGAGGCCGTGCGCCGAGCACGACTGCCCGTGGGATGACGCGCGTTGAGGGTGCCGCGGCCGCCGCGAGCTCGTGAGCGAGGGAAGACGCCAGGGCTGCACCGTGGTGTCGGGCAGTGGCATCACCGCCGGCCCCACGCTGCTCCAGGAGTAATGGGAGCGCGCCGCACAGCGTCTGATCGGTGCGCGGCGCGCGTGCCTCGTTAGAACGGAATCTCGTCGTGGCTCAGCTCGTCGTGGTCGGCGTCGGTCGCCGCTGCCGCCGTCGCGGCCGGATCTGTCTCGGGGCCCTTGCGTCCGGAGAGGAACTGGACGTCATTGGCGACGATTTCGACCGCGCCCTTCGTCTGGCCGTCGCTGTCGGTATAGCTGCGGTAGACCAGCCGTCCCTCGACATAGAGCGGATCGCCCTTCTTGACGTACGTACTCGTCGTCTCCGCCAGGCTGTCCCAACAGACGACGCTGTGGAACTGGCTCTCCTCCTCACGCTCACCACCGGCGGTGCGGATCATACGGTGGGTCGCCAGCCGGATGCTGGCCACCGGCTTGCCGCTGCCGGTGTGCCGCAGTTCGGCGGCGCGGGTGGCGTTGCCAATCAAGATGACTTTATTCACGCCTCGCATACGCATCACCTCCCTTCATTGGTGCTCCTGCCGTCGCTGGCCTGCCATCGCCTGGAGCGCTTCGACGTGGCGCTTGCGGTGGTCCACCAGCCACAACCAGGCCGCATAGTCGTCGGGGTCGTCGGCCAGCTCCGAGGCGACACGCAGCACGCCGGTGGAAACCATCATGTTCGTGCGCCCTGTCTCGCGGACCCGCAGCAGCAAGTCGATGACGGCCGACGGCACCGGGCCGGTAGCGGTGTCGGCTTCGGCGCCGTATTCCTCGTCAGGTCGGGATAGTTGGTCGGGCATCATCTCCCTCCCAGTTGGATGTTCCAGGCTCATCGTTCGTCCTCCAGGGCCAGCTTCGCCACGGCGTCGCGCAGGTCCCGTTCCGAGGGCCGGGTGTATCGTGCCGTCGATTGCAGCGACTCATGGCCGAGCAGCGCCCCGACGGCGGTCAGCGGCACGCCCTGGCGCAGCAGCTCGGTGGCGAAGCTATGCCGGAAGGCGTGGGGATGCCCGTCCGCGACATGGGCCTGATAGCCGTACTTGGCCGTCAACCCCCGCACCGCCTTCTGGGTCAGCCGCGTCTTGGTGCGCTGACTGATAAACAGGAACTCCGCCCTGTCGGCGCCGTGGCGGTCCTGATCACGGTAAGTGGCCAGCGCCCGGCGGACATCGGCGTTGAGCGGGACGGTGCGCTGCTTCATGCCCTTGCCCGCCCGCACCGTGAGCGTGCCCGTGCGGGCACTCGTCGTCACGTCGCCCACGCGCAGGTCGCACAGCTCGGCCACCCGGATGCCGGTGTGGCGCAGGGTCATGAGGATGGCGTGGTCGCGGCGGTTGCCGGACTGGGCACTGCGGCGCAGCACCCGATCCACCGCCCGTTCGTCGAGTGCCCTCGGCGCCTGTTTCGGCACCGGCACATCGGCGATGCCGTCGGTGGCCAGGTCGGTCACCAGGCCCTGCCGTTTGGCCCACGCGCAGAACGCCCGCAGGGCGGCGAGCCGTCGGTTGACCGTGGCGGCCGCCTTGCCCTCGGCGGCGAGCAGGTGCTGCTTATAATCGCGCACGTCGATGCGGGTGAGCGTCCGCGCGTCGAAGGGGTCGCCGGTGGTCCGGGTGAACCAGCGCGCAAACAGGTTCAGGTCCGAGCGGTAGGCCCGCCAGGTCAGCTCGGCCTTGGCGGCACGGGCGAACGCGGTCAGAAACGCGGTGATGTCCGCGGGTTGGGTGGGGGGTTCAGGTGTGGTCATCATGAGACAGTATAACATTATCGCACCAGCGAATCAGCCCTTAGCGGCCTATCGGACGGGAAACGCCACGCGTGGTCGTCTGTCACAGAAGTACGAGAATGAACATTCTCGTACCTCATTATAATACTTGATGCTATCCACAGAAAGTGGTCTTCTTGGTGAGGTCGCCGCGATGTTGTTCAGAACCCGGCGCGACACCACCATCCGGCCGACGGGCCAGGGGCGCCATGTGCGCCCTAGCAGACACGCGAACCGCTACCAAACGGGGGAGTGGTCGGCCCAGCGCGGCTCCGTACGCTGGAGCGATAGCAGCGGCGACACGGGGCGGAGAGGTACCGACATGACGAGCACGGCGGCGAAGCGGCGCGAGGTGGTGGTCAACGGCCGTCGGGTGAAGGTGATCGACGTGCACGCGCACTGCGTCATTCCGGAGGCGATGACGCTGATGGGCCAGGACGTCCGTTTCGCGCCCCTGCTCAAGGAGAACGCCGGACAGCGACTGCAGGCGATGGACGAGCAGGGGATAGATGTCGAAGCGCTCAGCATCAACCCGTTCTGGTACGGCGCCGCGCGCGACCACGCCGCCGACGTGATCCGGGTACAGAATGAGAAGCTGGTCGAGTTCTGCGCCGTCGCGCCCGCGCGGTTCGTCGCGCTCGCGTCCGTGGCGCTGCAGCACCCTGATCTCGCGGCGTGGCAGCTCGAGGACGGAGTTAAACGCTTGGGGCTGCGCGGGGCGCTGATCGGTGGCAGCGTCAACGGCGAGGAGCTGGCCGACCCGAAGTTCCACCCGTTCTGGGCGAAGGCGGAGGAGCTGGGCACGCTGATCTTCATCCACCCACAGGGCACGGCCGAGCTGGGCGACCGCCTGCGCGGCAACGGCGTGCTCGACAACGTCATCGGCAACCCGCTTGAGACGACGATCGCCCTCGCACACCTGATCTTCGAGGGCACGCTCGACCGCTTCCCGCGGCTCAAGATCCTGGCGGCCCACGGCGGCGGCTACCTGCCCTCATACGCGGCGCGCTCTGACCACGGCTGCCTCACCTTTCCCAGCCGCTGCACGCCGATAGCGAAGCAGCCGACCGCGTACCTGAAGCAGCTCTACTTCGACTCGCTGGTGTTTACGCCCGAGGGTCTGCGCCACCTGGTGTCCGAGACCGGCGTCAGCCAGATCGTGCTGGGCACCGACTACCCGTACCCCTGGACTAACACCGCGGTGGACCATGTGCTGAGCACGCCCGAACTGAGCGCCGAGGACCGCATCGCCATCCTCGGCGGCAACGCCGCCCACCTGCTCGGCATCGAAGCCTGAGCGGCGTAACGGATACGACGCCGTGGCGAGGGCCGACCAGCCCGCGGCTACGGAGCAGCCGGAGGGCGGCTGACGCCCCATCTCCGTGCCCGTGGCGAACGCTGCCCTTCCCCCGTCTGCCGCTGGTTCGAGTCCGCCGCGGCTCCCGATGGGACACTGTGATTGACGAACGTGGGCGCCAGGGGCGCATCAACGACCGCGAGGTGGCCCGCGTTCCAGGCGGCCTCAATGAAGCGGCGGGCGAGGGCCTTGTTCTCCTCGGTGGACATCACTACCCTCCTGGGGAAGCGTCACCGGGTGACGGACCGCGCCGCGAGCTGCCGACCGACACCTCCAGCCGCCCACCCGCTGATGAATTGCAATCTTTCTGCATGCCCCGGTCCGCCGTGGCGCTGCCGCTGCTGCTGCTGGCGGCCTGCCCGCTATCGATGCTCGTCATGATGCCCCTGATGATGCGGGGTATGGGCGGGACGACCTGTGCTACCGAGCCGGACCGGTCGGAGAAGTCGCCTGCCGCGGGCCGCACGCATGAGCAACAGGTCGCCGCGCTGCGGCAGGAACTGGTCGATGTCCAGACTCGACAGCACGCCCTCGCCGAGCAGCTCGCGCAGCTGGACCCGGCACGGCCGCCGGCCGTGCGTGAGGCGGAAGCGGTTGCCCGGGCGGCCGACGACCGAAGGTAGCGGCACATAGACGCGGGGGGTGGGGGTCGGTCGGGCGCGACTCTTCGGGAGGACGGCGCTGAGGACGGGGGGTACAGGGTGCAAAGAAGGACGCGCCACGTCACATGGTGGTGGGGTTGGCGACGGGGCGCGCTGGTCGCGGCAGGAGGCCTGCTCACCCTCGTGCCGATGACGCTGCTCGCGTGTCGCGGGAAGAGCACGCCCTCCAGCACGGCGGTGGCGGAGGTGGGCAAACTGGTGCCCCTGCAACAGGGGCAGCCCCTGCTCGTCTTCGTCTACACCGACGGCTGACCACCCTGAGCGCAGACGATGCCCGTGGTCGACGGGCTCGCACACGACTACGCCGGGAGATTGCAGGTGGTCCGCCTCAACTTCAACGACCCGAACAACGGCGCCGCCATCCGAGCCTTGGGGGTGCGCGGCCATCCGACCATCGTGCTCATCGACAGGGGCGGCATCCCACGGGAGACGCTGCTCGGGGTGCAGACCGATGCCAAGGTCCGGCCGAAGGTCGATGCCCTGGTAGGGCCGTCAGCAGGGACGAGATGAACCGGCTCATGCATCGCCGCCTCATGTTCGCAGCCGTTGGACTCGTGCTGGCCCTCGGGGCAGCTGGGTACCTGGCCGCGACCCGCAGCGCCGCCAGCACCCTGAAAAACTTCGGCGATGCGCCGGCGTTTGTGCTGACCGACCATCTGGACCGGCCGGTCAGGTCGGCCGAGCTGCGCGGCCAGGTCGTGGTCGCGAACTTCGTGTATACCAGCTGCCGCGACATCTGCCCGTTCCTGACCGTCCAGATGCGGCAGCTGCAGGATCGATTGCGGCAGGAGCGTCTGCTGGGCCGGGACGTTCAGCTCCTGTCCTTCACGGTGGACCCGGCCCGGGATACGCCGACGGTCCTGCGGTCCTACGCCGAGCGGCACCAGGCGGACCCGGCGGGCTGGCGATTCGTGACCGGCCCCGCCGACACGCTGGTACCCCTCATCGTGGACGGGTTCCGCCTCGGCGTCGACGCCCTGCCGCCGGCCACGGCCGGCCCGGACGCCGGCGACCACGGTCTACACGCCGACCACGGGTATGAGGTCATGCACAGCGGCCGGTTCGTGCTCATCGACCGCCGCGGCCGCATCCGGGCCTACTACGATGGCCGGGACGTGACGCCTGAACGGGTGGTCGGTGATATCCGTGCCCTGCTCCGGTAGGGAGCGCCTGCCGGCGGTTCACCAATCGGCAGCATACATCCCGCCAGTCTGGAGCACACGATGCGGACGGGCCGACAGTGCCAGCATCCTGCGGCATCATCATCGTGCTGTGGGATATAACGACACGTACCGGGGCGCGAGCTGAACAGCGCTTACAAGGCACGGTGAATTCGCCAGCGGTATCTTGAAGGGGCATGACACTTTCAGCTGCCCGCCGTTTCACGTCCGCGAGACGCAAGATGCCGTTGGAACAACGCCGGCGACCACCGTAATGTACTGGTGCCGGGGACTCGAAACTCGTCCGCGGCGGCGTTCATATGGGCGGAGCAGAAACGGGCAGACCGGTGCGAGGGCACCACAGGCCACCCCATGTCGTATCAACTTTGTGCAAGGAGGACTGTCATGGCGCATTCACCCATGCGTGACCGACTCGTCGCCATCGCCAGCAGCAACGCGGGCGACCCCGGAGGGTTCTTGGAGGACCTCAGTGACCTCCACGACGATTGGCATCGCGAGTTCGTGCGCAGCTATGGATTCCTGCTGTTCCACACCCGCGTGGTGCGGTACTTCAATACCATTGTGAATGCTCAACTCCAGCCGCCGGTGGCCGCGTACACCGCGAACGACCTGCAGGGAATGGGAATCGCGCCGTTCGGAGGAAACCTGGCGAACGTTGATACGCTGGCTGAGCTGGTCAGCTTCTCCAACGCCATCGAATCCTGGCATAACACTGCCCACGGCCGACTGCGACCGCGACCGGCACACCGATGGGGGACCCGCGCCAGAACATCTTCTTCCGGCCGTTCTGGCGGTTGCACTTGTACATCGACGGGTTCTTCGAGCAGGTGCTGCGGCAGTACGGTAACCGCGAACACCCAGGTGAGTTCGTGATACCCGCGGCGGTGGCGGGACACATTGAGGTGGGGCACCATGGCTGGGTCCCGCGCATCTAATGGTCCGCCACACTCAGATTGACGGGCGAAACCCACCCCTCTCCATCCAGGGCTGACCACTGCTGGCCAGTCCGACCCGGCGAGCCCGGCCACCAAATGTCGTGTGGTGGACCCCTAGGCGTGGTTATGTGATGGGGGGCAGACGCGACATCCGCTCGACGCCGCGTCCGGCTGTTCGGTCGCGGCCGCTGCAACACGCTGCCATCCTGTTGAACATGTGGTCCGGGTCATCAGCGCCGTCAGGGCAAATGGAGAACCGCCTCGGCCGTGGGAAGCCGAGGCGGTCGGGCGCACGGTTCTCAGCAGACGACTACTTGCAGCAGAGGCCGCAGCAGCCGCAGGGGCAGTCTCCCTGGCTGGTACGCTTCTCGGTCACCACCGTGATGGGGATGATGACCTTCTTCTCCTCGGTCATAACGCTCACCTCCCTTCCGTCACCTCGATGCACGGGCAGTGCTGACACTCGGCTACCGGTTCACCGGGGAGGCTCCCGTCCAGCTGCCGCAGGTGGCCCTGCAGCCCGAGTAGCTCCTCCCGAAGTGCTTGCAGATCCGCGATACGTCGTTCAACCTCGGCGAGTTGGATGGGGATGCGGCCGAGCAAGACCTGCTGCAGGTGTGCGCAGGAGTGAGTGAACGTCTGCTCGACGAGATCTTTGACCTCGGCCAACGACAGCCCCAACAGCTTCCCTCGCTTGATGAGCTCCAGCCGCCGCACCTCTGTGCGCGGGTAGAGGCGGTAACCGGCCGCGTTGCGGGCCGCTCGCGGGAGCAGTCCAACCGACTCGTAGTACCGGATAGTATCCGCTGGCACGCCGGCTGCGGCCGCCAGTCGCCCAATCGTCACCATACTGCCCATGATTCGGACGGTACACCTTGGAGTAGCTTGAAGGTCAAGCGGTTGGGAGTGTCAATCAGAGATGGCTCTCCCGCACTTCCGATGATCACGGCCACGTTTCCACTGACGCAATAGCAGCAGTCACCACGCGGTGAGGACATGGGCGACGGCCGACGGCCGGCTCACCCCGTTCGCACCAGCCGACGGTGCAGCAGGTCGAGCTT
>JBBRVU010000159.1:0-9949 GCA_038246575.1 Actinomycetes bacterium | reverse complement strand
GTCCCTCGGCCCAACTGTCCACGACCGCGCGGAGACACCGGGGGCTCTCGACGACGGTACGCCGCTGGACTACGCCTGGGGCGTCCGAGTCACCCGGCGAGGCGACCGGTTAACGATTACCCACAGCGGATCTTGGCCCACATGGACTGCGCAGACCGTCCGCCAGCCCGAGCAGGGAATCTCTGTCGCCGTCCTGAGTGCCGGTGACGACGCCGAGCAGGTCAGCACCACCGCCCTCCTGATAGCAGACACCCTGACCTAGCCGGCCAGCGCTTGATGTCTGGCCACACGCTGGTGTCGATCGGTGCGCAGCAGTCCCGAAGGCGGCATGAGCGGACGTGACGAGATCTGCAGCCTAGGTAGCCCCCGACGCGCAGCGGCACCTAAGGGACGCCGACGTACCCTCCTGCGGCCAGCGTCTCTGCATCCGGGGCAGCCATCGTCACGCACCCAGCATCCCGTGGTACCTCGACCCCGCCTCTGACTGTCGTCATGACTGAAGACCCTCGAAAAGTGCGGCAGCGCCCTAGGGAGCATCAAGCGTGCGCCTGCCATGAGCATGGGACCGCTCTGAGCGGTTTTCTGCCAGCTTCATGGGACCACCTGGATTGCCAGTCATGGGACCACCCGGCGCGCCTGGCCGGTGGCCCCTCGGTGCGCTCGTTGACTCGCCGCGTCTTGTTCGTCGACGTGGAGGTCATCAGCGGTGGGATTCAGGGAGGTCGGCGTGGTTGAGGTACGAGAGGTGCTCCGCGGTTGGCTCGAAGGAGTTGGCCTGCGCAGGGTCGCCGAACGGGCGGGCGTGGACCGCAAGACCGCCCGCCGATATGTCGGGGCGGCCGAGGCCGAGGGCCTGACCCGGGACGCCGGGGTCGAGGCGCTGACCGATGAGCTGGTCGGTGCGGTGGTCGCCGCGGTTCGTCCGGCGCGCCCGAACGGTCATGGTGCGTCGTGGGATCTGTTGCTCTTCCGCGAGGAGCAGATCACCAAGTGGGTGACCGGCGGCGATGGTCAGCCGCCGTTGTCGGTGGTGAAGATCGAGGAACTGCTCGCCCGGCAGGGATGCGTGGTGCCGTATCGGACGTTGCACCGGTTCGCGGTCGAGCAGTGCGGGTTCCGGGTCAAGTCCACCACGATGCGGATCAACGACGGCGAGCCCGGGGTGGAGTGCCAGATCGACTTCGCCCAGATGGGATTCATCCTGGACCCGGAGACCGGGAAGAAGAGGCGGGTGCATGCGCTGATCTTCACCGCCGTGCTCAGCCGGCACATGTTCGTGTGGTTGACGTACTCCCAGACCCTGGTCGCGATGATCGCGGGCTGTGACGCGGCATGGGACTTCTTCGGCGGGGTCTTCAAGGTCCTGATCCCGGACAACCTCAAGGCGGTGGTCAGCAAGGCCGACGCGGTCAACCCCCGGTTGTCGACCGGCTGGTTGGACTACGCCCAGCACGTCGGGTTCGCTACCGACCCGGCACGGGTCCGCACCCCACAAGACAAGCCCAGGGTCGAACGCGCCGTCCAGTACGTGCGCGGCAACTTCTGGGCCGGGGAGACCTTCACCGACCTCGCTGAGGCCCAACAGCGTGTCACCACCTGGTGTTCGGAGCGGGCGGGGATGCGGATCCACGGCACCACCGCTGCTCGTCCGGGCGAGATGTTCACCGAGGTCGAGGCGTGCTGTCTGCTGCCGATCCCGGCGTCCTATGACGTGCCGGTGTTCACCCGGGTCAAGGTCCATCGGGACTTCCACGTCGAGGTCGCCAGATCCTTGTATTCGCTGCCTGCGCAGTGGATCGGGCACTATCTCGAGGCTCGCGCGGACAGTGAGCTGGTCAAGCTCTACTGGGGCGGGCAGCTGGTCAAGACCCATCCCCGGCAGCGGCCCGGCGGCAGGTCGACCGACCGGGCCGATCTTCCCGTCGAGCGGGCCGGGTATGCGATGCGGGACCTGACGGCACTGATCGGCACCTGCGCAGGGCACGGGCCCAGTATCGGGATCTATGCCGAGCGGCTCCTCGACGATCCGCTGCCCTGGACCAGGATGCGCAGCGTCTACCGGCTGCTGGGGCTGGTGCGCCGTTACGGGCCCGTCCCGGTCGAGACCGCCTGCACACGCTCGCTGGACCTCGACGTCGTGAGCGTGTCGAAGATCGCCTCGATGCTCGAGAAGGCGATCGAACGCGAGCAACCGGTGTTGCCCGTCGCGGCCGGCTCGGCGACCGGCTCGGCGACCGGCAGGTTCGCCCGCGACCCAACCGAGTACGCGCTGAGCGGCGCAGCCCAGCTGACCCTGATCCGCGGCGGCGTCAGCGCCGCCGCGAACCCAGAGATGGAGACCAGCACGTGATCACCACCACTGCGACGCCGAGCAGCAGCGGGCCGACCGACCCGGTCGGCACCGACCTGATGAGGACCCTGCGTGCGTTGAAGCTGGGCGGGCTCAAGGACACGTTGCCCGAACGGCTCGCCCTCGCCAGACAACGCAAGATGGGCCACGCCGCGTTCCTCGAGCTCCTCCTCGGTGACGAGGTCACCCGCCGCGAGTCCCGCTCAGCGATGCTGCGCGCCCGCACCGCCGGCCTGGACCCGACCATGCGCCTCGACACCTGGGACGAACCCGAGGACCTCACCTACGACCGGATGCTCCTCTCGGACCTGACCAGCCTCAGATTCACCGAGGCAGGTCACGGAGTCCTCATCTTGGGGCCCGTGGGAGTCGGAAAAACTCACCTGGCCACCGCGCTCGGCCACATCGGAATCCGGCGCCGTCTCAGCGTCCACGCCTCCCGCACCGACAAGCTCTTCACCCGTTTGCGCGCGGCACGGTTAGACAACAGCCTCGAAGCCGAGATGCGCAAACTCGCCCGCGTCGACCTCCTCATCCTCGACGACTTCGCGCTCCGAAACCTGGACGCGACCGAGACCAACGACTTCTACGAGCTCGTCGTCGAACGGCACCGCAAGGCAGCCACCATCGTGACGTCGAACCGGGAGCCTTCGGAGTGGATGTCGATGATGAGCGACGCGCTACTCGCCCAGTCCGCCATCGACCGCCTCACCTCAGCAGCTCACACCCTGGTCATCGAAGGACCCTCATACCGGCAGCGAGACCGGCCCAACCCGTGCGGCATCGTTGACACCGAAACCGGGGCCCGAGATGCTCACTGACACCTCCAGGTGGTCCCATGCTCGTGGCAACGAGGTGGTCCCATACCGCTGGCAAGCGACAGCTGTGCAGGTCTGCCGGGGGTGGAGTTGGTGCTGGACCGCCAATGCTCATCACGGCGATGAGGGTGCCGCCCGCCGCTGCAGTGGCACCGGCGACCAGCTGGGTGGGTCCGTGACGTGCCAGCTGGGTGAAGCGCTCCAGCAGCCGTTGGCCGAGCGGGAGCATCGGAATGATTCCGACGAGTGCTCGGTCACGTTGCAGCAGTGGCGGAGCTAGGTCCGCGCACTGCTCGCACGCCACGAGGTGGTTGCCCGAGCGAAGGACCCGTTGACGTCGCTGGTCTCCGGAGGAGAGAGAGAGCAGGACGGGTCGGCACCGGTCGGTGGGCAGGTCCACTCGCCGCACGGACAGCAGATAGTCCACCCGTAGCCGTGCCCGGGTTCGTGCCAGTCGGGTTGCGAGCGCCGCACTGTTGCCGTCTCGGGCCAGAGCGGTCAGTGGTGCGCCTGCGACGACATGGTCGACCAGCTCATCACGATGCCCGGCAGGGAGCTTGCCCAGGGCCTCGCGTATCGCGTCCTGATCCTCCGCGCGAACCACTACATCGTGCGGGGTGTCCAGTGGCTGGCTGTCGTGCAGCAGGTGTCGGTGACGACGCTCGCGGTCTTGTCGGCGCCCCTCGGTGTGCACCAGGTTCTTGGCGACGACCAGCGCGTAGCCGACCAGGGCGGAGTCATCCAGCTTGGGCTGCCGCGTCAGCAACCGGGCCAGGGTTTCCTGCACGATGTCGTCCGCGACGCCGGTGTCCTTCACCAGCGAGCACACGAACCGCCGCAACGGTCCGATAACGGCCAGGACAGCGGCGGAGGGATCCTCGGGCGCGGCGTCCTTGTCTGGCACCACGACCGCGTGAACCACCTGGGTGTCAGTCATCGCGGAAGCCTGCTCCGCGTCGCACTGTCGAGACAGGGTTTGCCCCATGACTCGCCATGTCAGCTCCCTGCTCGAGTCCCATATCGAGCAACCCGTGCCCCGCTAGACCGACAGTAGTCCTGAGGGCGTGGCCTCATTTCCTCAAAGAACGTGCGTCATGGATCTCCTGGCGCGGCGTTTACCACCTAGAGCAACTCGTCACCGTCCTTGACGGACGGACCTGGCCAGATGGCCATCGATCCCGATCTTTCTGAAAGGTGTGCCGTGCTTCCCCGTTTTGTCGTTGCCGCAAAGTCGCGCAAGGTCACCGGGCCTTTGCCTACGCGGTCGGGCCCGGGTTGGATCCCGCTGGGGGTACGCCACGGCGTCCCGTCCGGTCCCGATCCGCGAGTCACGTCGCGTGAGGCTTTGTGCGGGGTGAGCATCAGCGGCTGGTACGTCTTCGCGACGGTCGGGTTCACCGGCGCCAGTGGAGCGGACTGCCGCCGCTGTGAACAGGTGATGCGGGCCGATCAGCCCGCACTGGCGGCGGGGCCTGCCGCTGGTCCAACGTGACCACGACCACGAGGGGTCCGACCGCGGGCTCTGTATCTGCACGCGCCGACCAGGCGTAGGCGGCCCACCGAATCATTTTTCCAGTTCTGGATTGGGCTACCTGAGCACGGGCACAGCCTCACGCCGACGCGGTGAGACTTGCGTGACGCACCAGATGCGCGTGCCGCGAACTCGGTGCTACGTCCGGCCGAATCGGATCAGTCAGAGCACCGACCAGTCCGGCCGGTCCGAGAGCAATTCCACCACCCACTCGACGGAAGAGACACCATGATCACCGCAATTGCACCGATGAGCGTCAGCGACAGCCTGCAGAAGGGTTTGGACAGCATCGTCGAGTTCCTGCCGCGTCTTCTAGGTGCGCTGATCATCCTACTCTTGGGCTACGTCATCGCCAGGATAATCAAGGCCGTTGTCACCAAGGCGCTGCAGAAGGCGGGCGTCGACAAACACCTGGAGACCTCTGACGCCGGCAAGTACGTCGACAAGGTCATGCCCGGCGCAAGTCCCTCCAACGGCATCGGGCGGGTGGTGTTCTGGCTGGTCTTCGTGTTCTTCCTGTTCTCGGCCATCGGCGCTCTGAAGATCCCGGCCCTGACCACGTTCATGAACCAGGTGCTTGCGTATCTGCCCAACATCATCGCCGCCATCATCATCTTTGTGATCGCTGCTGTCATTGCCGGCGCCGTCGGCGCTGGGGTCGCGAAGCTCATGGGCGACACGCCTACCGGCAAGATCGTGGCCACGGTCGTCCCGGCCCTGGTCATGGTCATCGCCTCGTTCATGATCCTCGAGCAGCTGCAGATCGCACCCGAGATCGTCCGGATCGCCTTCGCTGCAACAGTGTTCGCCCTCGCCCTCGGCCTTGCGCTCGCCTTCGGGCTCGGTGGCCGACCAGTCGCCCAGCAGATGCTGGAGAGCGCCTACCAGAAGGGCAAGGAGAGCTCCGACCAGGTCAAGCAGGACATGGCGCTGGCCCGAGAGCGCGGACAGGACCGCGCCGACGAGGCCAAGACCCGCGCCGACGGAAGTTCGCCGCAGGACACCGGCGGCGCACACGCCCGCTGACGGTCAGCCGACCGCAGCAACCGCACCACCTCATTGGAGACAAGCATGATCAGCGCGGACCAGCTCCACACGCTCATTCAGGACGGCGGCTCTGTCGTCGGGGACAACGAGGACAAGATCGGGAAGGTCGGCCAGGTGTTCCTTGACGACGACACGAGCACGCCAGAGTGGGTCACTGTCAAGACCGGCCTGTTCGGCAGCGGCGAGTCGTTCGTCCCGCTCGCCGGGGCCACCTCGGACGGCAAAGAGATCCGGGTGCCCTTCGCCAAGGACACCGTCAAGGACGCCCCGCGGGTTGACGGGGCCGACGGCCACCTCAGCGCGCAGGAGGAGGCAGAGCTGTATCGCTACTACGGCATGGAGACGCCGGAGCCGCAGTCAAGAGAACACGCAGGCCGCGAGGACGTGGCCGGTCGGGACACTTCCGGGCCAACCACCGACACAGCGATGACTCGATCGGAGGAGCAACTGACTGTCGACACCGAGACGGTCGCAGCGGGGAAGGCCCGGCTGCGCAAGTACGTGGTCACCGAGAATGTGACCCAGACGGTTCCGGTGAGCCACGAAGAGGTCCGCATCGAACGGGAGCCCATCACCGACGCCAACCGCGACCAGGCGATGGCGGGAGGGGGCATCACCTCCGAGGAGCACGAGGTGACCCTGCACGCCGAGCAGCCGGTCGTGGCCAAGGAGACGGTACCCGTCGAGCGCGTCCGGATGGGCACCGAAACCGTCGCCGGCGAGCAGACCGTCTCCGACGAGGTCCGCAAGGAGCAGATCGAGACAGACGCCGACGTGGTGGACATCCCCGACGAGCGTGCAACCGCCGAGCCCGGCAGCCGCTGAGCTTCCGCGTCCACACGGGCATACGAGCAGCAACAGACACGCAGATGCAGGGAGCCACAGCATGAGCACCAGTTCAACCCCGTCAGAGCATGACCCGAACGGAAGCACCCGCCTGGGCACCCAACCCCGCCCCTCAGAGGCCGGATCGGAGGCTCATCGGGAGACCGTCCGCGCCAGGGAAGAACGCCACTATGGCGGCGTCAAGATCGGCTCGGCGTTCTTCGGCTGGCTCACCGCCACCGGGACCGCCGTTCTCCTGACCGCCCTGCTCGCCGCTGCAGGCACCGCCGTCGGCGTGGCCACCAACACCGACCTCGGGACGGCCAGCAACGCGACACAGAGCGCCGGCACCATCGGGTTGGTCGGCGGAATCGCCCTGCTGGTCGTGCTCTTCGTCGCCTACTTCTGTGGAGGCTATGTCGCAGGCCGGATGGCCCGCTTCAACGGGCTCAAGCAAGGCGCTGCCGTGTGGCTATGGGCCGTGGTCATCGCCGTCGTCCTTGCCGTCCTCGGAGTCGTCGCGGGCACCAAGTACAACGTCCTGGCAAGCCTCAACAGCTTTCCCCGGATTCCCGTCGACGAAGGAAATGTCACCACCGCCGGAGTCATTGCCCTGTTTGCCGTCGCAGTGGTGAGCCTGGCTGGCGCACTCCTCGGCGGCTTGTCCGGGATGCGCTTCCACCGCAACGTCGACGAGGCAGGTCTGGGCGGCTGAGCCCGCCAACGGTGCCTGGCCACCTGCCGGGCAACCCCGTACGAACCCACCGAGGAGAGTGAACATGCAGATCGACAAGCAGCAGATCATCAAAATGCTGAAGTCCCGCGGAGACCACGACCAGGCGACTCAGGCGGAAGCGGACCTGCCCGACAAGGTCGACACCGAGAAGGACGCCGGCATCCTTTCAAAGTTCGGCATCAACCCTGCGGACCTGCTGGGCAGGCTGCCCGGAGGTCTCGGCGGCTGACCGAGCACTCGTGGCCGCCCCGGCACGATCGTCGAGCAGCCGGGGCGGTCACGGGCCGCGTCGGGATCCCACCGACGAGTCCCGTCCAAGGAGAATTTGATGACCAATCGACGCGACAAGCGGTTGTTGCGACGCTCGCTGATCGCCAGCCGCGGCCGCACCGGACGGAAACTCCCTTCAATCAGCAAGCTCGCCGATCGCGGGGTGATCTGGCCACTGCTCGGAGCAGCGATGTACGCCAGCCCGCGGTTGCGCGGGTCCGGGGTCGCCGGCGTCGGCGGCGTCGTCTTGACCAGCGGCTTGACCGCGATTCTCCAGATAGTGGTCCGCAGGGACCGTCCGTCCCGGCTGACGGCTCTGTTTGCGCGTGGTTCGCGGCGCCGACCCTCCTCGGGTTCGTTCCCCTCGACTCATGCCGCGAACGCCGCCGCGTTCGCGGCGGCTGCGACGACCGTACGACCCGTGCTGGGTCCCGTCCTGCTACCGGCCGCGGCGGCCATCGGCGCCGCACGAGTAGCAATGGCGCACCACTACCCCAGCGACGTCATTGCCGGAGCCACCATCGGTGCCGGAGTCGGAACCGTCACCGGCATCGTCGTCCGGCGCCGGCGCCGGCGGCCCCGCGCCGACGACCGAACCTGATCGGTACCAACTCTGTTGCCGCAACTGTCGGATCAAGGCGTGCGCCCCGGCTGCGCGCGCCGGAGGCTGGTGACGTTGCCGGGGCGGCACTGGACTGCCGGCGGAGGCGGTGCGTCCGGCCGCGGCGGGGTGAGGGTGCGGCGGGCGAGGAGGTCGAAGGCGTGGAGGGGGACGGGTCGGGAGTAGAGGTATCCCTGGGCCTGGTCGCAGCCAAGGGCCTGGAGGTGGGCGAGCTGGTCGTGGGACTCGACGCCTTCGGCGACTGTGCGCAGTCCGAGGGAGTGGGCCAGAGAGATGACGGCGGTGACGATGGCTTCGTCGTCGGGGTCGGTGGCGATGCCGGCCACGAAGGAGCGGTCGATCTTGACGATGTCGACCGGGAACCGTTTGAGGTAGGTCAGGGACGAGTAGCCGGTGCCGAAGTCGTCGATGGCGATGCTGACTCCGAGCAGCTTGAGCTGGTGCAGGGTGGCGACGGTGTCGGGGGTGGCGTCGATGAGAGCGGTCTCGGTGAGCTCGAGGCAGAGCAGTGAGGGGTCGAGGTCGGCGTCGGTGAGTGCGCGGCGGGTGTCGGCGACGAGGCCGGGGTCGGTGAACTGGCGGGGGAGAGGTTGACCGACGCGGCGAGTAGCTGACGGGGGTGGGCTTGGTTCCAGGCGCCGATCTGGGCGCAGGCTTCGCGCAGCACCCAACGTCCGAGCTCGAGGATCAGCCCGGAGGCCTCCGCGGCTTCGATGAACTCCGCGGGGGGCAGCAGGCCGCGGTCGGGGTGCTGCCAGCGGATGAGTGCTTCGGCGCCGAGCATCTGGCCGGTTGTGGTGGTGACGATCGGCTGATGGTGCAGGACGAACTCGCCCTCTTGCAATGCCCGGAGCAGGTCGTCGTCGAGGTGGCGTCGAGCGGCCAGCTCGGCGCGCAGCTGGGGGTTCGCGACCCGGTGCCGGGCACCGCCGTCGACGTGCGCTTGCGTCGCGGCGGCCTGCGCGTCCCGTAACAGGTCCTCGGGGTCGTCGAGGGTCGGTCGCGACAAGGCGATGCCGATGCTGGCGGTGACGCACACTTGCCGGCCGGCGATCTGGTGAGGCGCCGCGAGCGCTGCCAGGAGCCGGTCGGCGAGGGCCAGGACCTCGTCGTCGGTGAGGTCCTGGCACACGAGCACGAACTCGTCGCTGCCGACCCGCGCCGCAGTGTCCCCCGAACGGACCCCGGCCTGCAGCCGGTTTCCGACAGTGATCAACAGGGCGTCTCCGCCGTCGATCCCGAGAGAGGCGTTGGTCTCGGTGAAGCGGTCGATGTCGATGAACAGCACAGCGATGCACGAGGTGCTGGGACGGCGCCGGGCCAGCGCAACCTGGAGCCGGTCGGTGAGCAGCCGGCGGTTGGCCAGCCCGGTCAGCGTGTCGTGGAGCGCCTGGTGGGTCAGCATCGCCTCCGCGCCCCGGCGCCGGGTCACGTCCAGCGCCTGGCAGATGGCGTAGGCGGGCAGGTCGCCCGCGCCGGGAACGACCGACGCGCTGACCTGCAGCCACACCTCGCGCCCGTCGTCGCGGCGGTAGCAGAGCTCTTCCGGGGGGCTGTGGGTCTGATCGGCGGCCAGCACGATCCGGCTGGTCAGCCACAGCATCCCGCGGTCCCCGACCAGCTCGGCCACCGTCATCGTCACCAGATCTTCGACGGAGCGCCCCACTATGGCGCTCATCGCCGGGTTCGCCGCGAGGATCGCACCCCGGGTCGGCGTGGCCAGATCGACGAGGATCATCCCGACCGGGGC
>JBBRVU010000158.1:0-10040 GCA_038246575.1 Actinomycetes bacterium | reverse complement strand
TGGCGCCATGGCTTCATCAGGGAGAGCGAGTAGGTGAACAGGACGGCATCGGGCTGCAGCTCTTGGACTGTCTCCCACGCGGGGTGCCGGTCGTCGGTGGCGTCGGCACACAGCAGGGTCACGCTGCTGGCGAGGCCCTTGGTTCGGCGCTCAGCAACAGCGAGCATCTGGGGTGAGGCGTCGACGCCGATCACGTGCCCGTCGGGACCGACCGCGTCAGCAAGGAGAGGCAGGCTCAGCCCGGTGCCGCAGCCGACGTCCAGGACGGTGTCGCCCGGCTGCAGCCCGAGGGCTTCGACGCCGGCGACCCGACCCGCTCGGTAGACCGGCCACTCCAGCGACAGCACGTCGTAGAAGGGCGCGACCACCCGGTACGGCTCCAGCACGGCATGCTCCTCGAGGTCGACGTCCATGATGGGAACACTTCGAGGGGCCCGCCGGGTTCCCGGGGCGTGAACGAAGGGCACAAGGACGTGGACTCCGCCAGGGCGCTCGTCTTCCGGGAGCAGGTCGAGCCGGAGATCGAGGTCATGCTGCGCGTCGCCATGTCGCTGACGCGCAACCGCGCCGACGCGGAGGACCTGGTGCAGGAGTCACTGCTTCGGGCTTACCGGGCCCTGGACCGCTTCGACGGGCGACACCCGCGAGCGTGGCTGCTGACCATCGTGCGGCACACGAACCTCAACATGCAGCGACGCACACGCCCCGACCCGGTCGGTGACTGGGACCTGGTGCGCGACTCGCGCCCCGCCTTCGGGGCCAGCACACAGCCCAGCGCCGAGGACGCGCACCTCGACGGCGAGATCGGGGAGCAGCTCACCAAGGCACTCGCCGACCTGGACCCGCGGTTCCGGGTGACGGTGATCCTGGTCGACGTCCACGACCTGTCCTATGCCGAGGCGGCGGCCGTGCTCGGGGTTCCCGTCGGCACGGTGATGTCCCGGCTGAGCCGCGGACGCGACCGACTCCGCCGCAGCCTCGGCCCCCAGACACTCACTCCAGGAAGGTTCGCATGAAGCAGTCAATGCGGCAGATGATCACCTGCCACTGGTCGGCCCGGCGCATCCAGCGCTACCTCGACGCCGACCCCTCCGCGCCGCTCACTCCCGGTGAGGTGGCCAAGATCGAGGCCCACCTGGCGATCTGCGACAAGTGCACGCAGACCGCCGACGAGCACCGCGCCCTGCACCGGGCCCTTTCCCGGTGGCCAGGTGCGCCCGCACCCGACCCCTCGTCGGTGGAACGGCTGCGGGCCTACGTCGACCAACTCCCGGACGAGGAGACCCCGTGACGGTCGTGCAGCCCACGGCCCGGGACACTGTCGGCGACGACCTGGTCGACGCCCAAGGCCCGTGGGACCTCGTGGTGGTCGGCGGTGGGACGGCGGGGATCGTCGGGGCCAAGACGGCCGCCCGCCTGGGCGGTCACGTCCTGCTCGTGGAGCGCCACCGCACCGGCGGCGACTGCCTCTGGACGGGGTGCGTGCCGTCCAAGGCTCTCCTGGCGGCTGGTGCGGCAGCCGCCTCGGCCCGCGACGCCGCCCGGCTCGGGGTGACCGTACGCGGGGTCGACGTCGACTTCCCCGCAGTGATGGGCCACGTCCGGGGCGCCATCGCCCACATCGCCCCGGTCGACTCCGCCGAGGCGCTCGAGGCCGAAGGGGTCACTGTCCTGCCGGGTGAGGCCGTCTTCACCGGCCCTGACGCCGTCCGGGTTGACGGCCGCGAGATCCGCTTCGGTCAGGCGATGCTCGCCGCCGGCGCCAGTCCTGCCGTGCCCCCGATCCCGGGTCTGAAGGAGGCCGCCTACCTGACCAGCGACACCATCTGGACGCTGCAGGACCTCCCACAGCGCCTCGTGGTCCTGGGCGGAGGGAGCATCGGATGCGAGCTCGGACAGGCCTTTGCCCGCCTGGGCGCCGACGTGACCGTCGTCGAGGGAGCGGCGCGGATCATGCCGCGCGAGGACGCCGACGCGGCCGCCCTGGTGGCCGACTCGCTCCGCGCGGACGGGGTGCGGGTGCTCGCCGGGCACGGCGTGAGCGCCGTCGTGCCGGGCACGGGCACGGCCGGCGACCTCGAGCTCGAGGACGGCACGAGCGTCCCCTACGGCTGCCTCGTCGTCGCCGTCGGGCGCAGCCCGCGCACCCACGGCCTGGGACTGGCGGCCGCCGGCGTCGACCTCGACGCCCGCGGCTTCGTCACGGTCGACGAGCACCTGCGAACCTCGAACCGGCGCATCTGGGCGGCCGGGGACCTCACCGGACACCCGCAGTTCACGCACGTGGCCGGAGTCCACGGCAGCCTGGCGGCCAGCAACGCCATCCTTGGTCTCTCGCGCAAGGTCCAGCTCACCGCGATACCCCGGGTCACGTTCACCCATCCGGAGGTTGCCGCGGTGGGCCTACCCACCGGGCCGGCCTCGCCCGGGCTGCGGGTGGTGGAGTGGCGGCACGCACACGTCGACCGCGCTGTCGCCGAGGGCGACTCGAGCGGTTTCGCTCGGCTGGCGGTGGACCACAAGGGTCGGATCCTGGGCGCTACGGTCGTCGGGCCGCGAGCCGGGGAGTCCATCGGGGAGCTCACGATGGCCGTCAAGCTGGGGCTGCGCACCCGCGACCTCGCAGGCGTGATCCACCCCTACCCGACGTTCAACGACGGGCCGTGGAACGCCGCCATCGCCGACGTCCGCACCCAGCTCGAGTCGCCGCGCGCAAGGGCGGGGCTACGGGCGCTGGTGCGGCTGCGCCGCTGGCGCACCCATAGCAGCACCTGACGTTCAGGGCCCCCGCCTGCACAGCGAGCACACCCGTCGGTCTGAGGTGGCGTCCGAAGGGCTTCTCGATCACGATGCGGCTGCGCTCGTGCTGTCCGACTTCGACGTCTGCGAACACCGACTGACGCCCCTCCTGCCGCAGACGCGCATCGTCCCAAGCCGAGACTGCAACCCCGATGACCCGCGCGGGCAGAATCGTCGCGGCCAGCTGGAGCAAGGCCGGGAACAACATCTTCCTCGCCAGGTCACCGGTCGCTCCGAGCAGCATCTACGCGTCGCTCCGGCCACTCATCACGGCACCCGCCTAGTCCTGGCCCATCAGACTCCACCGGGGCACAAGCTGCGGGACCGCAGCGGGTTTCCCAACTGGCTTGGCGAGGCGAATGTCAGCGGGCATCGTGCTCGTGGTGTGTGTCACGGCCAGGACGGTTGCCCCGACTGAACAGGTCCACCGTGAGCACGCACACCCATGGAGGCTTGTCGCGGCGCGCGACGACCGGCCAGCCGTCACCTTGGCCGGCGGCCGAGCCGGCCGGGCGGGCAGTGGTCTCCGTCGTGGCCATGGGTGCCTGGGGCGAGCTGTCCCCGCTGAGCCGGCCCCAGCGGGCGAGCTCCGTCAGGCGCCGACGGCGGGCGACCGAGCCTGGGCGGCCGAGCACGGCCTGGGCGACCTCGCTGCCGCTGGGGTTGGTCAGGTGCTGGGAGCCGACCCGGACCGTGGGCACGGTCTCGTTGCCGTTGTTGACCTCTCGCACGATGCCGCGCGCGTCGTCGTCCTGCCAGATGTTGCGCCACCGCGCGGGGATCCCGCGTCGGGTGAGGTCGATCCGCAGCGCGGTGCAGAACGGGCAGCCCGGTCGCCAGAAGACCTCGACGACGGGCTGGGAGGCATCGGGGGCCGGCTCATCTGAAGCGCTCATGGCAAGAGAACCCGGTGGAGTGTGGGTGCTCATCCCGGTAGCTCGGCGCCGTGGACGTTGGCCGGGGCCTGACGCCCCAGGAGCAGGGTGTCGTGCGGCCCGAAGGTGGGGCCGGGGTGTCCGGTGACTCGCTGGATGACCTCACCCGGAACGCCGATGTCGGCGACGTAGAGCACCCCCACGTGCGGGGCTGCGTGCGGCTGGAGCAGGCCGGGCTTGGCGGCGGCAAGAGTGAGCGTGGTGTCCGCGCAGACCGGCCAGTCCGGGCGCCAGCCCGGTGTCGACGTCGACACCGGAAGGGGCGTCCAAGGCGAGGACGGCCTCACGCCCGCAGCCGATCCAGCGGATCAGCTGTGCGGCGCTCCCGCGCGCCGGGCCGTCGAGGCCGTAGCCGAGGATGCCGTCGATGACCAGCTCCCCTCGAGGCAGGGTGGGCACCGCGGACACGTGAAGCACCGGCACCCCCAGGCTCATCAGGGTGCGCAGCTGGAGGCGGACCGCGCCGCGGCTGAGCCCGGCGCTGCCGGTGGTCACGACCACCGGCAGCGCCCCCCAGCCGTGCAGCCGTCGGGCCGCGACCATGGCACCCCCGCCGTTGCCGCCCGTGCCTGCGGCGACGACCACCCGGCGGCCCTCGACGTGGCCACCGAGCATGGTCCGGGCGAGCGTGGCCAACGCTCGCCCGGCGTTCTCCATCATCTGGACCAGGGTGATGCCGAGCTCGTCGACCATGATCCGGTCGACCTCGGCCATCTGAGCCCGCGTCACCGACCGCTCGTCCTGCCGTGCGCGCAGGCCGGGCTGCGGACCCGAGCCCGCCGCCGCCTGGGCACGTGGGTTCATGCGAGCCTGCCGAGGGCGTCCTCGATGCCGCGGTGGAAGGTGGGGTAGGCGTAGATCATCGACGTCAGCTGCTCCACCGGAACCTGGGCGTGGACCGCGACGGCCAGCGCCCCGAGGACCTCCCCGCCGCTGGGTCCCATCGCGGTGGCTCCGACGAGGACACCACGCTCGGCGTCCTCGACCACCTTGATGACGCCCTCGTTGCCGGGCTTGTGGATCCAGCCGCGGGCGGTGCTCGCTACCTCGGTCGAGCCGACGCGGACCTTGCCGAGCTGTTCTCGCGCCTGGGCTTCGGTCAGGCCGACGGCGCCCACCTCGGGGTCGGTGAACGTCACCCGGGGCAGTGCCCGGTAGGACGCCGGCGGGCCGTCCTCGCCGAGGATGTCGCGGATGACGATCCCGGCCTGGTACATCGCCACGTGCGTGAAGGCTCCCTTGCCGGTGACGTCACCCACCGCCCACACCCCCGGTGCGACGCGGCACCGCTCGTCGACCGGCGCGACCCGCGCGTCGGCGGTCACGCCGACCGATGTCAGGCCCACCGCTGCCGGGTCGGCCCGACGGCCCGTCGCGACCAGCAGCCGCTCGGCGCGGACGGTGGAGCCGTCGGCCAGGGACACGGCCACCCCGGCGCCGTCGGACCGGACCTGCTGCGCACCGACCCCTGTGCGCACGTCTACCCCTTCGTGCCTCAGCACGTCGGCGAGGATGGCACCCGCCTCGGGCTCCTCGAGGGCCAGCAGCCGGGGAGCGGCCTCGACCAGGGTCACCTCGACCCCGAACCGCGCCATCACCTGGCTCAGCTCGCAGCCGATCGCCCCGCCACCGAGCACGATGATGGACCGGGGCAGCTCCTTGGCCTCCACGACGTGCCGGTTGGTCCAGTACCCCACGTCGGCCAGCCCAGGGATGGGCGGGATGGCCGGGGTCGTCCCCGTGGCGACGACCACCGCGCGGCGTACGGCATACCTGGTGTCGCCCACGCGCACCTCGATGGGTGAGATGACCTCGCCCGAGCCGCGTACGAAGACGCCGCCCTTTCCGGTGAACCGGTCGACCGCCACGCGGTCATCCCACGTGTCGGTCGCCTCGGCCCGGATACGAGCCGCCACCGGAGCCCAGTCCGGCACGACCTGTGCCACGTGCCCGCCCAAGGCCTCCACGCGACGGGCCTCCGCCAGGGCGTTCCCGGCACGGATCATCATCTTGCTCGGCACGCACCCCCAGTAGGGGCACTCCCCACCGACGAGCTCCCGCTCGATCCCGAGTACGCGCAGCCCGCGCTCGGCGAGCGAGCCGGCGACGTGCTCACCTCCCGGGCCCATCCCGATGACAGCGACGTCGACGGTCTCCATGCGTTGGTCCTCTCCGTGGGATGCCGGTGCTCCCCGGCCCTGCGGCGGGAACCCGCCGGCGGTCCGACGGCATTCCGGCGGGAAGGTTCGGCCGGTGTCCCGGGTTCCTCAGCCCACAACCCCACGAACGGAAAGACAGGAGCCTGACAATGCGCGCAACGTGGAACGGCACCGTCATCGCCGAGAGCGACGACACGGTTGTGGTGGAGGGCAACCACTACTTCCCCCTGGAGTCGGTGCGCCCGGACGCGCTGCGCGGGTCATCGACGCAGACCACGTGTCCGTGGAAGGGGCGCGCCTCCTACTACAGCATCGAGGTGGACGGCTCGGTGAACCGGGATGCCGCGTGGTACTACCCGTCGCCGTCCGCCGCGGTGTCGCAGATCGAAGGTCGTGTCGCGTTCTGGAGAGGCGTCGTCGTCTCCCCCTGAAACCCCCGAACCGGCCTGCCTGGCTGCGTACGGCAGGGGGCCGGCCTCGTGCCCGGTCCGGACAGGTCATGGTCCGTACAGCAGCGTGTCGGGGTGGAAGGCCACCCAGGCGAACCAGAAGGTGTCCAGGAACCGGAACGGGGGGAGCTCGGCTCCATCCAACGGCCCGCTCGTGGCCCGGCCCAGCACGTCCCACACGCTGCCGGTCTCACGGTCGACGACGTCGTCCCCGCGGGACTCGAAGTGCAGGCGGCGACCGTTCACCACGGGGTCGAAGGCCACGACCGTCCCGATGTCGGCGCCGCCGGCCACGGTCTGCGCGTCCAGGGCCGAGGCCTGACCCGGCCGGTGCCACAGGACCACCTCGCGTCCGCCCACCGTCACCTCGAGCGGTGGCCTGTCGACCAGCGCACTGCGCCTCACGGCCACGGTCTCGGTTCCGTCGTCGATTCCGACGACGCGCTCCTTGACCGGCAGCCGAGCGTCCGTGTCCCCGGGTAGCTCGAACAGAAGATCACCATCGGGGTCGTCGTACCCGGTGTAGGGGGTGGTGCCATAGGGCCGGGAGAAGCCGGTGTCCTGGGACAGCACCAGCGCCGCCGGTTCCGCGGCGGTGAAGTCGCGCCAGGCGACGGTCCCCATGGGGATGGCCTGGAGCTGCGTGCCGGTGAGGACACCGACCGACGCCTGACCGGTCAGCTGGGGCCACAGCGACTCGGTCTGCCGGTCGTACATCACGAGGTTGTCGGCGTACAGCAGCCCGGAGGTGCCGAAGGTGAGGATGCCCTGACCGGGCACGTCGCGCTCGAACGCCACCCCGGAGTTGCACAGCGGGCAGTACGTCACCGCCACGGGTGCGCCCCCCACGACGTCGTTGACGATCTCGTGCCACGTCATCACCCGCAGCGGGTACGCCCGCGTCTCCTCCCCCACGGTGAGCGACAGGACTGGTTCGGTGTCCTCGAGCCAGTCCACCTCTGCGACCGGCTGGAAGTTCGGTTCGTCGATGGCCGGGATGCCGTCGGGCGGGGGCCCGCCGGCCAGCAGTTGGTCGACGTCGAGCAGCGGGCTCGGGAAGCTCGAGTGGTCGGGGTCGTCCAAGGCGGATGGGACATCCCGACGCGGGGCGGCCGCCGCCGTCCCGGACGCCCCGGCTTCGCGCTCCGAGTCGCCCAGCGCCCCGGCACCGGAGCATGCCCCGAGCAGGACCATGACCGCGATGACGAGGAGTGGTCCTGGTCGGCGGCTCATGTCATTCACCCTCCGTGGGGTCCGCGGGAAGCCTGGGCCACCTGCGTGGGGTTCCCTGCCAAGGATCCGTGCCGGTGGCGAGCCGTTCCGTAAGCCCGGTCACGGAGTGACCGGGGGACTCACTCGCACACTGGGTCCTCGACGACTGGGAGAGCGCTGTGCGGACGAAGACATGGGCCGGGGTACTGCTGAGCGCGGTGCTGATGATGAGCGGTTGCGCCGCAGCAGGAGAGGACTTGGATGCTGGGTCGGGTACGTCCCCCGGGACGAGTGCGGCCACCCTCGACTTCACCGGGGAGACGCTGGACGGCTCGGCGTACGAGGGCGTCCAGCTCGCCGGGAAGCCGGCGGTGCTCTGGTTCTGGGCGCCGTGGTGCCCCACCTGTCGCGCCCAGGCCCCCCATGTGGAGACGATCGCCGCGCAGTACGCCGGTCAGGTCAACGTCGTCGGTGTGGGCGGCCTGTCCGACGCCGCTGACATCCGGGAGATCGCACGACAGGTCGAAGGACCGACCCATCTCGTCGACGAGGAGGGCACCATCTGGACGCACTTCGCGGTCACCGCCCAGAGCACGTTCGTGCTCCTGGACGCGCAAGGAGCGGTGGTCAGCGAGGGGTACCTCGACAACGACGTGCTTTCCGCCCGGGTGGCGGAGCTGGTGGGCTGAGGTGCAGACCGCGGGTGCGGCGCTGGCCTTGGGTGCCGGCATGCTGGCAGCCCTCAACCCCTGCGGGTTCGCTCTGCTGCCCGCCTACCTCACGCTGCTGGTCAGCGGGGACCAGCCCACCCGCCTGGTCGCGGTCGGGAGGGCACTGCGAATGACGGTGGCCATGACCGCCGGGTTCACGGCGGTGTTCGCGGTGTTCGGCCTCGTCATCGCCCCGGTCGCGAGCTCGGCCCAGCGATACCTGCCGTGGTTCAGCCTGCTGGTCGGTCTCACCATTGCCGCAGCCGGCATCTGGGTGATGAGTGGGCGCACGATCGCCGTTCCCAAGTGGGGCTCGCGCGGCGCGACACCGGTCACCCGCTCGATGCGGTCGATGTTCGGTTTCGGGATCTCGTACGCCGTGGCCAGCCTGACCTGCACGATCGCACCCTTCCTGGCGGTGGTGGTCTCCGCGTTCCGGGCCGACTCGCCGCTCACCGGGGCCACGTTGTTCCTGCTGTACGCCGCGGGCATGGGACTGGTGGTGGGCACCGCGGCGATCGCCGTGGCGCTGGCGCAGCAGTCCCTCGTCCGGGGAGCGCGGCAGCTGGGGCGGGCGACCCCGATCGCCGGCGGGGCCCTGCTGCTCCTCGTCGGGGCCTACGTCGCGTACTACGGGTGGTGGGAGATCCGGGTCCTGGGTGGGGCTCCGGCCGACGACCCGGTGATCGAGGGCGCCGCCGCCGCCCAGCAGTGGCTCGCCACCTCTGCCGCCGCCATCGGTCCGGCCGGTTTCGCGCTGGTGCTTGCCACCGCCCTGCTCGCGGTCGCAGCCCCCGCACTCGCACGGCGCCTGACCAGGCACTCTGAACAACAGCGGACCCGTGACACCCCGGTATCCGACACCGCCGACGCGCAGGAGGGCCAGTCGTGACCACCCGGGCGGAGCCGGCAGGTCTGGGCGTCGGTCCACGGTCCCGACATGGTCGGTATCCCGGGAGGCGGTCGGTGGCCACGCTGACTGACGGTCCCGAGCCCGGTGCTCCATGAGGGTGTCCGGCGTACCAACCGCCTCGGGCGCGCCGCGCCCGGGCGCGGACCCTGCGACGTACTGTCTGGTGGGACTACTTGGCGAGCTCGACCCAGCCGGCATCCCGCCGTGGGCGCCGGGCCGCCGGGAGGAGCTGGCGGACGTGGAGCGACGGGGAGAAGGTGCCCGGGACCTGTGGTGCATGTCGGAGGTCGACATCTTCGCTGACCTCGAGGACCACGAGATGGCGGCCATCGCCGCAGCGGCGCCGATGCGACAGTTCTCGCCGGGTGAACTGCTCTACTCACCTCCACAACGGATGGAGACGCTCTTCATCCTCAAGGAAGGCCGCGTCAGGATCTTCCGGTTGTCCACCGACGGGCGAGCACTCACCACCGCGATCATCACACCCGGCACGATCTTCGGAGAGATGCTGCTGCTCGGCCAGCAGATGCACGACAACTTCGCCGAGGCCCTCGACGACGTGACCGTGTGCGTGATGAGCAGGTCGGACGTGCAGCGGTTCCTGTTGTCCGACGCCCGGATCGCCGCCCGGATCACCGGCATCCTGGGAAGCCGTGTCTCGCAGCTGGAACGTCGGCTTTCCGACACCGTGTTCAAGTCCGTCCCGCAACGCATCGCGAGCACGTTGTGCTTGCTCGCAGACGACGAGCACCAGGGACTGTTGGGACGCGGGATCCAGATCCAGCTCACCCACGAGCAGGTGGCTGCGCTCGCCGGGACCTCACGCGAGACCACCACCAAGATCCTCAACGAGTACGCCGACC
>JBBRVU010000157.1:0-10195 GCA_038246575.1 Actinomycetes bacterium | reverse complement strand
GGGCCCGGCCCGGCCACAGGTCCAGCGCGCTCGCGCGGACCACGAGCAGCCCCATGGCCTCGAACCGCTCCTCCCGGAGGTTGTCCGCCGTGTGCGCCTCCAACTGACGGTGCCCGGACCCGTCGTACTCCCCCACGAGCGACGCCTCCAGATCCAACAGGTCGGGCTTACCCACCAGGTAGCCGGCGCGGTCGAGGATCCGCGGGTTCACCAGCGGCCGCGGCAGACCGGCCTCGACCACCCACAGGTAGCGCAGCCGGGTCTCCGGCATGGACGCCGCGGCCGGGTCGACGAGCGAGGCGACCAGGCGCACGCTCCGGACACCGCGTGCTCCCGGGTGGGTGTCGGCCCAGGACTGCAGCGAGCCAGCGTGGGTCAGGCCTTGGCCGGCCGCCAGGTCAGCGGCTACGAGACCCTCCTCGACTCCGTACCGGCGGGCGACGGCCGCGCACGCGACGGTCGGCGTGACGATGTGCATCCCGTTCCGCACGACGGTCTCGTCCGCTCGCAGCCGGCCGCGGTCGACATCGACGCGCGGGCTTGGCCGGGTGCGACCCGACGGGCCGACGTGGACGAGAATGCGCTGAGACTGCAGGGCGCCCGGTCCGGTTCGCCCGTCGAGGTCACGCAGCCCGTGCACGCGCAGCGCGGCCCACCCGCCCAGCACCGTCCCCGGCGGCTGCTGCAGGGTCACCGAGCGGATCCGTACGTCGGGGTCGTCGGGGTCGAGGCCGTTCCAGCCGCGTACGCCACGAGCGAGCTGCTGCCAGAGCGGCCCGGACAGCTCAGCCGCTCCCACTCCGTAGCCCGCCGCCATGGCCCTCGTCAGCGGATCCGAGACGGCCGGATCCGGCAGTGGTCGGAGCGCAGCCATCCCGTGACCATGACCTCGACGGAGCAGCCGACGACCGCCGCGCACCCCGGTTGTGGACAGCCGCGACGCCTGCCGCCACCTGGGGATGACCCCGAGCGCCGCCATCCCGGCGCGACTCGCCGGCGAGTCGCGCCCGGAACGCAGCGCTCGGCGAAACGGGAGGGGAATGGGTCAGACGAAGCCGGGGAGGTCCTGCCATGCGGTGACCGGCGGGCGCACCTCGGACGCCGACCCTGGCTCGGCCGGGTCGTCATCACGGCGGACCTCGAGCTCGATCAAGCCGTACGGGCGGTCGGCCGCGACGAACACCTCGCCGGGGTTGTCCAGACCGAACGGCGCGAGGTCGACCAGGTTGTGGTGCTTGTTCGGCGCCGACATCCGCAGCTCGACGACATCAGGTCTGGCCTCGAGCGCCGAGCGGCCCATCTCCCACATCGTCTGCTGCAGCGCGAGGCTGTGCAGGCTCCCGAAACTGGACACCAACACACCACGCACCTCGTCGTACGCCGCGTCGTAGCCGTCCGCCGGGACCGAGGCCCACCGCCACCGCGTGGTCAGCGCCGTCGCCAGCACCCGGTCGTGGGTCGGCGGCAGCGTGGTCAGCTCGTCGACGAGGAAGCCGTGGAACTCCGACCCGGTCGACTTCAGCAGCACCAGCCCGGTCAGGCCGGAGAGCACGTGCTCGCCTCCGGCGTACGCCGTGGCCACAGCCGTGCGGGTCTCGGTGCCGGCGCGCACGAACGTGTGGTCGTGCGGCCGGCCGTCGACGGTCGCGCGCTGCCACCGGTGCTCCTCGACACTCACCTGCGCCGAGGTCACCGTGGCCACGTCGTCGACGAAGTGCCGGGCCAGCTCGCGGGCGAACTCCTCGGGGGCACCGACGCCGCGGCTCTTCGCGAACGCGAACACCGTGTTCTTCTGCGTGTCCGTCGGGAGCACGTTTGCCTGGTCGCCGGAGAGGTGGGCCGCTGCAAAGTCACCGCGCAGCAACGACGAGACGGTGAGGTCGCGCATCTCGTGCCGGTCGGTGTCACGCACCACCCGCACCAGCCGCGTCTCGGCCTTGCCGTAGCGGTTGTCCCCCAGCACGATCCCCACGGCTCAGCTCCCCCGGTAGGTCGAGTACGCATACGGGGACAGCAGCAGCGGCACGTGGTGCTTGCCCTTGCCGAGGGTGAAGCTGACGACGACCTCGGGATAGAACGTCTCGCGGCCGGCGGCGGCGAACCACGGGCCGGTCGCGAAGATCAGCCGGTGCTCCCCCGGCTCGGGTGACCCCAGGTCGCTCAGCCGGCCGTCCTCGTCGGTGCGCCCCGCCGCGACCACTCCGCCATCGGCGCGCTCAAGCCGGACCTCCATCCCGGCAGCCGGGCGCCCGAGCGCCGCATCCAGCACGTGCGTGGTGACCATCACCCCTCCTCGAGCAGCCGCGTCAGCCGCAGCCGGTTGATCTTCCCGAGCTCGTCGCGGACGACTCCTCGTTCGTACGCGGGCTCGTGCCCCAGCCGGGACCGCAGCACGCCGAGCAAATCCTCGCCGCTGCGCCCGCTGGCGCACACCAGGTACACGTGACCGAAGCGCTCCTCGTACTCCCGGTTGCCCTCGACCAGCGCCGCGCGCACGTCGTCACCCACACCGGCCTGCTCCCGTCGCGAGGTCTCGTGGCCGGGACCGGTCGGACGCTCGCCGATCCGCGGATGCCCGGCCAGCGCGTCGTCCAGGTCGGGCTCGGTCAGCGCCAGCAACGCCCGGTCAGCGGCAGCGAGCACCGCGTCCGCCGAGCCGTACGGTGCGGCGTCGGCGACGAGGTCGACCCACCGCGGCGACGCGCACACCTCGAGCAGCCGGTCCCGCAGGTCGTCGTCGTCGAGCCGGTCCAGGGACACCTCGACCGGACCGCGCCGGGCAAACCGGCGCAGCGTCGCCCCGTCGGGCCCGCCCGCTGCCACCACCTCGGCCGTGTCGACCGCGCCGCAGTCCAGGCCGCGGGCGAGGAAGCCGGCGAGCGCGAAGGCGGTGGCCGGCTCGTCGAGAACGCCGCCGCCCTGCCGGTCCAGGTAGGCCCGCAGCCGCGCGACCGCCGGGTCGAGCCCGGCCCGGAAGAACGCGAACGTCGCGAGATAGCGCGTCGGCAGCTGCGCCGGGTGCAGGTCCCAGCCCTGGTAGATGCCGCGCTCCAGCGACCGCCGTACCAGCCGGGCGTGCAGCGCCCACGCCGCCTCCACGTGGTCGCGTTCGCCGACCGGCAGCACGTTCGTCGAGCCGTGACTGACCCGGACGCCGGTCTGCGCAGCCGCTACCTGCATCACCGACGTCGCATGGTCGGCGACCGGGTGGTCCATGGCCTGGTGCGCGGCCGCGACCCCGAGCGCCGCGCTGTAGTCGTACGTGCCGTAGTGCAGGCCGCTGCACCGGCCGTCGGCGGCGTGCAGCGCCCGGGCCACGGTTGCGGTTCCGTCCGCCCCGAGCACCGCCTGCGGCATCTCGACCTGGATCTCGAAGCGCAGCAACCCGGCCGGCAGCCCGTGCGCGGTCTCCAGCCGGTCGCAGAGCAGCACCATCGCCTGCACCTGCTCGACCGACGTCACCTTCGGCAGCGTGACGACGAAGCCGTCCGGCAAAGACCCGCCCAGCGAGGCGAGCACCAGGTCGAGCGAGCGCACCCCGCGCCGCCGCGTCGGTGCTTCCATCGACTTGATCCGGACGCCGGCGACGAAGGGCACTCCCGCGCCGGCAGCTGCCTCGCCGAGCCCGGCCAGCACCTCGCCCGCCGCGGTGGCGTGCGCGTCTTCCTCGTCGTCGGGGCGCAGCCCGTAGCCGTCCTCGAGGTCGAGCCGCAGGTCCTCCACCGGCTCGCGCGTCAGCTTGGCCAGCACCCGCGGCCACACGTCGGCCACCAGCCCGGCGTCGAGACCAGTGATCCGCGCCATCGACGCTGCGTCCTCGCCGTCGACCGCCGCGAGCGCGTCGGCGCCGATCCCGGCCACCACTGCGGCCGCGTCGCCACGCACCGCCACGACGTCGGCCGGCAGGTAGAGCGTGTGCACCGGCTGCCGGCTCGGCGGCTCCCCCGGCCAGCCCGACGCCAGCGCCGCGTCGGCGGACGCCAGCAGGTCGTCCAGCTCACGCAGCACCTCGTCCGGCAGCCTCACGACGCTCCCACCCGAGTTGTGGACGCTCCCGCACCAGACTCACGGCGCGCACGGTGTGTCCGGGTCCACAACGGGGTCACGAGGTCTCGTCCCACCGGGAGCGCAGGTCGCTCAACCCGTCGCGGGTCGGGGTGCCCCACAGCCGCAGCCGGGCCATGCCGCCGTCGGGGTAGACGTCGAGGCGGACGTGCGTCACCGGCGTCGATGCCTCGGGCAGCACGATCCGGTGCCGGGTGTCGGGCTGCAGGGCGGTGCGGTCCAGCACCGGGAACCAGGCTCCCCCGCCGGCCGGGTCACCATTCCCGTCGTACGCCGAGAGGCTCGCCGATCCCGGCGCATTGCCGAGGAACCAGGTCGTGTCCAGCTCGACGACCCGCACCTGACCGCGCGCCGCGAGCCGCACCTCGACCCAGTCGTTGCCGTCGTCGCGGCGCCGGGCGGTCTCCCACCCCTCGCCCATCGAGCGGGCCGGTCCCGGCGCGATCAGCCGGTCCGGCGACCCGTAGAACAGGTTGCTGCACCCGGTCACCCGGCCGCCCAGCTCGAGGGCGGCCAGGTCGACGGTGCCGAGCGCCGTCACGAGCCACGGGTCGGGCACCACCTCGCCGTGCACCCGGAACCGGGCGACGCCGCCGTCGGGGTAGATGCCCAGCCGGACGTGCGTCCAGCGTCGACCCGAGGACACCGGAAAGACGTTCGCGCTGTCACCCAGCAGCGGCGACCGCTCCACCAGCGTCGTCCAGGTGGCGTCACCCAGGTCCAGCACCGAGGGCTGCCCGTCGGCGCACAGCGCCTCGACCGACGCCTCGCTCGGGAAGTTGCCGGTGAAGTGACTGGTGTCGACGACGACCGCGCGCACCACTCCGGCCTCGCCGAGTCGCACGATGGCCTCGTCGTGACTGCCCTCGTGGTGGTCGCGGCGGCGGCGGGTCTCCCAGCCGTCGTAGACCTGGCCCTTGGCGCCGAACGTGCGCGGGGTGAACGCCGCCGGCCCCGGGTTGACCAGGTTCTCCCGGCCGGCGAACGCCTCGTCGTTTGCCCACACCACCGCTCCGCCGAAGGTGCGCACGGCCAGGTCCGGCAGCGCGAGCAGATCGGGGTGGTCAGACATCACGCGTCCCCTCTCGCCAGCAGCCGCCCGGCCGGCCGGCCCGGGTCGACCGGCGACCCAGCCAACCATGTCGCCCGCACGACTCCGGTGAGCCGCGCCCCGGCATACGGAGTGACGGGGTTGCGATGGTGCAGCTGGGCCGGGTCGACCACCTGCTCGGCCCCGGCTGCGAAGGCGACGAGATCGGCCGCGGCGCCGGCCCGGATGCCACCCTTGCTGGTCAGGCCCACCAGCGCGGCCGGCCCGGCCGCCATCCAGCGCACGACGTCGGCCAGCGAGTGACTCCTCCGGCGCGCCTCGGTCCACACCACGGGCAGGCCGAGCTGCAGCGACGAGACTCCGCCCCACGCGGTGCCGAAGTCGCCGGTGTCGAGGTCCTTGAGGTCGACGGTGCACGGCGAGTGGTCGCTGACCACCAGGTCGACGGTCCCGGCGGCGAGCCCGGCCCAGAGCGCGTCGCGGTTGGCCGCGTCGCGCACCGGCGGGCAGCACTTGAACGACGTGGCGCCGTCCGGCACGGCGGCCGCATCCAGCACGAGGTAGTGCGGGCAGGTCTCCACCGTCACCCGCACCCCGTCCGCCTTCGCCGCCGCGATCGCCGGCAGCGACCCCGCGCTGGACAGGTGCACGATGTGCACGCGGGCGCCGGTGCGCTTCGACGCGTCGAGCACGTGCTCGATCGCCCTGTCCTCGGCCGCGGCCGGGCGGGACACGAGATAGCGGTCGTACGAGCGGCCCGCCGCCGCTGGTGCCCCGGCGAGCACGGCGGGGTCCTCCGCATGCACCAGCAGCAGGCCGTCGGCGGCCGCGACCTCCTCGGCCGCCAGCACCAGCTCGTCCGCCGAGAGGGCCGGGAACTCCTCGACCCCCGAGTCGGGCAGGAAGCACTTCACGCCCATCACCCCGGCGTCCAGGAACACCCCGAGCCGGCCGAGGTTGCCCGGCACCGCGCCGCCCCAGAACCCGACATCGACCAGGCACTGGCCCTGTGCCGCAGCACGTTTCACGGCCAGAGCGTCGGGATCCAGCGTCGGCGGCAGGCTGTTCAGCGGCATGTCGACCAGCGTCGTCACGCCACCCGCGGCCGCCGCCCGGGTGGCAGTGGCGAACCCCTCCCACTCGGTGCGCCCCGGCTCGTTGACGTGGACGTGGGTGTCGACCAGACCGGGGAGCAGCACCACGTCGTCGCCGAGCTCGACCGTGTCGGCGCCGTCGACGGTGCGGTCGAGCGGGCGTACGTCGGTGATGACCCCGTCGTGCACCGACACGGTGACCGCCGACTCGCCCGACACGTCCACCACCGCCCGCGCGGCGTGCAGCACCAGATCGGGTGTGCTCACGCGGTGCTCAGGTGCCGGTGATGTGCTCGGGGCGGATCGGCACCCGGGTGAGGAACTGACCGGTCGCAGCACGCACGGCGGCGAGCACTGCCGGGCCGGACGAGATGGTCGGCGGCTCGCCGACACCGCGCAGGCCGTAGGGCGCGTGCGGGTCGGGCAGCTCGAGGACGTCGACCGTCATCGGCGGCATGTCGAGGATGGTCGGGATGAGGTAGTCGGTGAAGGACGGGTTGCGGATGATGCCCTCGGTGACGATGACCTCCTCCATCAGCGCCAGTCCGAGGCCCTGCGCGCTGCCGCCGTGGATCTGCCCGACGACCGCCTGCGGGTTGATCGCCTTGCCGACGTCCTGGGTGCAGGCCAGCTCGACGACCTTGACCAGCCCCAGCTCGACGTCCACGTCCACGACGGCGCGGTGTGCGGCGAACGCGTACTGCACGTGCGCAAAGCCCTGCCCCGTCTCGGGGTCGACGGCCTCGGTGGGCCGGTGCCGCCACTCGACGGTCTCCTCGACGGCGTCCTCACCGAGAGCCCGCACGAGCACGGCGTCGTCGACGTCGTCCCACGAGTCGCGCCCGGTCAGTGCCAGGGCGCGAGCGCGCACCCGCACGCACGCCTCGCGCACCGCACCGCCGGTGACGTAGGTCTGCCGCGATGCCGACGACGAGCCGCCGCTGCCGACGGCCGTGTCGGCCGGAGCCACGACGACCCGCTCGACACCGAGCTCGGTGCGCGCGATCTGCTGCTGCACCGTGACCAGACCCTGCCCGACCTCGGCGGCCGCGGTGTGCACGGTGACGACCGGCTCCCCGCCGGTCACCTCCAGCCGGACCCGCGCCGTCGAGTAGTCGTCGAAGCCCTCGGAGAACCCGATGTTCTTGTATGCGACCGCATAGCCGACGCCCCGCCGCACACCCTCGCCGTGCGTGGAGTTCGCGACCCCGCCCGGCATCCGGCGTAGGTCGTGGCCACTGCCGGATCCGTTGCCCACCAAGGCATCCGGCATCGGCATCGCCTGCAGCCGGCGCAGCAGCTCGGCGACCGGCGCCGGGCTGTCGACGACCTGTCCGGTGGGTGCGACGGATCCTTCTTCCATCGCGTTGCGGCAGCGCAGCTCGACCGGGTCCATGCCCAGGGCCGCCGCTGCCTTGTCCATCTGCGACTCGTAGGCGAACGCGGCCTGCACGGCGCCGAAGCCACGCATCGCCCCGCACGGCGGGTTGTTCGTGTAGGCGCCGTAGGCGTCCATCCAGACGTTGGGCACGACGTACGGCCCGATGCCCATCAGGCCGGCGTTGCCCACGACCGCGGCACTGCTCGACGCGTAGGCCCCGCCGTCGAGCCAGATGGTGGCGCGCACAAAGCGCAGGTCACCGTCACGGCTGAAGCCGTGCTCGTAGTGCAGCTGCGCGGGGTGGCGGTGCACGTGCCCGAAGAACGACTCCTCCCTGTTGTACGACATCTTCACCGGCTTGCCGGTGTGCAACGCCAGCAGGCAGGCGTGCACGTGCATCGAGAGGTCCTCGCGACCACCGAACGCGCCGCCGACCCCGGCCAGCGTGAGCCGCACCCGCTCCGGTGGCAGATCCAGCGCGCGGCAGATCTGCTGCTGGTCGACGTGCAGCCACTGGGTGGCGACGAACAGGTCGATGCCGCCGTCCTCAGCGGGCACGGCGAGCCCGGACTCTGGCCCGAGGAAGGCCTGGTCCTGCATGCCGACCTCGTAGTCGCCCTCGACCACCACGTCGGACTCCGCCGCGGCCGCGTCGACGTCGCCCTTGCGGATCTTCAGGTGCCGGATGAGGTTGCCCCGGGGGTGCAGCGGCGCGGCCTCGCGGCTGCGCTCGACGACGGGCGTCGGCTCGGGGTGCAGGTCGGGCACCGGTTCGGCGGCCGGGCGGTGACCGAGCGCCTCGCGCGCATCGGTGATCGGCTCCAGCACCTCGTAGTCCACGACGATGCGCGCCGCGGCCCGGCGGGCGGTCTCCGGGTGCTCGGCCGCGACGAGGGCGACCGGCTCCCCCTGGTAGCGCACCACGTCGCCCGCGAGCACCGGCTGGTCGTCGAACTCCAGACCGTAGCTCTTGGCACCCGGCACGTCGTCGGCGGTCAGCACCGCGTAGACGCCCGGCACCGCGAGCGCAGCGCTGATGTCGATCGACCGGATCCGGGCCGCGGGGTGCGGGCTGCGCAGCGTGACGCCCCAGAGCATCTCGTCGGCCCACAGATCGCTGCCGTAGGCGAACTCGCCGGTCACCTTGAGCACGCCGTCGGGCCGGGCCGCATCGGTGCCGACGCCGCCGTCGGTGCGCACCGGCCGGCCGGTGGTGGTTGTCGTGCTCATGTTCGTGGTGTCGGTGGTGCTCATCGCGCGCTCCGCTCCAGCAGCCGGGCCGAGGCCGTCGCGGCGTCGCGGGCCAGCACGTCCTCGTCCACGGTCACCAGCCGGTCCGTCTCGACCACCGGGAGTCCGTTGACAACCAGCAGCTCGAGCGGCGGCTTGGAGGCCAGGGCCAGCGCGGCGACGGGGTCGGCGATCCCGGCGTGGGGCAGGGTGTCGACCCGCCACAGTGCGAGGTCGGCCAGCTTTCCGACCTCGATCGAGCCGATCTCGCCCGACCGGCCGAGCACCTGGGCGCCACCCATCGTCGCCAGCCGCAACGCCTCGCGGACCGAGAGCGCCGCGGGGCCGCCCCGGGCCCGGGCGAAGAGTGCCGCGTGGCGCAGCTCCTCGAGCAACGAGCCCGCCTCGTTGGAGGCGGCCCCGTCGACGCCGAGCCCGACCGGCACCCCCGCGTCGACCAGGTCCCGGGTGCGGGCGATGCCGGCGCCGAGCCGGGCGTTGCTGGACGGGCAGTGCGCCACCCCCGTTCCGGTCGCGGCGAACCGCGCGATCGCGGCATCGTCGAGGTGCACAGCGTGAGCCATCCACACGTCATCCCCGAGCCAGCCCAGCGAGTCGACGTACTCGGTCGGTGTCGCGCCGAAGCGTTCCTGGCAGAACGACTCCTCGTCGTCGGTCTCGGCCAGGTGGGTGTGCAGGCGCACGCCGTGCTGGCGGGCGAGCCCCGCGGCCTCGGTCATCAGCTTGGCCGTCACCGAGAACGGCGAGCAAGGCGCGACCGCGACCCGCACCATCGAGTCGTCGGACGGGTCGTGGAAGCGTGCGATCGCGGAGTCCGTCGCCCCCAGCACGGCGTCGAGGTCCTCGACGACGGAGTCCGGCGGCAGACCGCCCTGGCTGGCCCCGAGGTCCATCGACCCGCGCGTCGGGTGGAAGCGCAGCCCGACTGCGGCGGCCGCGCCGATCTCGGCGGCGAGCAGGTCGCCGCCGTCGCGCGGGAACACGTAGTGGTGGTCGGTGCTCGTGGTGCAGCCGGTGCGCGCGAGCCAGCCCAGCGCAGCCGCCGAGGCCGCTCGCACGATCTCCTCGTCGATGCCGGCCCACACGGGGTAGAGCTCGGTGAGCCACTCGAAGAGCGTCGCGTCGACGGCCAGGCCCCGCGTGGCCCACTGGTAGAGGTGCTGGTGGGTGTTCACCAACCCGGGCGTCAGCAGGCAGCCGCTGCCGTCGACGACCCGCGCCGCCTCATGTCGTACGTCGTCAGGAGCACGTCCGGCGCCGACTGCGGTGATGCGGTTGCCCACGACGACCACGTGCCCGTCGCTGTGCACGGTGCCCGCACCCGTCGGGCCATCGACCGTGACGACGGTCGCG
>JBBRVU010000156.1:0-10274 GCA_038246575.1 Actinomycetes bacterium | reverse complement strand
GGCCAACCCGGCCCGGTTCCGTCACCGCCGGCCCGAGCCGCCGCGACTGCCCACCGCAGCGTGGATCAACCAGCCCAGCATGGAGGCCCTCATCCAGAACAACTAGCGCGATCTTGTCTCAGCCGGCTTGACATCTTCCGCCTCGCCAGGTCCGGTACGGATCCACCCGAGGGCAAAGCCGCAGGTCAGGGCTGGAGCCGGCGCCGGGACTCGAACCCGGAACCGCCCGATTACAAGTCGGGTGCGCTGCCAGTTGCGCCACGCCGGCGGGCCGCTGCGACTGTAGCCAACACATGGCGTGGTGCACCTGGCCGCCGTACCGCGCCTCGAGGACGCACTGGCAGAGCGCCGCCGCGGCCGAAGGATCACCACGGGGCGGGACTCCGCACTGTTGCCACGACACGTGAGGCACGACAGACTGCTGTCGACCCTTTACTCCGGATCGTCCGGCACGTACCTGCCGGTGAAGGAACTGGTGCCTCCATGGCCACGGTCACGTTCGACAACGCGAGTCGGGTCTACCCGGGCTCCGACAAACCCGCGGTCGACTCGCTCGACCTCGACATCGGCGACGGCGAATTCCTCGTCCTCGTCGGCCCGTCTGGATGCGGCAAGTCGACCAGCCTGCGGATGCTCGCCGGCCTGGAGGACGTCAGCACCGGGACCATCCGCATCGGCGACCGCGACGTCACCCACCTGCCGCCGAAAGATCGCGACATCGCGATGGTCTTCCAGAACTACGCCCTCTACCCGCACATGAGCGTCGCCGACAACATGGGCTTCGCCCTCAAGATCGCCGGCATCAAGAAGGACGAGATCCTCACGCGGGTCAAGGAAGCAGCCAAGATCCTCGACCTGGAGGAGTTCCTCGAGCGCAAGCCCAAGGCGCTGTCCGGCGGTCAGCGCCAGCGCGTGGCGATGGGCCGCGCGATCGTCCGGCAGCCGCAGGTCTTCCTCATGGACGAGCCGTTGTCCAACCTCGACGCCAAGCTGCGCGTGTCGACACGTACGCAGATCGCCTCCCTGCAGCGCCGGCTCGGCACCACCACGGTCTACGTCACCCACGACCAGATCGAGGCGATGACCATGGGCGACCGCGTCGCGGTGCTCAAGGACGGGCTGCTGCAGCAGGTCGACACGCCGCTCGGCCTCTACGAGACGCCCACCAACGCGTTCGTGGCCGGTTTCATCGGCTCCCCGGCGATGAACATGGGCACCTTCGACGTGGCCGACGGGGGCGCCAAGGTCGGTGAGAACATCATCCCGCTGTCCCGCGAGACGCTGAGCGCGGCCGGGTCGGCCGGCAAGGTCACCCTGGGCTTCCGGCCCGAGAGCCTGGAGCCCGCAGGTGAGGACGAGACGGGCGCGTTCCCGGTCGTCGTCAACGTCGTCGAGGAGCTCGGCGCCGATGCCTTCGTCTACGGCGAGCTCGCCCGCGCCGCCGGGCCTGCCGCCCAGGCCCTGACCTCCGACCAGATCATCGCCCGCGTCGAGCCGCGGGATCCGCCCAAGAAGGGCGAGACGGTCTGGTTCAAGATCCGACCCGGCACGGAGCATGTCTTCTCGGCCGACACCGGGGAGCGGATCTCGGCCTAAAGGGCCAGCGCTCCGGCGTACGCGCGCCGGCGCCGGCTCGCGATGCGGGTCCAGCGCCCCGAGTGCCCTGCTAGCGGCGTCGTGGCGTACGGGGGCGCGCTGCGGGCCGCCCGCACCACGGCAGGATGGGACCCGTGCCCCGCATCCTGGCGAGCCCTCTGGAGCAGCACGCGCTGCTCGACCTGCCGTGGCCCGTCCCGCTGGAGCAGTGGCCGCCGGAGACGCTGGTGGCGCTGCCGCGAGGCATCTCTCGGCACGTGGTGCGCTTCACCCGGCTCGAACGCCGCGTCTACGCCCTCAAGGAGATCACCGAGCGGCACGCCATGCGGGAGTTCCGGCTGCTTCGCGACCTGGCGCGGCTCGACGTGCCCTGCGTGGAAGGCGTCGGCGTCGTCACCGAGCGGCTCGACCCGTCCGGCGAGCCGCTGGACCCGGTGCTCGTCACCCGGCACCTGCAGTTCTCCCTGCCCTACCGGGCACTGTTCTCGCGCACCATGCGGCCGGACACTGTGCACCGGCTCACCGATGCGCTCATCGCCCTGCTGGTGCGCCTGCACCTCGCCGGCTTCTTCTGGGGCGACTGCTCGCTTTCCAACACACTCTTCCGTCGCGACGCCGGCGCCTTCGCCGCGTACCTCGTCGACGCCGAGACCGGCGAGCTGCACGGCCGGCTGTCCGACGGCCAACGCCGGCACGACCTCGACAACGCCACGGTGAACATCGCTGGCGAGCTCATGGACCTCGCCGCCGGTGGCGTGCTCGACGAGGCGGTCGACCCGTTCGAGGTGGCCGACAACGTCGGTGCGGGATATGACGGCCTGTGGTTCGAGTTGTACGGCGAGGAGCAGTTCGACATCTCCGAGCGGTGGCGCATCGCCCGGCGGATCGAGCGGCTCAACGAGCGTGGCTTCGACGTGGCCGAGCTCGACGTCATCAGTGACGTCGACGGCCGTACGGTGCGCATCCAGCCCAAGGTCGTCGATGGGGGCCACCACAGCCGCCGGCTGATGCGGCTGACCGGCCTCGACGTCGAGGAGAACCAGGCGCGGCGTCTGCTCAACGACCTCGACGCCTACCGCGCCACCACCGACCAGCAGGGCGAGGACGAGGAGATCGTCGCGCACGAGTGGCTGACCGACGTGTTCGAGCCCGTGGTCCGGCGGGTCCCGAAGGAGTTGCGCGGCAAGCTCGAGCCAGCCGAGATCTTCCACGAGGTGCTCGAGCACCGGTGGTACCTGTCTGAGCGCGAGGGGCGCGAGGTGCCGATCGCCGCGGCGGGGACGTCCTATGTCGACGACGTCCTGCGCGCCAAGCCCGACGAGAAGGCCGTCCTGGGACGCGCCGTCGCGCCCGGCCAGCCGCTGAGCCCCCGCGAGGACGAGGACCCGCTCGGCCAGACCCAGCCCTTCCGCATCCCCTGGGACGAGCTGGCGTGACCCGAGTTGATCACGTTAACGTGATCAACTCCCCCTTCCCGGGTCCTGCATGAGTAGCGAGGGGGGAGTACGGCGCGGGAGGGCCCCCTCGCCGGGCTCGGGAGCCGTCGCTCAGGTGCCCCTTGCGAGGTGCCGGCTGATGACGAGGCGCTGGATCTGGTTGGTGCCCTCGAAGATCTGCATGACCTTCGCCTCGCGCATGAAGCGCTCCACCGGGAAGTCCTTTGTGTAGCCGTAGCCGCCGAGCACCTGCACGGCATCGGTGGTGACCCGCATGGCGGCGTCGGTGGCGACCAGCTTGGCCACCGAGGCCTGCCGCGCGAACGGCTTCCCCGCGTCGCGCCGCCGGGCCGCGTCGAGGTACGCCGCCCGCGCGGACTCGATCGCTGCGTCCATGTCGGCCAGCAGGAAAGCCAAGCCCTGGAAGTCCGCGACCGGGCGCCCGAACTGTCGGCGCTCCCCCGCGTACGCCAGCGCCACGTCCAGAGCCCCCTGCGCGAGACCGACCGCGCACGCCGCGATGCCCAGCCGCCCGGAGTCGAGCCCAGCCAGCGCGATCGTGAAACCCAGTCCCTCGTCGCCGATCCGCCGCTGCGCCGGCAGCCGTACGCCGTCGAGGTGCAGCTGAGCGGTCGGCGAGGCGGTCAGCCCCATCTTGCGCTCCAGGGCCGCCACCTCGAGCCCGTCGACCTCTCCGTGGACCAGGAAGCACGTGATGCCGTGCGGCCCGTCGTCGGAGGTACGCGCCATGAGGGTGTACCAGTCGGCCTGCCCAGCGTGGGTGATCCAGGCCTTGGTGCCACGCAGCACGTAGTCGTCGCCGTCGCGCACCGCACGCGTCGCCAGCGCGGCGGCGTCAGAGCCGGCGTCCGGCTCGGACAACGCATAGGCCCCGAGCAGCTCGCCGCCCAGCATCTCCGGCAGCCACCGCTCGCGCTGCTCGTCACTGCCGTAGCGCGCCAGCGCGAAGCACGACAGGCCGTGCACGCTGACGCCGACCGCGATGCTCGCCGAGCGGGCGGCGAGCTCCTCGAGCACCTGCAGGTAGACCTCGTACGGCAGGCCGCCCCCGCCGAACTCCACCGGGTACGGCAGTCCCAGCATCCCGGCCTTGCCCAGCGTGCGGAACACCTCGCGCGGGAAACGGCCGGCGGCCTCGTCGGCGTCGACCCGTGGCGCGATCTCCGCGTCGGCGATCTCGCGGACGAGGCCGATCAGCTCGCGGGCCTCGTCGCTCGGGAGCAGGCGGTCGACCGGCATGCGGGACAGGGTACGGGGCGCGCACCAGCCGCCCCGCGCTGCCCGGCGCGGAACTCCCGTGCCAGTCTTCGTCGACAACCGCCCCGGAGGAGGAGCGCAGATGGCTCACGTACCCACCACCGCCCTCGGCACCATGACATCCGTCTCGCGCATCGGCCTGGGCTGCATGGGCATGTCAGCGCTCTACGGCCCCGCCGACCGCGCCGAGTCGATCGCCACGATCTCGGCCGCCGTCGACGCCGGCGTGACCCTGATCGACACCGGCGACTTCTACGGCGCCGGCCACAACGAGCTGCTGCTCGCCGAGGCGCTGCGCGGTCGCCGCGACGACGTCCTGCTCAGCGTCAAGTTCGGCGTGCTGCGCGACCCGGCGGGCGGTTGGCTCGGCAGCGACGGGCGTCCCTCGTCGGTGAAGAACTTCCTCACCTACACCCTGCAGCGGCTCGGCACCGATCACGTCGACGTCTACCGCCCGGCCCGGCTCGACCCTGCCGTCCCGGTCGAGGACACCGTCGGCGCCATCGGCGAGCTGGTGCAGGGCGGGTACGTGCGACACGTCGGACTGTCCGAGGTGGGGCCGGAGACCCTCGAGCGCGCCCACGCCGTGCACCCGGTCACCGACGTCCAGATCGAGTACTCCCTGATGTCGCGCGGCATCGAGGACACGCTGCTGCCCACCGCGCGCCGGCTCGGCGTGGGCATCACGGCGTACGGCGTCCTCTCGCGGGGCCCGCTCTCCGGACGCTGGAGCGCAGACCGTTCGCTCGCACCCGGCGACTTCCGCGCGCACAGCCCACGCTTCGGCGGCGACAACCTCGAACGCAACCTCCAGCTCGTCGACGCGCTGCGAGCGGTGGCCGACGGGGCCGGCATCAGCGTTACGCAGGCGGCGGTCGCCTGGGTGATCAGCCGCGGCGACGACATCGTGCCGCTCGTCGGCGCCCGCCGCCGCGAGCAGCTCAGCGAGGTCCTCGGCGCCACCGACGCTCGGCTCGACGCCGACGCGCTCGCCGCGATCGAGCGAGCGGTTCCGCCCGCCGCCGTCGCCGGCGAGCGCTACGCCGCGGCGCAGCTCTCCCAGCTCGACAGCGAACGCTGACCGGGGCTGCCGCCGTACCGGGATCCGCACGCGCGCACCCACCGCGGCCATTGGCAGGTCGGGGGCAACTTGCTACGAGGTGATGACGGAACGGTGCCTGCCGTCGACGGGCCAGGCACGATCGCGACAGACTGCAGGGGTGCTCGGCTATCTGCTCGGTACTGCGCAGCCCGATCGCCGCATGGTGGGACGTGCGCTGGGCGGTCTGCGCATCCTGGCGGGGCTGCTCTGGCTCTACAACGTCGTGTGGAAGGTGCCGCCGGAGTTCGGCCGCGACCGCGGCGGAGGTCTCTACGGCTACGTGCAGGACGCCATCGACCACCCGGTCTTCCCGCCGTTCAGCGCGATCATGGAGCACCTCGTGAAGCCGGCGTTCGTGCCGTTCGGCTGGGGGGTGCTCGTCGTCGAGACGGCGTTGGCCGCGCTGCTGCTGACGGGCACGTTCACGCGGCTGGCAGCTCTGCTCGGCATCGCCCAGGCCGGCGCGATCTCGCTGTCCGTGCTGCTGACGCCAGGCGAGTGGCCGTGGGCCTACTACATGCTGCTGGCCATCCACGTCGTCCTCTTCATCGGCAACGCCGGGCTGGTCTGGGGGGTCGACGGGGTGCGGGCGGCGGCCGCGGACGGTCGGGGTAAGCACGCGGCCAAGCGGCTGCTGGAGGCCTGGGGTGTGGTCCTGTCGGCGGTCGGCCTGCTGGGCGTCGTCGTTGCCCTGTTCTCCTCCCCGGCCAGGATCGGCTTCAGAGACTTCGAGGTCTCCCTCGGCTCGTACAACGTTGCCGGCGGGCTGGTGCTGCTGGCGACCGGCGTCCTGCTGCTGCTGGCCGGCGGCACCGCGCAGCGCGGGCTGGCGCTCGCGGCGGCGGCCGTGGCCGTGCTGGCGGCCGCCAGCATCTGGCTGCAGGTCGGGCGGTCGTCGGTGTGGTTGGGGGCCGACCTCACGACCGCCGCGCTGCTGCTCACCGGCGCTGTCGTGGCCGTGGCGGGTGCCCGCTACGTCGCGTCCCGGCAGGCCGTGCAGGTCGCGCATGGGTGACGAACGGTACGTACGCCAGCCCGACCTGATCATCGACGGCGAGGACCTCGGCTGCGGCGAGCTGCTGCTGCGACTGGCGCGGCCGCTGCGCGAGCAACCACCCGGCGCGCTCGTCCGCCTGATAGCCACCGACCCGGCAGCGCCGACCGATCTGCCGGCATGGTGCCGCCTGGGTGGGCATCGCTACCTCGGGGCCGGCCGGGAACCCGATGACCGGCCGTCCTTCGACATCGTGCTCGCACCGCTTCGAGCACCCATTCGTGCGTGACACCCCGTCCCCTTCGGAAGGAACACCCATGAACGGCCTCGTGATCTCCCTGACCCACTCCGCCGACGATGTCGACCGCGCCAGCGTGGCAATGGTCGTGGCCGGCGCCTCCGTCGCCTCGGCCCAGCAGACGTCGGTGTTCCTGTCCTCGGAGGGCGTCAGGCTGGCTGCGAAGGGCACCGCCGACGAGCTGCACGAGGAGGGCTTCGCCCCCATGTCCGAGCTGGTCGGCTCCTACGTCGAGGCCGGCGGGACCTTCCTCGTCTGCAGCCCGTGCGCGAAGAAGCGCGGCATCGGCGAGGACCAGCTCATCGACGGTGCACAGATCGTGGGCGGCGCCACGCTGGTCGCGCTGCTGGCCGACGGCGCCGGATCGCTGTCGTTCTGACCGCGCGATGACCGACACCACGGCAGCGGTGGCATCCGACCGGGCCGATGCAGAGCTCGACGGCGGGGACCAGGACTGCGGCAGCGGTCTGCTCCTGTCGTTGACGGCAGCGATGCGCCGGCTGCAGCCGGGGCAGGTGCTTTCGGTCCGTACGCGGGAACGCTCGGTGCTTGTCGACCTGCCGCCCTGGGCCCGGCTGGCCGGCCACGACGTGGTCGACGTCGGCACCGACCCGGCGGCGGCCGACACCTCCGCCGGCTGGCGGCTCCTCATCCGCCGCGGCGGCCCGCGACCCGGCGGTGCTTTCAGCACGGGCGAAGCCGTCCCTTTGGGCCACCGGCTGTGGCTGTACTCCAACTTCCACTGCAACCTGGCTTGCAACTACTGCTGCGCCGAGTCCTCGCCTCGCGCCGCGGCCCGCTCGATGCCAGTGGAGCTGGCCCGGACCGCCATCGACGAGTTCACCGCACAGGGTGGGCGGGAGCTGCTGGTGACCGGCGGCGAGCCGTTCCTGCACCCCGAGCTCGGCGAGATCGTGGCGTACGCCGCGGCCCGCGTGCCGGTCACGATCCTCACCAACGCGATGGTCTTCAGCCGCGGCGAGCGTCGCGCGACGCTCGAACGCATGGACCGGTCGGCCGTCGTGATGCAGGTCAGTGTGGACTCCGGTACGCCGGAGCTGCACGACCGCGTGCGGGGCGCCGGCTCGCACGCCAAGGCGCTGGCCGGCATCCAGCTGGCCCGTGAGCTCGGCTTCCGGGTGCGCGTGGCGGCGACCCTCTCGCCAGAAGAAGTGGGATGCCTCGCAGGCCTGCACGCCGTCCTCGACGAGTTCGGCGTCCCCGTCGACGACAGGTTGGTCCGGCCGGTCGCCGAGGAGGGTGCGGCGACGTCCGGGATGCACATCTCGCTGGACACCGTCGAGCCCGAGCCCACACTGACGTCGGACGGCGCGTGGTGGCACCCCGTCGGGGTGACCAACCCCCACCTGAAGGTCGCCGACGTGCCGCTGCCGCTCACCGACGTGCTCGACGTCATGCGTGACGTGCTCGCCGTCCAGGCAGCCGGGACCGCCGAAGGCCGCACGGTCTTCCGGTGCACCTGACGCACGGACGTCCCCGCTGCAAGCCCCGAACAGGGCACGACCCAACGGTCATTCCTGCGACCGAGGTCACGCCGATGACCGCTGGCGGAGCCGGTGGGTCTGATCGGCTGAGTCTCGCTGTCTGGACTTCTGGCAGCGGCCGGTGGCCGACCTCGGCCTGACCGGTCCCGACGCGGGGCACGGTGGCCGGTTCGTGCTGCTCGGCCCCGGCCACGAGGATCCCGCGCTGGAGGGGGCGTCCACGATCCACGTTCCCACGGTGAACGTCTTCCATGGCATCCGGATCCTCACCACTGACGAGGCGGAGGCTACGCAGACGCTAGCCGGGTACCGGGCCTATCCGGTCGACCGGCGCGACGACCCTCCCGCGACGCGGGTGATCAGCCCCGAGGGGAGGACCTGGAGCGGCACCCAGCCCCGCGGCCTGACCTACTGGGAGATGCTGGCGCGGCTCGTCAACGAGGAGCCGGTCCACGAGCGCGACCGCATCGTGCTTGCGATGCTCGAAAACGTCGGGATCCGCAAGGGGCACCCGTTCGAACCGGACGAGAGGCAGCGTCGTCTGCTGCAGGAGGCAGCGCTGGTCGGTGAGGCGATGGCCCGGGTCGTCGGCTACGAGCCGCGTTTCGAGGGTGCCCAGGCCTACCCTGGCCGCGACTGGCAGCTGGTCCTCTTCCTCGACGCCAGCCAGGAGGGCGAGCACACCACCCAACTCGACGAACGAACCGCCTGGTTCTACGAGGCGGTGACCTCGTCCAAGGGGATGACCACGACCACGCCCGGCCAGGGGCAGGTCTACCTCCACGTGGGCCGAGACTCCGACGGCGAGTGGCTGGTCGGGGAACGCTCCTACGACCTGGTCGTTCCGGCCGATGTCCCGGTCGCTCAATTCTGGTCCTTCACCGTCTACGACGCCGACACCCGCTGCTTCGTCGACCACCCGCTGGATCGGGCAGACCGCTCCTCGCGCGACGACGGTCCCCACCGTCCCGGATCGGGGCTGGTTCGGCTACTTCCGCTTCTACGCACCCACCGAGCCCTACTTCGACAAGACCTGGCAGCTGCCCGACCTCATCCGCGTCGGCAGCGCTGGTGGTCGATGCCGCGGCGATGCCCGCGCGCGCTGTAGACCGGCGAGGTAGCGCTCGGCGACTGCGCCAGAAATCTCGATGGGGGCGGACGCTGCTGAGCCATCGTCGCCCCTTCCTGAGCCGCTCTGCCCGGCGCCTATCCGGATCGGGAGGAATCTGGGGACCTCGGCCTCTGCCGTGCCTGGGGCGTTCCAAGGGAACGTTGAGGTCCGGGCCACCGACACCCTGTCGGCATCGATGCACGTGGCCGCGGTGCTGCGGCTCGATCGCACCGTCGACCCCGAGACAATGTGCGATGTGCTGTCCGCGCGAGTCCGCACCGTTCCGCGGCTACGGCAACGCCTGATGCGGGCACCGCTTGGCGGGGGACGCCCGCTGTGGGTCGACGACGCCGACTTCGACATGTCACGACACCTCACCGTCCGCGACTGCCCCGCACCCTCGGTGACCAAGCCGCCCTCATGGAGGTGGCCGCAACCGCAACCATGTCCCGGCTGCCTCCGGGACCGACCGCTATGGTCGATCACCGTGGTGACCGGCCTGGCCGACGGTGGCACTGCGCTGGTACTCGTGATGCATCACGTCCTGAACGACGGTATCGGCGGCGTGGCGGCACTCGCGAGCCTGCCGCCCTCGCCCGCCGCCCTGCGGGCCGCCGCCGCCCGTTGCCGGATTCACGCGCTGGCGGGGCTACCGCGCACCGTTCGGCTCGTTCGGGTCGCCGCGGCGGTCGAGCTGCGTCCCGGCCAGCCTCACACCATCACGGCCTACATCGATGGCTGGAACGAACGCGCCACCCCGTTCACCTGGACCAAACCCGCCGACGAACTCCTCACCAAGTCGCGTCAGCGAAAGCTAAGAACGTGTTGGGAAAGCGGCTACGAGGCCGCAGCTGGCTGCCAGGCTCGGCGGCCAGGGGCGGGTGCGAGTCGGCGGGTCATGAGTCCGATCATGGACCACTTGATCATGGCCTCGGCGTGTTCGGGGAGCCGTTC
>JBBRVU010000155.1:0-10313 GCA_038246575.1 Actinomycetes bacterium | reverse complement strand
TCATGAAGAGGGTGAACCACGCGGCCCCGAGGTGCGAGCCGAAGAACCGGGACGAGCGACCCTGCTCCTTGGGCGACTCGCGCAGTCGGATGACCGTGAACGCGACGACGGCGAGCAGGCAGAAGACCGCGAAGAGGTCCTCGACGAAGCCGAGCGCCGGCCAGTTGCCGATGACGGGGATCTGGAAGGTCGACGAGAACAGCGCTCCGTACCCCTCGATGATGGTCAGGACGAGGACGAGGAACCCCCAGAAGACGGCGAAGTGCGCCAGCCCCGGTGCGGTCCACTGCAACAGCTTGCGTTGCCCGGCGACCTCGATGACCTCCGCGCGGGCGATGTCCCCTGTCTTCCCTCTGCGGCCGGGCTCCAACGGCTGCGCCGAGGCGCCGACCCGGTACAGGAACCACAAGCGCGCGCCGGCGATCCCGAGCAGCACGACGGTCATGCCCACGCCGAGGACCACCCTGACGATCGCCATCGATCACACTCCCTGTTGTGGTGCCCTCTGACTGGACGTGGCTCAGGCCCGGCGCTTGCCGATCTCGTCGATGAGCGCGGGGATGACGGTGTGGAGGTCTCCGACGACACCGAAGTCCGCGATCGAGAAGATGGGGGCCTTCGGGTCCTTGTTGACCGCGACGATCGTCTTGCTCGACTGCATCCCGGCGCGGTGCTGGATGGCACCGGAGACTCCGGCGGCGAGGTACAGGGCAGGTGCGACCGTCTTGCCGGTCTGCCCGATCTGGAGGTCGTGGGGGGCCCAGTGCAGGTCGCTGACGGCGCGGGTCACCCCGACGGCTCCGCCGAGTGCGTCGGCCAGGGCCTCGATGACACCGAGGCCCGCCTCGGAGCCGACGCCGCGGCCACCCGCGACGATCACGGAAGCGTCGGCCAGGTCGGGTCGGGCACTGGTGGTCTTCGGAGTGCGACTGGTCACCGCCGCGCCTCGGTCACGGTCGGTGAACTCGACGTCGACGGTCTCGACCCTCGGCTGCTCCGGAGCGGCCTGCGCCGTGACGGCGTTGGGCATGACCGTGATGACCGGGATGCCGCGGACGACCTCGGAGCGCACGTGGAACGTGCCGGCGAAGACCGACTGGGTCGACGTGATCGTGCCGTCGTCAGCCACGACGTCGACGGCGTCGGTGACCAGGCCGCTGTCCAACCGGACCGCCACCCGGGCGGCGACATCCTTGCCCTCGGGGCCGGAGGTGACCAGGATCGCGGCCGGCTCGACCCGCTGGGCGATCGTGACGACGGCCTCGGCCTTGGGGAGGCTGAGGAACTGCTCGATCTCCGGTGCCGACACGGCATACACGGTCGTGGCGCCGTACTCCCCGAGCCGGGCGACGACGTCGTCGGTGGCGTCGCCACAGACGATGGCACTGGGCGCGCCGAGACGGCGGGCGATGGTGAGCAGCTCGAGGGTGGCGTTGCGGACTCCGCTGGGGGTGAGCTCGGCGAGGACGAGGATCTCGGACACGGGGGTCTCCTACCGGTGGTCTGGCACGACGGTGAATGCGGTGGGCGCTGCGGACCACGGTGCTCGACGAGGTGCCGACGCCGAGGGGGTCCGGCCCCCGGTCACAGGGCGCCGCGGGCGGTGAGGAAGTCGGCGAGCTGCGCTGCGCCGGTGCCGTCGTCGACGACGACGGCACCGGCAGCCCTGGCAGGCGCAGGGGACACGGAGACGACGCGGGTGGCGGCCGCCGCCAGCCCGACCGCACCGGGGTCGACCCCCAGGTCGGCGAGCGTGAGGGTCTCGATCGGCTTCTTCTTGGCCATCATGATCGCCCGGAAGGCGGGGTAGCGGGCCTCGTCGGTCTGGTCGGTGATCGACACCACCGCGGGCAGCTCGACACGCACGTGCTCGGTCGCCGTGTCGCCCTCGCGGGTGATCGAGACCGTCGTGCCGTCCACGGACAACGACCCGGCGAAGGTGGCCTGGCCGACCCCGAGGCGCTCGGCGACCATCGACGGCACGACCGACATCTCGGCATCGGTCGACGACATCCCCGCGAGGACGAGGTCGAAGCCGAGGTGTTCGAGCGCCTTGGCGAGCACCAGTGAGGTGGAGAGGGAGTCCGAGCCGCGGATGGCGTCGTCCATCACGTGCACAGCCCTGTCGCCGCCGATCGCGAGCGCCTTGAGCAGGCCGTCCCGGGCGGGCTGGGGTCCGACGGTGAGGTAGGTGATCTGCGCGTCGAGCCCACCCTCGACGAGGCGTGCGGCCTGCTCGACGGCGTACTCGTCGAGCTCGGAGAGCCGTCCCGCGACGGCGCCGCGGTCGAGCGTGTGGTCAGGCGAGAACGACCATGTGGCCGTCGGCTCGGGGACGTGCTTCACCAACACGACGATCTGCATGGTGCTACCCATCGTTCCCTGGCGCCGGGGGGGTGAGCGCCAACGTGGTCTGCCCCGTGGTGCTGACGGTACCCGTGACCACGGCGGGCCCGCGCCCCCAGATGGCCCCTGGGCGGCGTAGCGTTCACCACTCTTTTCCGTACCCGTCGGTAACATACGTACCTCCTCGCGACGGGCGTCAAGCCCCAGAGCCCTCTTGGTCATCCACCTGAACGCCAGTGAGGCAGCGCCGAGCCCTCACCCGGCATCCCGGTCGGGTCGTCGGGCGTGCGCCGGTCACGGCACCAGGCACGCTGCGCGTGGTGCTCGGGGATGAGCCAATCCGGCCCGTAGGCGGCGTACGGGTCGAGGCGCGGGTCGTGCACGGGGTCGGGTTGGCGCAGCGAGTGAAGGTACGACCGATCCTGGCGGAAGCGAGTTGCGATGTCCGCGCCGGTCGCGACGGCACCATGACCCGGTATCAGGACTCGACAACCCCGGTGCTGCACGGTCTCGAGCGCGGCCAGTCCCCGCTCGTAGTCGCGCAGCGGGTCAGTGGCTCAGGGCCGTGGCGCGGCGAGGATGTTCTGGAGGACCGCGTTGGCGACCTGGGGGTTGCTGACGTCACTGTGACCCGAGACGAACCGGTCGGCCAGCAGGTTGTGGATGCCGCCCCCCGCGAAGTGGTAGCTCGCGCCGACGTCCTGAAGCGCCTGTCCGCCGTCGGCTTCCGGGGTGTGCTGAGCGCCGTTGCTGCCCAGGCCACCGAAGGGGCTGTCGGCGTCGCCGAGGCCCGAGGTCGCCTGGTCGGCGATGCTCGAGGCGATGGCGTACGCGATGCCGACGGCCTTGTCGTTGCGGGTATGGGTGATGATCGTCGACCCCGAGACGCGGTGCTCGTCGACCATCCGGCGGAAGCCGCCGGGCCGCCCCGGCTGCCACTCCTTGGCAAAGGAGTTGTGCGAGAACGCTGCTTGGAGCAGGCTCAGTGAGCCGACCGACTTCGCACCAGGCACGGCGTCCGCTGCCGCCGTGACCAGGCGCGCGCCGAAGCTGTGCCCCACGAGGTGCAGGGTCGCGCGGCCTGCGACCTGGGTGTGCAGCACCGGGGCGACGGAGCCGGACCCGATCCGGCCGGCGCGTGCCTTCATCTCGTAGTAGGTGACGAAGTTCAGCAGCGATCGTCCCGTCGACCATGCGTGGGAAAGGGCCGAGCCGAGGCCGGCGGCAGCGCCGTTCCCGCCGCCGTCCACGCCACCGAGCCCCATCGCCCCACCGGCAGCCGCGGGCACGGCCCCGAGTGACAGGCTCAGCATCGCCGCCTGGAGCCGGTCCAGGAGCTCAGACCCGTCGAGGGCGAACAGCTCGTCCGAAGCATCGGCGGGCTCGGAGGCGTCGGCGCTCACCAGGGATCGCAGGAGGTCGGCATACTCCCGCTGCGCCTTCGGTGAACCCTCCAGCCGGTCCGCGAGCGTCGCCGCACGGTCGAGAGTCGCCTCAGCATCGGGAGCATCGAAGGCGCCGGCCATCGCTCGCAGGTCCCCGGGAAGGGCTGGGTCGGCATCGCCGATCCCCGCCGCGCCACCGGGGATCAGCTCGGCATCCGCGAACCTCTTCGACGGCCAGAGGACGCCGACCACGCCGATCGACCTGTCCCCCACAGCCACTCCACCACCCTGCTGGACGGCATCCATGCTCGCAAACAGGTTGCGGTAGAGCACCCGCGCCTCGTCCATGTCGTTGTTCCACCCGTGGGAGATGACCACGACGTCGGTGACCTGGTCGGCCAGCGCGCGCACGGCATCCGCCTGCTCGTGGTGGACGGGCGAACCGTCCTTGGCGAACTCGAGCTCCTGATAGGGGTAGTTCTGCGGTCCTGCACCCATGGTCAAACCTCCTAGACGGATTGGATGGCGCGCATGGCGTCGATGAGGCCATGGCCCTGGAACTCCCGCACGCGACCCAGGTCGGTCGCGGTCGAGGTGAAGATCCCCTTGACCTGCTCGGGGTTGCCGATGAACTCGCGGCGGATCGAGAGGAAGGCCGCGATGACGCCGGAGACGTGCGGCGCGGCCATGCTCGTCCCGCTCTCCTCGACGTACCGGACGGTGCGCCCGACCATGGCGCCGGCCTTGTCGGCCATCGCCCCGGCGGCCGCGGACAGGATCCGCTCGCCCGGGGCGACGAGGTCGGGCTTGGCCCGCCCGTCACCGGTCGGGCCCTTCGACGAGAAGTAGGAGACCCCGTAGACGTGGGGGGAGTCGCGGTGCGTCGAGCCGACAGTGATCGCACTGGCCGCGTTGCCGGGGTCGTTGATCGTCAGGGGTCGGCCCGCCGCCCCGGCCTGCATCGTCAACGCGTTTGTCGCATAGGCGTATCCGCTGTTCCCGGCGGCCACCACGACGACCACCCCACTGCGCACCATCCGGTCGACCTCCACGCACAGCGGGCTCTGTCCGCAGGCGAACCACTCGGGGTTGAAGTCGTAGCCGAGGCTGAGGTTGATGCCGTGGATGCGCAAGCGGCGGCCGTGGTCGTTGACCTGCTGGATGGCGTCGAGTGCGGTGAGGATGGCGCCCGTGCCCCCCACGCCGTGGTCGTCGAGCACCTTGTAGCTGACGATCGAGCACTGCGGCGCGATGCCCGAGACCGACGCCAGCGGCGTCAGCTCACCGCACACCTCGCCGTCCTCGTCGCGCTGCATCCGCACGGCACTGAGCGGGTGACCCCGGGTCGCGGTGCCGCGACCCGCGATGATGCCGGCCACGTGGGTTCCGTGCCCGTGCGCGTCGCACGCCGCGTTCCCCTGCGCGGTCGTGAAGTCCCGGTGGGGCAGCCCTGAGCTGTTGAGGTTGTCGAACTGCTTGAAGTGGGGATGCCGGGCGTCGACGCCGGTGTCCAGCACGGCCCAGGTGATGTTCTTCCCGAGCGCTGCGTAGGCGGCGTGGGCGGCATCGGCCTTGACCGTCGAGATCGAGCGGTCGAGCAGGGCCTTGACCTCGAAGTCGGGCCAGATCCGGAAGATCGGCTTGCCCTGCGCCGCGTTGGCCCGCGCGAGGGCGACGATGACCTCCGGCTGGAGCCGGCCGAGTAGGTACGGCCCGCCGACCATCGGGTTCGACACCCCCTGGGTCACCGATGGCTCACCCGTCGTCTCGCAGGCCGACTGGATCAGCCGGAGGGCGAGCTGGACGGCGGCCGTGCGGTCGGGGGCGAACTCGAGGTTGAGGTCGAGCACGACGGGGATGGGGGTGTGGTCACCCCGGTCAGCGGCGGCCCGGATCCGCTGGAGCAGCGGGACCGCGACGACGGTGCGGTCCAACGCACGCGGGTCATAGCGACCCGGGACGTCGTCGATGGTCTCGTCCATGTCCGTACTCCCCTGTCAGCAGGTGCGCCCTACTCAGGTGAGGAGGTGCCGTCCCCGTTGGTGATACCTCCCACCGCGCAGGCATCCACCCCGTCCCCGGGGGCGTATCACCCGGACGCTGGGCCGCTCCTGATCGTCGGGGAAACGCATCGCGTGGCCCGTCGGGCCGGATGGGCCGGACGGGCGGGAGCGGGAGCAGGGAGGCAGACATGGACTCACAGTTGAGTACAGCGCCCAAGCCGGTGGCAGATCGGAACGGGTCGGACCGGCCCGCGGTGCCGCCGGGCTCCGAGCAGCCGGTCAGGGTGAGGCGGGGCTCCCCCGGTAACACTCCGTCTCGTCAGCGCGCCTCAGGTGGCAATCCGCGTGTTGGGGGACCGGTTTCGGCTGGTTGGCGGGAAGGCACGCTCACTCGCGCGCGCGAGCTGACCACGTTGTGCGAGTGGGCAGCGGTGAACACCGAAGTGGCTGAGGCCCGGCTCTTCGTGGACTCGATCACGCGGCACCTGGAAGCCGCGAGGGAGGCAGCCGAGCTGGCGACGGCCCATCCCAAGGACCGGCTCCCGAGGTTCCGCACCGGCGCGCTGCGCGAGCGAGCGAAGAGCAACCTCGACGCGGCCGAGGCCCAGCTGCTCAACTTCGCGCCGCCGGACTACCTGCTGGGCCAGCTACCCGCGCTGCTGACGCACGTGCAGTGCCACCTCATCCCCTCCGACCCGAGGCGGACGGAGTTCGAGCGGCTCGCCCGCAGTCTGGGCCTCGGAGGCGCTGACCACCCCTCCGCCAAGGGCGCCGACACCGTCAAAGCTCGAGCCGCGATGCGGGAGGGGCACCGCCGGATCGTTCGGGAGGAACGAGGGGCGATCGTCTCTGCGGTGCGGGCGGCGAGCTCGGCGTCGATGCGTGAGCAGGTGCGCGTGCGCAGCTTCCGCGACGTCCTGGTGGTCACGAGTGCGTTGATGGGGTTGCTCGTCATCGTCATCGGGGTCATCGGGTTCGTGTCGCCGACTCTGATCCCGCTCTGCTTCGCGCCGGAGGACGGGGGAGAGGCCGTCGTCGTGTGCCCGACCGCGCAGTCCGTGCCCTTCTCCACGTCGGTGCAGGCTGATGGCGCGTCGCCGGCCGCCCAGGCGCAGGACATCGACTACTACGTGAGCACAACCGTCTCGCCGCGGGACATCTTTGTCGTGGAGCTCGTCGGCCTGGCCGCCGCAGCGGTCGCCGCGGCCGGTGCGATCAGGGGCATCCGTGGGTCATCCGAGCGGTCGAACCTGCCGGTGGTGCTCGCCGTCCTGAAGCTGCCGACCGGCGCCATCACCGCATTCCTCGGACTGCTGCTGATGCGTGGGCAGTTCGTTCCCGGCCTGAGCGCCCTCGACACCTCAGCCCAGATCCTGGCCTGGGCGTTGGTGTTCGGCTACGCCCAGCAGCTCTTCACGCGGCTGGTCGACCGTCAGGGGCAGACGGTCCTCGACAGCGTCCGCGGCGCTGACAAGCAGAAACCCGACATGTCGCCCCCGTGAGCGGTGCAGCGGCCCGATCGGTTCTTGCGCCGTTCTGACGACCTGGGGTTCTTCGACCGCGGTGCGGGCGGCGGCTCCGGCCGGAGCACGCTTGGATGGTTGGATGCGCAGTGCTGACGAACCAGCAGGGCTCGAGGCGGCACCGCCGGCGTTGACGGTGCGGGCCGGGCGCCCGGGCACCGGGAAGACGGCCCTGGCCACGGGGTTCTGCCGGTACCGGCGCGCCTGCTACCTGCGGGTGGATGCCGCCGAGACAGCCCTGGCCCGACACGGGATGCAGGTCGGCATCGAGGGCTACGCGGTGGTGCACGAGCTGGCGGTCTCCAGCCTCCTCCTGGTCATCGACGTCGTCGTGGATGCCGTGAACGCCTCACCGCAGGCGCGTGCCGGATGGGTCGAGGCGGCACGTCGAGGGTGTGCACGCCTCGTGCAGGTCGAGACGTCACTGCCGGATGTGGCTGAGCACCGTCGCAGGATCGACGGCCGCACCGCAGACATCCCGGGGCACGTGATGCCGTCCTGGGCCGAGGTCCGGAGCGCACCGTGGACTCCATGGGACGACGACCGCGACGGCCCCCTCCTCCTGATCGACACCACCGACCGTCACCACGCGGTCACCAGAAGGTAGTCGCACTGGTCCAGCGGCGCTGGACTCGCGTCCTACGCGGCGATAGGACGCACGGTGCTGGAGGGGTGATCCCCGTCCCTGGGGGAGCGGTTGAGTTACGTGTGAGGTCACTCGTAACTCGGGCGCGTTGAGGTGCAGAGAAGGCCCGCCTTTGTGGGCGTTCTCGGCAGGGAGCAATGGCGAGTGGGTTATCGGCTTCGCACCGGTTGGAAGTAGTGTGTTGCGCCGTAGTTGGCGACGTTGCGGCCGAGTAGCTGGCCGGCGACGTCGGAGCTGCGGTAGTGCAGGCCGGCCCAGATGCGTGCCTCGATCAGCTCGGTGAGCGGTTGGGTGAACGTGTCGAAGGTCCGCACCGCCGGGCCTCCGGGGCTGACGAAGAAGCTGGTGATCTGGAAGGGGCCTCCCGCGGGGTCGTCGCCGAAGAACATCCGCAGGACGGTGGTGTTTGCGGCGTCGAGGCAGTTGTGGCCTGAGGTCCACTCCGGGTAGGGCGCGGTGATGAGCGCGGTCCAGGTCGGGTCAGGGTCCGTGGCGGGGTTGTTGTCCTCGCCGGCTCGTGGGACGGCGTTCCAGGGCCGCCAGAAGTCGAAGTGGTACTTGTCGTTCCAGCAGTTGATCGACGCGTCGGCGCCGCTCATGTTCTGCAGCGCCAGAAGCCTGGCGCTGTCTGCGGCGTCCAGGTCGGTGCGGGTGATCAGCTGCCGGGCGACCTCGTTCCAGCTGAACACCGGTGCGCTCTGCCACCACTTGGCGATGTACGTCTGCTCGTCAGTGCGGGTCGAGCCAGTGGCCCTGCCCAAGGCCTTGACCTCGTTGAACTCGCTCGCCCACCGCGCGCTGTCCAATGCCGGCGGTGGCGCCGAACGGAACTGCGAGGAGCTCTTGATCAGGAAGGGCCTCACGTTGCCCGCCCACGGGGTCGGGTCGAGCAGCGGTGCGCCGGTGGGTGACAGCAGCGGCTGCCAGTGCCCGGGCGCGGAGCTCGGCACCCACGCGGACGGCCCGTACCGTCCGTCGCCCACTCGGTCGTGGAGCATCGCCGCTGCCGCGGCATGTCCCACCGCGGCGCCCTGCCTCTTCAACGAGCTGTAGTGAATCGCAGCGAGCGAGTCCGCGTACGCGGCGGACAGCGTGTTCAGCAGTCCCGCGCGACCCGGGAACGGCACCCGCTCCGGTGCCGTGGCGACCAGCTCGGAGATCACGTCGTAGGCGGCTGTCGCGACAGCGGCGTCGACCGACGCCCTGGCACCAGTGCGGCGGTGCAGCAGGTACGGTCGGTGCTTCTTCGGCCCGATCGCGTTGACCGCGTCGTACACCGCACCCTGCACCATGCCCATGTTGATCGAGAACGCCGGCGGGGCGCCGCCATCGGGGCCTGGCAGCGCGCCGAGGGTGCTCGTGGCGACCTGGTTCCAGTGCGTCACCGCGCTGGCGTCGGTCCCCATTGGCGGTGAGGCTGATGCGCTGGACATGCCGAGCGCGCCCACCAGTGCACCGACTGCCATCGTGACAACCGCGACAGATCTACTCCGTAACATCGTCTTCTCCTCTTCTGGCTGTTTGCGTGACATCGGCAAGTGGGAGGGTCCCGTGGGGCGCGGTCCCCGTCCCCTCTGAGCAGGGGAACGGGCGCTCCTACTCCGAGGCCGCGACAGTGGGCGACAACCGGTTCTGGGCGTACATGGTCAGGGCGTACAGGGTCAGACCCGGACGCGTCGGCGGGGCTCCCAGCCACTCGTGCACGACTACCAGGGCGCCTATTCGGGCGGCGTTTAGGCCGTTGCGGTAGCCGTCGGCCCGACCGTCGCTGGGGACCCGGGTGATCTCCCCGGTGATCTGTTCCTCAACGGGCGGGTCGACCGCCTGGTCGTAGGTCAAGTAAGAGGTGGCGACGCGATACGTGGGGTCCGGTTGCATGCGACAGTCCTGGAAGTCCTGGCGGAGCTGCGCGAACGCCCGCCCGGCGTCGGTGGGCTCGGCGAACCAGAGCACGTACTCGTTGACCCTGCCGCTCAGCGGCACGGCATCGATGTGGTCGCGCGGCTGCAGTAGCGCGGCTCCGTGCGCCTCCTCAGCGCCCAGGGTGTACGGGTCCGTGATGCAGGCCAGCGGTCGCGGCATGTCCCCCGTCATGTTGATTCCCCTGTCGTCGTTGAGGGCTTGCGCCTGCGATGCGTCGAGGCTGCGCAGCTCACCCCACGCACCACCGGCCATGGCGACCCACCCGGCTTTGGGCATGACCGGGTCAGCGGTGAACACGGTGCCGACCGGTGGGGCCCACACCCGAGATGCCGGCACAGCCGGGGCCAGCTCGGAACGGTCACCGCCGCCAAGGACGCCGACACCGAAGGCAGTTATCGCCAGCAGCCCTGCCGCGGCCACGCCGGCCACCACCCGGTGAGTCCGCCGGGCGCGCTCGGCGCTGCGCCGAACCCCATCGGCGGCAGGC
>JBBRVU010000154.1:0-10332 GCA_038246575.1 Actinomycetes bacterium | reverse complement strand
GCGACAGGGCCACGCCGAGGGCATCAAAACCCGGGCCGAGATTGGCGCTGGTCGCGGGGACCGTCACCACGACCTCGGTGCCGACGGCGTAGGCCGACGTCACGGGGACAGGTCGAGCGCCCGAGCCGCGGCCGCCGCGTCGGCAGGGGAGCTCAACGTCTCGATCGTCAGCTGGGACAGCGCGGTCTCGGTGTCCTTGAGCCCGTTGCCCGTGACGGTGCAGACGACGAGCTGGCCGGGGCTCAGCTCGCCCCGGTCGTGACACTGCAGGAGTCCCGCGACGGATGCAGCGCTGGCCGGCTCGACGAAGACCCCCTCTCGCAGTGAGAGCAGGCGCTGGGCGGCGAGGATGGCCTCGTCGGTGACAGCGTCGATGCGTCCCTCGGACTCGTCGCGGGCGCCGATCGCACCGTCCCACGAGGCCGGCGCCCCGATGCGGATGGCCGTCGCCACGGTCTCCGGATCGTCGATGGGATGGCCCACCACGAGCGGAGCTGCGCCGGCGGCCTGGAACCCCCACATCCGCGGCGTCTCGCAACGGCCGTCCTCGGCGTACTCGACATATCCCTTCCAGTACGCCGTGATGTTGCCGGCGTTGCCGACGGGCAGCGCGTGCACGTCGGGCGCGCGACCGAGCACATCGACCACCTCGAAGGACGCCGTCTTCTGCCCCTCGATCCGATATGGATTGACCGAGTTCACCAGCGAGACCGGGTATCGGTCGGCCAGCTCGCGGGCCAGCCGGAGGCAGTCGTCGAAGCCGCCCTCGACCTGCACCAGCCGCGCGCCGTGCACCAGCGCCTGAGCCATCTTGCCTGCCGCGATCCGGCCGCGCGGGACGAGCACGACGCAGTCGATGCCGGCCTTTGCTGCGTAGGCCGACGCCGACGCGCTGGTGTTCCCCGTGGATGCGCAGATGATCGCGGTAGCGCCCTCCTGGCAGGCCTTGGACAGCGCCACCGTCATGCCGCGGTCCTTGAACGAGCCGGTCGGGTTCGCCCCCTCGACCTTGAGGTGGACCTCGCACCCGGTCATCTCGGACAGGTGCTCGGCATGGACCAGCGGGGTTCCGCCCTCGCCGAGCGAGATCACCGGTGTCGAGGCGTCGACCGGCAGTCGCTGCGCGTAGGTCGCGATGATGCCGCGACCCTGGCGGCTGTTCGCCACGGCTGTCCGGGTGCTCATCAACCCTCCACCCGCATGACGCTCAGGACGCGGCGCACCACGTCGAGGTCCCGCAGCGCGTTCACGGTCGCGGACAGCGCGGCGTCACTCGCCCGGTGCGTCACGATGACGAGGACGGCGTCCTCGCTCCCGTGCTGCTCCTGACGGACGGTCTCGATGGACACCCCATGACCCGAGAAGACCGTTGCCACCTGGGCGAGGACGCCTGACCGGTCGGCCACGTCGAGGCTCACGTGGTAGCGGGTCTCGGTCTCACCCATCGGTCGCACGCGCAGGTCTGCGTACGCCGACTCCCCCGGCCCGCGGCCACCGGTGACCTTGTGCCGGGCGACCGCGACGACGTCACCCAGAACCGCACTGGCCGTCGGTGCACCACCCGCACCCTGGCCGTAGAACATCAGCTCCCCGGCCGCTTCGCACTCGACGAACACGGCGTTGAACGCCTCGCGGACCGACGCGAGCGGATGAGTGGTGGGGATCATGGCCGGGTGCGCGCGCACGCCCACCGACGTCCCGTCGGCGGAGAGCTCAGCGATCGCCAGCAGCTTGATCACGCATCCCATGTCACGCGCGGTGGTGACATCAGCCGCTGACACCTCGGTGATCCCTTCGCGGTGCACGTCCGCTGCCGTCACGCGGGTGTGGAACGCGAGCGCGGCCAGGATCGCGGCCTTGGCGGCGGCGTCGAACCCCTCGATGTCGGCGGTGGGGTCCGCCTCGGCGAACCCGAGCGACTGGGCCTCCTCGAGCGCCTCCGAGAAACCGGCCCCGCTCTCGGTCATCCGGGTGAGGATGAAGTTCGTGGTGCCGTTCACGATGCCCATCACACGGCGCACCCGGTCGCCGGCCAGCGACTCGCGCAACGGACGCAGCAGCGGGATGGCACCGGCCACGGCCGCCTCGTAGTACAAATCGGAACCGTGCTTCTCAGCGGCGGTGAACAGGGTGGCGCCGTCCTCGGCGAGCAGCGCCTTGTTGGCGGTCACCACCGAGGCTCCCGATTCGAGAGCACCGAGGATCAGCGATCGCGCCGGCTCGATGCCCCCGATCACCTCGATCACGATGTCGATGTCGTCGCGCGAGACCAAGGACTCCGCGTCGTCGGTGAACAGCCCGGGATCCACCGGCAGATCGGGCCGCGGACGCCCCGGGCGGCGCACCGCGATGCCGGCAAGCTCGAGCGGTCGGCCAACTCGCGCGGTCAGGTCGTCGGCGTGGGTGACCAGCAGCCGGGCCACCTCGCTGCCGACGACGCCGCAGCCCAGCAGCGCGACCTTGAGCGCGCGGTGGTCGGCCATGCCGTCCAGCCTGACAGACCGCCCGGTCCGGCGCGGCACCTGACCGGGATCCGGTCGCCGTGTCCCCCGGAGGCGGTCAGCCGACGTCGAGCGAGAGCATGTCCTCCACCGACTCACGCCGCAGCAGGACGCGGCTGCCTGCGTCGGCGACTGCGACGACAGGTGGCCGGGGCAGGTGGTTGTAGGACGAGGCCATCGACCGGCAGTACGCGCCTGTCGCGGCGACTGCCAGCAGGTCCCCGGGTGCGGTGTCCGCCGGCAGCCAGGCGTCCTTGACGACGATGTCGCCGGTCTCGCAGTGCTTCCCCACGACCCTCGCCAGCATCGGGGGGGCGTCGGAGCTGCGCGACGCCAGAGTCACGGCGTACTCCGCGTCGTAGAGCGCCGTCCGCACGTTGTCGCTCATCCCGCCGTCGACGGAGACGAAGGTGCGCAGGCCCTCGACCTCCTTGACCGTGCCGACCTCGTACACCGTGATGGTGCCGGGACCGGCCACCGCTCGCCCAGGCTCCACCGCAAGACGCGGCACGTCGAGGCCGTAGGTCGCGCACTCGCGGGTCACGATCTCGCGCAACGAGTCAGCGATCTCGGCCGGGTCGAGCGGGTCGTCGCCGCTGACATAGGCGATCCCGAGGCCGCCGCCGAGGTTGAGCTCCGGCAGAGCGAGCCCGTGCTCGTCGTGGATCGCCGCCAGCGCCTCGACGACCCGGTGCGCGGCAACCTGGAAGCCGGCGGTGTCGAAGATCTGCGAGCCGATGTGCGAGTGCAGCCCGACGAGCTCGAGACCGGGAACCGCCAGCACCCGGCGAACCGCCTCGTGCGCCAGCCCGTCGGCGAGGGAGAAGCCGAACTTCTGGTCCTCGTGGGCGGTGGCGATGAACTCGTGGGTGTGCGCCTCGACGCCCACGGTGGCGCGGACGAGCACTCGCTGGCGGCGGTCGCGACCCGCGCACAGCGAGGTCAGCCGGTCGATCTCATCGAGGGAGTCGATGACGATGCGTCCGACCCCGGCCTCGATCGCCGCCGCGAGCTCGACCTCGGACTTGTTGTTGCCGTGGAAGAGAATGCGCTCTGTCGGGAAGTCGGCGCGCATGGCGACCGCGAGCTCGCCGCCCGTGCAGACATCGAGCGAGAGTCCCTCCTCCCGTATCCACCGGGCGATGGCCACGGTGAGGAACGCCTTGGCTGCGTAGTAGACGTCCGCGTCGGGGAAGGCGGTCTGATATGCGCGGCAGCGGGTGCGGAAGTCGAGCTCGTCGAGCAGGAAGGCAGGGGTGGCGTGCTCGGCAACGAGGTCGCGCACGTCGTGGCCACGCAGCACGAGGTGTCCTTCCGCTGCGCGACTCAGGCCGAGCGGCCACACGAGTGGGTCCAACGCGGACAGGTCGGGTGGCGGGGCTCCGAGCGCATGCTCATGGCTGAGCTCACCGGACCGTGGCCCAGCCGGGTGAACGCGCACCTGTTCACCGTAATGGACGGAAGCGCACGCGGTTCCCGGGGCGGGCCTGCGCCGCCACGTCGATCTCGTCGTCCACCACCACGGCGAGGACCGGGTACCCACCCGTCACCGGGTGGTCGGACAGGAAGAGCACGGGGTGCCCGGAGGGCGGCACCTGGACGGCACCGCGGACGACACCCTCGCTGGGCAGCTCGTCGTGGCGGGCGCGCTCCAGCCGTTCCCCCGACAACTTCATCCCCACCCGGTTGCTGTCGGGCGTCACGACGTACGGCGCCCGGGTCAGGGTCTCCAGGGCACCCGCGATGAACCAGTCAGCCCTGGGCCCGGGCAGCACGCGCAACTCGATGACCTCGCCACCCACGCTTGCAACCGGCGCGGCTGCCGGGGGTCGCGGGAGGTCAGGCGGTGAGCCGACCGGGAGCTCGTCGCCGACCGAAAGGGGAGCCGGACCCAGGCCGGAGAGGCTGTCCGTCGACCGGGAACCGAGGGTGGGCGGGACGTCGACGCCGCCATAGACAGCCAGGTAGGTCCGCAGACCCGACCTCGGGCGTCCGACGCGCAGCTCGGTTCCGTCGGTGAGTGCGAGAACAGCATTCGCAGGCACCGGCTCACCGGCGACCTGCAGCTGCGCGACCGCGCCGGTGACCGCGATCGTGACCTCACCCCTGGCGCGGACCACCAGGCCGCCGAGGGTGATCTCGAGGACGGCAGCCGAGGCGGGGTTGCCGACCAGGTGGTTGGCCCATCGCGACGAGGTGCGGTCGGCCGCTCCCGACATGGGGACGCCGAGGTGGGCGTAGCCGGGTCGGCCGAGATCCTGCACCGTCGTGAAGGGTCCCGGCGCCACGACCAGCAACGCGGGCGTCACCGGGCGGCCACGAAACGCACCTTCGTCCCGGAGACCAGCAGCGCGGGTGGGTCCCGATGGACGTCCCACACCGGCGCATCAGTGCGCCCGATCAGCGACCAGCCGCCGGGCGAGCTTCGTGGGTAGACACCGCAGTACGTGCCGGCCAGCCCGACCGCGCCGGCCGGCACAGCGGTCCGGGGGTCCTGTCGCCGCGGCACCTGCGGCCAGGCGCCGTCCGGCACGAGGTAGGCGAATCCAGGGGTGAACCCGACGAAACCGGCGGTCCAGACCTGGTCGAGGTGCGCCGCGACGAGCTCGGCCCGGGACCAGCCGAGGCCGTCGGACACCTCGTCGAGGTCCGCCCCGTCGTAGACGACGGGGATCTCGACGGTCCCGGCGACGGGCCGGTCGCCACTGGCGGGACGTACGTGCAGCAGCCGGATCGTGACAGCCTGCACCGAGGTCAGCGCGGGGTCGAACCGGACCAGCACGGTGCGCGCCGCCGGGACGACGTCGAGAACCCCGACGATGTCCTCGCGCTCCAGCGCTGCGTGCAGGCCCAGCACCGCGTCCAGGTCGTCGACCTCGATCAGCACGGCTGCGTCGCCGTAGGGCAGCAGCCGCACCGCACCGTCACCCCCGGCCGGTGAAGGCCGCGACCGGGACCCCGGCCTCCTCCAGAGCGGTCCGCACCCGGGCCGCGATCGTCACGGCCCCGGCGGTGTCACCGTGGACGCACAGCGACTCGGCCGCGACCCGAACGCGGGTGCCGTCGATCGCGACCATCTCCGCGTCGGTCGCGAGCCGCACGCTCCGGGCGGCGATCTCGTCGGGGTCGTTCAGCACGGCTCCTGGCTCGCGACGCGAGACCAGAGTTCCCAGGGGGGTGTAGGCACGGTCGGCGAAGGCCTCGGGCACCGGCCGGAGACCGGCCGCCTCGGCCAGAGCCAGCCACCGGGACCCGGGCAGTCCCAGGACGGGCAGCCCCGGGTCGAAGGAGCGGACTGCTGCGACGACGGCGGCGGCCTGCGTCTCGTGCTCGACGATCGCGTTGTAGAGCGCCCCGTGCGGCTTCACGTATGACACCGCGCCCCCAACGTTGCGCGCGACCGCGTCGAGGGCACCCAGCTGGTAGAGGACGTCGTCGGCCAGGACGACGGGATCGACGTCGATGAATCGGCGGCCGAAGCCGACCAGGTCGCGATAGCCGACCTGAGCGCCGATCGCGACTCCGGCGGCCACGCAGGACGTGCTGACCTGACGCATGATCGACGGGTCGCCGGCATGGAAACCGCACGCCACGTTGGCGCTCGTGACGATGTCGACCAGCGCATGGTCGACCCCGAGCGTCCACTGTCCGAACCCCTCGCCGAGATCGCTGTTGAGGTCGATGGCCGGTCACATCCGGTCTGGCGCGTTCACGCCCAGCAGACCCAGACCGTTGGCCAGCACGATCCGGGTCGCCTCGACCAGCCAGAGCCGGGCCCGGTGTTCGTCGGTGGTCTCCTCGTCGCCCCGCGGCAGGACCCGGCAGGCGTCGTAGAACCGGTGGTAGGTCCCTGCCAGCTCCTCCAGGTAGCGGGCCACCCGGTGCGGCTCGCGCAGCTCGGCCGCGGTAGCGACCACCCGTGGGTACTCCCCCAGCGCGCCGAGCAGCGCGCCCTCGCGCTCGTGCGAGAGCAGCTCGGGGCACAGGTCGCCCTTGTCGAGGCGGAGCTCGGCGGCGTTGCGCAGCAGGCTGGCCACCCGGGCGTGCGCGTACTGCACGTAGAACACCGGGTTCTCGTTGGTGCTGCGTGTCCAGACGTCCAGATCCAGGTCGATGGGCGAGTCGGTGGAGTAGCGCGCCAGCGCATAGCGACCGGCGTCGGCACCGATGGCCTCGACCAGCTCCTCAAGGGTCACCGTGGTGCCGGCCCGCTTGCTCATCCGCAGCGGCTTGCCGTCCTTGAAGAGGTTGACCAACTGCCCGATGAGGATCTCGAGGTTGACCTCGGGGTCGTCGCCGTAGGCCGCGGCCAACGCCTTGTACCGGCCCACGTAGCCGTGGTGGTCGGCGCCTAGCATGATGACGACCCGGTCGAAGCCCCGCTCACGCTTGTCGAGGTAGTAGGCGCAGTCCGCCAGGAAGTACGTCGGCTCGCCGTTCGTGCGCATCAGCACCCGGTCGCGGTCGTCTCCGAAGGTCGTCGTGCGCAGCCAGGTCGCGCCGTCCTCCTCGAACACGTGGCCGGCAGCGGTCAACCGCTCCAACGCAGCCGTCAGTTCGCCCTTGTCGTGCAGGTCCTTCTCGTTGAAGTAGACGTCGAAGCCCACCCCGAAGTCCGCCAGCGATTGACGGATCTCCTCGAACATCAGGTCCAAGCCCTCGCTGCGGAATGTCGAGAACGCAGCGGCGCCATCCAGACCCAGGACCTCCGGGTGCCGGGCCACCACCTGCGCGGCGATCTCGCCGATGTAGTCGCCGCCGTAACCGTTCTCGGGCGTCGGTTCCCCCTTCGCCGCGGCCATGAGCGACTGGGCGTACCGGTCGATCTGCACGCCCGCGTCGTTGAAGTAGTACTCGCGGGTGACGTCGGCGCCGGCGGCCTCCAGCACCCGCGCCAGCGCGTCGCCGACGGCCGCCCACCGGACGTGACCGAGGTGCAGCGGGCCGGTGGGGTTGGCCGAGACGAACTCGAGGTTGAACCGGTGGCCGGCCACCGTCGTTGTCCGGCCGTAGGCGTCGCCGGCCGTGACAATGGTCCGGGCCAGCTCGCCCTGCGCCGCCGAGTCGAGGGTGATGTTGAGGAAGCCGGGGCCGGCGATGTCGACCTCCGCGACTCCCTCCGCCGCCCGTAGGTGGCTGGCAATGGCTTCGGCGACCTCTCGCGGGGGGCGTCCCGACGGCTTGGCCAGCTGGAGGGCGATCGAGGTCGCGTAGTCGCCGTGCCCCTTGACCCGGGGGCGTTCGACCCTGATCTCGTCGGGCACCGCGACCGACAGCCCACCGGAGTCGACCGCCGCCTCGACCGCGACTCGTACGGCGGTGGACAGCTCGGCGGGAGTCACCCGCGCAGGTTATCGGGGCTGGTCAGGCTGGAGCCTCGCCGACCAGGTCACGGACCGTGCGGACCAGGATCGTGGGGTCGAACGGCTTGGTGACGTAGGCGTCGACTCCGGCCGCCGTTCCCCGGCGGACGTCCGCCTCCTGGGCGCACGCCGTGACCATGGCGATCTTCACCTTGCTGGTCCGCGGGTCGGCGCGCAGTCGCTGAACCGTGTCGTACCCGTCCAGCCGCGGCATCCGCACGTCGATCGTGACCACGTCGGGCTCCACGTCGAGGATCTTGTCCAGGGCATCCTGCCCGTCGACGGCGGTCACCACCTCGAAGCCCTCGAGCTCGAGGTTCACCGAGATCAACGAGCGGATCACCTCGCTGTCGTCAACGACGAGGACCCGTCCGCGACACTCTCCACCCGAGCAGGTTGCACCCACGCCGGGAGGCTAACCGGCGGCGCGGCCGGACGGGGGCGACTTGACCGACTGATAACCTCTGCGGTGCCCCAGCCCCCGTAGCTCAGGGGATAGAGCACCGCCCTCCGGAGGCGGTGGCGTAGGTTCGAATCCTACCGGGGGCACCCAAGGAAGCCCAGGTCACAGCCCTGGACTCATGATTTCGTCGGCACGCACTTACGATCTTGACCACACTTTGACCACAGACTGCGTGGTCAAGAATGGCACGGACCGGCAGTGCACGTCACCGGCAACGGTCCTCAAAGCCGGGTGCCGCGACAGTTCGGGCCACGGGGTGAAACGTCATCGAGCGCCGGGTGAACAGGCTCTGCGTCTCGTCCTCGGAGTCGATGTCTCCCGTTCTCGCGCTGAAGCTTCGGCTACGGCAAACGTCGATGGAGTCGTGTCAGCCCAGCAGCTCCCGCAAGGGAGCCGTCGGGATCTTGATCAGCCGTCCGATCCGGATGACGGGGGTGGGCCACTCGCCGGTGCGCACCAGCTTGTACGCAGTCGTGCGGCCCAGGCCGAGCAGCGCCGCGGCGTCCATCAAGTCGATGACCGGGGGGAGGTTCGCGAGGATGTCCGTCGCAACGCCCGGGGGCGGGCCGCTCACCGCGCGCAGTTGCTGGTCCGCTGCCGCATGGATCGGGTGATTGATCGAGTGGCTTGTCATCGGGACAGACCTTCGCTGCGGTCGCGGGTCGGGTACGCGGCGGGCGTCCGCCAGCCGCCTGCTGGTCGTGACCGCGGGAGCTGGCGGGTGGCGAGGGTCTGGGCGCGACGGACAGCCAGCTGGGCGGCGAGCCGGTCGAGGTCCCCGTCGTCTCGGCGTCCGCCGGTGTCCGCGCCTGTCCCGTCGGTCACGTAGAGGTGATTGGCGGTCCGGCCTCGGGAGAGCGCGACGTACCCGGCTTCACGGCTGAGGGCGCCGGTGCCGTAGAGCAGCGCCACTCCGACGGTGGCACCTTGGGCCTTGTGGCAGGTCATCGCGTACCCGTGGTCGAGGTGCCGGTCGGCCCACTCGGCCGGCACGGTGACCTGCTGGTGCTCGTCGGTCGCCAAAGTGAGGGTGTGGCGGGCAGGGTCGACCGCGGTCACGCTGCCGCGGCTGCCGTTGAGCAGCCCGAGCCGGTAGTCGTTGGCGGTGACCAGCACCTCATCACCGGCCCGGTACTCCCGCGACCGCCCACCCCGGCCGGCGGTGACCGCGTCCTCGCCGAGGCGGCCGGCCTCCAGGAGCCGGTCCCGGGTGATGTAGTTCAGCTCGGTGACGTCGCAGCGACGGAGGGCCACCATCACCACGCTTCCTCCCACCGCGCTGCTGTCCCCGGGTCTGGAGCCGGCGTGACCTCGGAGCCGCAGGTAGTCCTCAACGACCCGGTCGGGAAGCTGGTCACCTGGTGCGGTGTGGACCCGGCCGTGGGCGGCGTAGGCGGCGACGGCGGCGTCGGGGTCCCCGGCCCGCAGGTCGGCCAGGGCCCGACGTTCCCAGGCCTCGGTCTGGCGCCGGTTGTCGGTCAGGGTGATCGTGTCGCGATGGCGGGCCAGCGCGGCGAAGAGGCCGCCCGCGCCGATCTCGGGCAGCTGTGCGGGGTCCCCGACCAGGACCAGGGTGCCGCCGGCGCTGCGGGTCTCGGCCAGCAGCGCGGCCAGGGTGCGGGTGTCGACCATCGACGCCTCGTCCACCACCAGGACCCCGCCCGGTGGCAGCCCGGCAGGTCGCCCGGTGCCCGGATCGGTCCGCCGCGCCGTGCCGAGGAGTCTGGTGAGGGAGGTGGCCGGGATGCCGGTGGCGTGCTCGAGGCGGCGAGCGGTGACTGCGGCGACCGCGGCCCCACTGACTGGGCGGCCATGCTCGGCCCACACCCGCGCGGCGGCGGCGAGGGCGGCGGTCTTGCCGGCGCCGGCCGGTCCGACCACCACGGCAAGGCCGGATGTCGCGGAGAGGGCTCGGACCATGTCCTGCTGCTCGGCGGACAGCCCGTTGGACAACGAGTTGGACAACCCGGCCCAGGTTGTCCTGGAGCTCACAGAGGCAGCGCCG
>JBBRVU010000153.1:0-10507 GCA_038246575.1 Actinomycetes bacterium | reverse complement strand
GCCGCCGGCCTGCCCTGCTCCACCGGCAGCGCGGTCCGCAACGAGACCGTCGGGCTCGCTGAAGTGCTCGAGGCCGCCGACGAGGCCAGGTACGCGAACAAGGTGCGCCGCGGACGACTTCCGGAGCACCGGCAGCCACCGTCGCCGTGACGCCGGCAGCGCGAGCCCACCGGGGGCAAGCCTTGTCGCGAAGGGCGAAGCAGGTGAGGCGACACGACTGCGTGCGTTGGATGCTCTTCTGATCGAAGGGGCAGCCTGCGTGACTGTCGACACGGCCGGTCTGCTGGCGGTCATCTCTATCCGCGCCGCTGCGTGACCACCTCCCGATGTACGGCTCGTGGACTTCGTCGACCTGTGCGGGTGGCAACGTCCGTGCGACGTGGCACGATCTAGCCGTGACGAGCAGAGCCGCCGCGGCACCGCACTTGAGCGACCTCGCTCGGCTGCGGCGCGTCCGTGATCGGATCGACCGGGAGTACGCGCTGCCGCTGGACGTCGAGGCTCTGGCCCGAGGCGTGAACATGTCGGCCGGGCACCTCAGCCGGCAGTTCCGGCTGGCCTACGGCGAGTCGCCGTACAGCTACCTGATGACACGGCGGATCGAGCGCGCGATGGCGCTGTTGGACCGTGGCGACCTCAGCGTCACCGAGGTCTGCTTCGCGGTCGGCTGCTCGTCGCTGGGCACGTTCAGCACCCGCTTCACCGAGCTGGTCGGGGTGCCGCCCAGTGCCTACCGCCGGGACGCACGACGGACGACCGCGGGGCTCCCGCCGTGTGTCGCGAAACAGGTGACCAGACCGATCAGGAATCGAGAAGCGCAGGTCACCGAGCCGCGCCTAGCCTGACCGCCATGGACATCACCATCAACGCCAGCTTCCTCCCGCTCGACGACCCGGACGCGTCCCTGGCCTTCTACCGCGACGTCCTCGGCTTCGAGGTCCGCAACGACGTGGGCAAGGGATTGATGCGCTGGATCACGGTCGGTCCGGCCGACCAGCCCGGCACGTCAATCGTCCTGAACCCGCCCGGCGCGAACCCCGGCATCACCGATGACGAGCGCCGTACGATCGCCGAGATGATGGCCAAGGGCACCTACGCCACGCTCCTGCTGGCCACCAAGGATCTAGATGCCACCTTCGAAGGGCTGCGGGCCGGCGAGGTCGAGGTCGTCCAGGAGCCGACCGAGCAGCCCTACGGCATTCGCGACTGCGCCATCCGCGACCCTGCCGGGAACCTGATCCGCATCCAGGAGCTGCGCTGAGCCCCCGCCGAGGATGGAGAAGCGAATGACGAAGGCGAGCAGGACGAAGAGCCCGTCGCCTGTGGCGCGTGCAGCCGACAGCCACGATCTGATCCGGGTGCACGGCGCGCGCGTGAACAACCTCAAGGACATCAGCGTCGAGATCGCGAAGCGCCGGCTCACGGTCTTCACCGGCGTTTCTGGCTCGGGCAAGAGCTCGCTGGTGTTCGGCACCATCGCAGCTGAGTCGCAGCGGCTGATCAACGAGACATACAGCGCCTTCGTGCAGGGCTTCATGCCGACGTTGGCCCGGCCGGATGTCGACGTGCTCGACGGACTGACGACTGCGATCATCGTCGACCAGGAGCGGATGGGTTCCAACCCGCGATCCACCGTCGGCACGGTCACGGACGCGAACGCGATGCTGCGTATCCTGTTCAGCCGGCTCGGCAAGCCGCATGTCGGCCCGCCCAACGCGTTCTCCTTCAACGTCCCCTCGGTGACGGCGAGCGGTGCGATCACCATTGATCGCGGCGCCGGCAAGACGAAGACCGAGAAGGCGACCTTCACTCGCCTGGGCGGGATGTGCCCGCGCTGCGAGGGCCGGGGCTCGGTCACCGACTTCGACCTGTCTGCGCTCTATGACGACAGCCGGTCGCTGAACAACGGCGCGCTCACGATCCCCGGCTACAGCATGGACGGCTGGTACGGCCGCATCTTCGCCGGTTCGGGCCACTTCGACATGGACAAGCCGATCAGCAAGTTCACCAAGAAGGAGCTGCACAACCTGCTCTACGGCGAGCCGACCAAGATCAAGGTCGAGGGGATCAATCTCACCTACGAGGGCGTCATCCCGAAGATCCAGAAGTCGATGCTCACCAAGGATCCGGAGGGGATGCAGCCGCACATCCGTGCCTTCGTGGAGCGAGCGATCACATTCACCACCTGTCCCGAGTGCGAGGGCACCCGGCTCGCCGAGCCGGCCCGGAAGGCGAAGATCGGGAAGATCAACATCGCCGACGCCTGTGCCTTGCAGATCACCGACCTCGCCACGTGGGTGCGGGACCTGGACGCGCCGTCGGTGGTGCCGCTGCTGGTGGCGCTCGGGGAGACCCTCGACTCATTCGTGGAGATCGGGCTCGGCTATCTCAGCCTCGAGCGGCCCTCGGGCACGCTCTCGGGTGGTGAGGCGCAGCGCACCAAGATGATCCGCCACCTCGGTTCCTCGCTCACCGATGTGACCTATGTCTTCGACGAGCCGACCATCGGGCTGCACCCGCACGACATCGCGCGGATGAACGATCTGCTTCTGCGGCTGCGCGACAAGGGCAACACCGTGCTGGTGGTGGAGCACAAGCCGGAGGTGATCGCGATCGCCGACCACATCGTCGACCTTGGTCCCGGTGCGGGTACGGGGGGCGGCCAGGTCGTCTACGAAGGCAGCCTGGAGGGGCTGCGGGGGAGTGGCACGATCACCGGCAAGCACCTGGACGACCGCGCGGCTCTCAAGGAGAACGAGCGGACGTCCACCGGCGTTCTGGAGGTCCGCGGCGCCGACACCCACAACTTGCAGAATGTCGACGTCGACATCCCACTCGGCCTGCTCGTCGTCCTCACCGGGGTCGCGGGGTCAGGCAAGAGCTCGCTGATCGACGGCTCGGTGTCCGGGCGGGACGGGGTGGTGTCGGTCGACCAGGGAGCCATCAAGGGGTCCCGGCGCAGCAACCCGGCGACCTACACCGGTCTGCTCGAGCCGATCCGCAAGGCGTTCGCCAAGGCCAACGGCGTGAAGCCGGCGCTGTTCAGCGCCAACTCCGAGGGTGCCTGCCCCAGCTGCAACGGCGCCGGCGTCATCTACACCGACCTGGCCACGATGGCCGGCGTCGCCACGACGTGTGACGACTGCGAGGGCAAACGGTTCCAGGCCGCGGTGCTCGACTACCGCCTCGGCGGACGCAACATCAGCGAGGTGCTCGCGATGTCGGTGACCGAGGCCGAGGAGTTCTTCGGCGACGGCGACGCGCGCATCCCGGCCGCGCACAAGATCCTGGAGCGGCTCGCCGATGTGGGGCTCGGCTACCTCACCCTCGGCCAACCCCTGACAACGCTGTCCGGCGGCGAGCGGCAGCGGATCAAGCTGGCCACCCAGATGGCGGAGAAGGGGGACGTCTACGTCCTCGACGAGCCGACCTCCGGTCTCCACCTCGCCGACGTCGAGCAGCTGCTCGGCCTGCTCGACCGGATCGTCGACTCCGGCAAGTCGGTCATCGTCATCGAGCACCACCAGGCGGTCATGGCGCACGCCGACTGGCTCATCGACCTCGGCCCGGGCGCCGGCCACGACGGCGGTCGCATCGTATTCGAGGGCACCCCCGCCGACCTCGTCGCCGACCGATCCACCCTCACCGGCGAGCACCTCGCGGCCTACGTCGGCACCTGACCGCCCGGTCGAACAGACTGATCTGCCGAGCGAGCGTCCCCTCCCTAGACTCCGCGGCATGGAGCAGGTGCGATGACGGTCGACGACCCGCGGCTGCTCGACGGGATGCGCGCCCAGCTGCGGGCCCGCGACGCCGCTGTGGGCGAGGGAGCGCGACAGGTCGGGTGGAAGCTCGGCTTCGGCACCGTGGCCGCGGGGGAGAAGTTCAGCCTCGACCGGCCGCTGATCGGCTTCCTGCTCGACCGCGGGCTGCTCGAGGACGGGGCCGTGGTGTCCGTCGATGGATGGATGCGGCCGGTGCTCGAGCCGGAGGTGGCCGTGCACATCGGATCGGACATCGGCCCGGGTGCGTCCTACGACGCGGTGCGGGAGGCAGTGGCCGGAGCATCCGTCGCCGTCGAGCTGGCCGACCTGGACACGCAGCCGCAGGGCCCTGAGGACGTCACCGACGTCCTCAGCGGCAACATCTTCCACCGGCACGTGCTGCTGGGACCGCTGGTCCCGGGCTGCCTGTCCTCCGCCGGGCTCGCTGCGACGGTCACGGTCGACGGGCTCCGGGCCGCCGCCACCGAGGACTCCTCTGCGATCACGGGGGACCTGCTCGAGCTGGTCCGGCTCACGGCCGAGCAGCTGGCGGCTGTCGGTGAGCGCCTGGTGGCGGGTGAAGTGGTCATCACTGGATCGGTTGTGCCGCCGCTGCCCGTCGCTGCCGGACAACGTGTCGACGTCGAGGTCTCCGCGCTCGGCCGCCTGACGCTCTCCCTCCGCTGACGCGCGGCACGGCCGCAGGGGCGGGCCTTTCGTCGCGAGTGTCGGGGACCTTCGCACCTGACGCCGCCTCCGCTCGCGCCGGGAGACTGCAGGCAGACGAGGAGGCAAAACAATGACCGAAACTGCCCGGATCGCGCTCCTGGACCGCCCGACGGTCCGGTCCCTGCTGGAGGCCGCCACGGCCGCACCCTCGGTGCACAACAGCCAGCCTTGGCTCTTCGAGGTCGGGGAGCGCAGCATCGACCTGTACGCGGACGTCACCCGTCAGCTCACGGTGTCGGACGGCGCTGGGCGCTCGCTGCTGATCAGCTGCGGTGCGGCGCTGTTCAACCTCAGGGTTGCCGCCGACCGGTTGGGCTTCCACCCGCGCATCAGGCTGCTGCCGTCGAAGGACGACCCCACCCACGTGGCGCACCTCGAGGTGGACCACCGGCATGCCCGTCCGGGGGCCCTGTCGGAGCTCTACCCGGCGCTGTGGACGCGCCGGACCAACCGCTATCCGTTCCTCGACCGGCACATCCCGGCCAGCATCCTCAGCAGCCTTCAGGAGTCGGTCGGACTCGAGAACGCGATCCTTCGTGTGTACGAGGACGCGGTCGAGGTCGACCGCGTCGTCGGGTTGCTGCACGACGCTGAGTTCGAGGAGCTCGCGACGGACGCAGGCACGGCGGAGCGTCGATCCTGGATCGGCCGCACAGGCCCGGGTGAAGGCGTGCCGTGGCAGTCGCTCGGGCCGATGCCGGCCGGGCTGCGGACGCCCTTCCGTGACCTCGGTGACGGCGGCGATCCGGCACGGGGGGTCACGCCCTTCGAGAAGGCACCCTGCGTCGCCCTCCTTTCCACGACGCAGGACAACCCGATCGACTGGATCCGCGCTGGTCAGGCGCTGCAGCGTGCCCTCCTGGTGGCGACGATGGCCGGGGTCTCGGCGTCGTTCATGAACCAACCGCTCGAGTTCTCCGACCTCCGGTGGCTGGCCCGCTCGCCGATGACCGGTGTCGGTCACACCCAGATGATCCTGCGGTTGGGCTACGGCTCACCGGTGCCGGCAACCCCGCGGCGGCCCCTTGCACAGGTGGTGCGAACCGCGCAACGCAGCGCCGCCGACGAGAGCTGACGGTCGCCCTAGTCAGCCGAGCGCGGAGCGGACGCCGCGGGCGATCTCGAGATCCTCACGAGCCGTCACCACCAGCGTCCGGACCACCGCGCCGGGCGCTGTCAGGTCGGCGTCGGCGGTATCCGCGGTGACAGCCGCGTTGGCGACGGACTCGAGACCGACCCCTAGGAAGGCGAGCCGCTCGGCGGTGCGCCGGCGCACCTCCGGGGCCCGCTCCCCGACGCCTCCGGTGAACACCAGCGCGTCGATCCCGCCCAAGGAGGCAGCCATGGCGGCCACACCGGCGGAGAGACGGTGCAGGTACACCTCGAACGCCAGGACTGCGTCCTGGTCGCCTGCCCTCGACCGGTCGATCACCTCGCGCATGTCCTCGGTCCCGGCGATCCCGAGCAGCCCACTGTCGCTGTCCAGTGCGTCGCGAAGCTGACCGGGCTCGATGCCGCGGTGCTGCATCAGCCACAGCAGCAACCCAGGGTCGACGGCGCCCGACCTGGTGGCCATCACGAGACCGTCCATCGGCGTGAAGCCCATCGTCGTGTCGACCGGCCGGGTTCCGTGGATGGCTGCCAGCGATGCCCCCGATCCCAGGTGTGCGACAACGAGGCGGAGGTCGTCCCGGGCGAGCAGCGCAGCGCTGCGCCGGCTCGCCCAGGCATAGGAGAGCCCGTGGAACCCGTAGCGCCGCAGCTCGTCCGCGGTCCGCCAGGCGACCGGCAACGCGTAGGTCCGGGCAGCGGCCGGCAGGTCGGCGTGAAAGGCCGTGTCGAAGCACGCGACGGAGGGGAGGTCGGGTCGGATTTGCTGCACCTTCTGGATCGCCGCGATGGCCACCGGCTGGTGCAGGGGCGCGAGCGGCACCAGCTCCCGCAGGTCGTCGAGCACGCCGTCATCGATGCGCACCGGCACCGTGTGCCTCGGTCCGCCGTGCACGACGCGGTGTCCCACAGCGTCCACCGGGTGTTCGCCGAGCAGCTCGACAACCACGTCGCCGACAGTCTCCGGTGCAGTGTCTCGGGTCGCGATCACCACCTCGTCGTCGAGGACGCGGAGCTTGGCGCTGCTGGATCCGGTGTTGACCGTCAGGACTCGGGTGCCCACCAGTCAGCTCGTTGCGGCGTCGGTCGGCACGGTGTCATCGGCCCACTGCCACCGCCGCACGTCCGGGGGATCCTCGCCATGCACCCGGGTGTACGCGCGATGGCTGAGCCGCTCGTCGACCATCTGTTGGCGTAGCTGCGCAGCATGCGAGCCCAGCGCCGGCACCCGGTCGATCACGTCGATGACGAGATGGAACCGATCGAGGTCGTTGAGCATCAGCATGTCGAACGGCGTGGTCGTCGTGCCCTCCTCCTTGTAGCCCCGTACGTGCAGGTTGTCGTGGTTGGTGCGGCGATAGGTCAGCCGGTGGATCAGCCAGGGGTACCCGTGGTAGGCGAAGATCACCGGCTTGTCCGTGGTGAACAACGTGTCGAACTCCCGGTTCGAGAGACCGTGCGGATGTTCCCGCTCGTCCTGCAGTCGCATCAGGTCGACGACGTTCACGACGCGGACCGAGAGGTCGGGCAGGTGCTCGCGCAGCAACTTGGCGGCGGCCAGTGTCTCGATCGTCGGCACGTCACCGGCACACCCGAGAACAACATCAGGATCCCCGCTGTCGTTGTTCCCGGCCCACTCCCAGATGCCGACGCCACGCGTGCAGTGCAGGATCGCCTCCTCCATCGACAACCAGTCGGGGGTCGGCTGCTTCCCGGCCACCACGACATTCACGTAGTCGCGGCTTCGCAGGCAGTGGTCGGCCACCGAGAGCAGGCAGTTGGCATCCGGCGGAAGGTAGACCCGGATGATCTCGGCCTTCTTGTTCACGACGTGGTCGATGAAGCCGGGGTCCTGGTGGGAGAAGCCGTTGTGATCCTGGCGCCAGACGTGCGAGGTGAGCAGGTAGTTCAACGACGCCAACGGGCGTCGCCAAGGGATGTCGCGGGTGACCTTGAGCCACTTCGCGTGCTGGTTGAACATCGAGTCCACGACGTGGATGAACGCCTCGTAGCAGCTGAAGAGCCCGTGCCGGCCGGTGAGCAGGTAGCCCTCGAGCCAGCCCTGGCAGAGGTGCTCGCTGAGGATCTCCATCACCCTTCCGTCGGGCGAGAGGTGGTCGTCCCCGTCGATGCGCTCGGCCAGCCAGGCTCGATCGGTGGCCTCGAAGACTGCCGACAGCCGGTTGGACGCCGTCTCGTCCGGCCCCATCAACCGGAACGTGTCGGGGTTGGCTCTGACGATGTCGCGGACGAGCTGCCCGAGCACCCGGGTCGGCTCGGACTGGGTGCTGCCCCGGGTGCCGACGTCGACGCCGTAGTCGCGGAAGTCGGGCATCGACAGGTCGCGCAGCACGCCCCCGCCATTGGTGTGCGGGTTGGCACTCATCCGGCGGGTGTCGCGCGGCGGAAGGTTGCGCAGTCGCTCGGCGAGGCGGCCGTCGTCGTCGAAGAGGTCGTCGGGTCGATAGCTGCGCATCCACGTCTCGAGCTGCTCACGGTGGCAGTCGTCGTGGCGGGTGTCGGTGAGCGGGACCTGGTGTGATCGCCACGTTCCCTCGACCTGCAGTCCGTCGACCCGCGCCGGGCCGGTCCATCCCTTGGGCGTGCGCAGGACCAGGGCCGGCCACCGGGGTCGGGTGAGGTCTCCGGCCAGCGCCGCGGCCTTGATCGAGGCGATCCGGTCGAACACCTCGTCGAAGGTCGCGGCCATGGCTGCGTGCATCTCATCCGGGTCGGAGCCCTCGACGAAGAAGGGCTCGTGCCCGTAGCCGATGAGCAGGGACTCGAGCTCGTCGTGGGGGATCCGCGCGAGCACCGTCGGGTTGGCGATCTTGTAGCCGTTGAGGTGCAGGATCGGCAGCACCGTCCCGTCGCGGGCCGGGTTGAGCAGCTTGTTGGAGTGCCAGCTCGCCGCCAGCGGTCCGGTCTCCGCCTCGCCGTCTCCGATGACGCACGCCACGACCAGGTCGGGGTTGTCCAGCGCAGCGCCGTAGGCATGGGCCAGTGAGTAGCCGAGCTCGCCGCCCTCGTGGATGGACCCCGGTGTCTCGGGCGCGACGTGGCTCGGGATCCCGCCCGGGAAGGAGAACTGGCGGAACAGCCGGCGCATCCCGTCGAGGCTCTGGTCGATGGCCGGATAGACCTCGGAGTACGTGCCCTCGAGGTACGCATTGGCCACCAGTCCCGGGCCACCGTGCCCGGGTCCTGTCACGTACATCATGTCGATGTCGCGCTCGACGATGACCCGGTTGAGGTGGGCGTACAGGAAGTTCAGTCCCGGCGTCGTGCCCCAGTGACCGAGCAGCCGTGGCTTGATGTGCTCCGGTCGCAGCGGCTCGCGCAGCAATGGGTTGTCCAGCAGGTAGATCTGACCGACGGACAGGTAGTTCGCCGCGCGCCAGTAGGCGTCGACGTCGGCCAGGACCTTCTCGCTCGGCGGCATGGGCTCTCCTCGATCGATGCGACGCTGACCGGTGTCTCGCGGACCTGCCTCAGTGGGCGACGGCCACCGGGCACTTGGCGTGGTGGAGGACCGACTGGCTCACCGAGCCGAGCAACATCTCGGCGAAGGCGCCCAGCCCGCGACGGCCGACGACCACCAGCGCGGCATGCTCCGAGGCGTCGGTCAGGACGGCGGTCGGGTGGCCGGGGATCACCTCGGAGGTGAGCGTCACGGACGGGAACTTCGCCCGCCAGGGGGCGAGCTGCTCGGCGAACGCCCGCTCCGCATCGATGATCGCCTGGCCGGTGTCGGTGGGCAGTGGCAGGGCGACCCCCACGCCGTACATCGCCGGTGCGCGCAGCGCGTGGATCGCGGTGACGGGCGCCCCAACATCTGAGGCGAGCTGGAGAGCGAGGCCCAGAGCGACCTCTGCCCCCTCGGAGGGGTCGACGCCGACGACGACTCGCGTCTCGTCCGGCGCGCTGGGCCGGCGAACGGCGATCACGGGGCAGCTGGCATGCCGGGCGACGTGCTGGCTGACCGAGCCCATCAGCAGGCCGGCGTAGCCACCGTGTCCGCGTGCCCCGACGACCAGCATGGCGGTGTCCTTGCTGGCCTCGGCGAGGGCAGCGGCCGGTGCGAGCCCGGTGTCCGCCAAGTGGCTCGTCGCCCGCACGCCGGGCACCTGCTCGGCCTGAGCCGCAGCGGAGTCGAGCAGCGCCCGACCGGCGGCTGCCCAGGTTTCCAATGTCGACGGGTCGACCTCGGGCACGTACGAGGTGTCCAGGACGTGCTCGAAGTGCACGGGTCGGCCGGTGCGGGCCGCGAGCGCCAAGGCCCAGGTCACGGCCCGGTCGCTGTCGACTGAGGCGTCGATCCCCACCACGATGGCGTTCGTAGGTGCGCGAGCAGTCATGACACTGGCTCCTTCGTGGCCGATGCGGCCACCATGGTCGGTGGGACGGCGACGATCGGGCAGCTGCTGTGGGTCAGGCAGTAGTGGCTCACCGAGCCAGTGGCGATGCGTCTCAGTCCGACGTGCTCGCGGGTCCCGACAACCAGCAGCCGCGCGTCCTTGCTCAGCTCGACGAGCAAGCGGCCGGCGGATCCTTCGAGGACTGCCAGCTCCCACCCCGGCTGGAGGTCGTCGCCCACGGCCTCGTGGACCCACCGGCTCGCGCGAGTCCGGGCGTCGCCCAGGGTGAGCTCCCGGAACCGGTGCCCACCGGCGATCTCGTCGACCACGGGCGGCCGCCAGGCGTGAACCACGAGCAGCTGGGAGCCGGTGCTCTTCGCCTGCTGCGTCGCCCACATGAGGGCAAGGCTGGACTGCTCCGACCCATCGATCCCGACAACGATCTGTGGGGTGTTCATCTCGGCTCCTCTGCCTCAGGTTGGCGTCCTACGACCGAGGATGGCGGCTGCGAAGGTCCGCCCGTAGCGCCCGAGGTCCTCCACTCGT
>JBBRVU010000152.1:0-10535 GCA_038246575.1 Actinomycetes bacterium | reverse complement strand
GGCATGGTCGGGCGCTGCCCGCACGGCGGCATGGTCGGGCGCTGCCCGCACGGCGGCATGGTCGGGCGCTCCCCGCACGGCGGCATGGTCGGGCGCAGCCCGCACGGCGGCATGGTCGGGCGCTGCCCGCACGGCGGCATGGTCGGATGTTCCCGCGGAGACGCGCGACGCGCGGCCAGATGCGGATGTCAGCCGAAACGTGCTCCTGTGACGACGCGATCCGCGGAGGCTCCGGCTGCCGCCATGGATCGGGTGAGGCACGTCCGGCGACGGCCTCTGCCTCACCGAGTGATCGACTGCCGGGGGAGACCCGTCAACCGCGCCCCCCGGTTGGACGATGAGTTGAGCAGTGGTTAGAGGGCTTAGGACGGGACACCGTCCTTGATCGAGTCAAGTGCGTGATCGGTGGGTCGCCTCCGCGCTCGGTCGTGGCGGTTCAGTTCAGGCCGCGAGGCGTGCCCGATCGGCCAGGTCGTCGACGGCGGCCTGGTATGCGCGGGCGGCGGTGCGCAGCCGAGTCGGCGCCGGCGGGTCGGGGTCGGTGACTTCGGCCAGCCCGGCGCGCAGCAGGTGATCGTGGGCGTGGGTGAACAGCAGCGCTTGGTGCAATCCGAGGTCGGTGACGCGGTAGCGGCGGGTGTGGGGGATGCGGGCGATGAGTCCGTGCACGCGCAGACGTCGCAGGTCGTAGGTCATCTTCCCGGCGGTGATGTCCTCGGGCGGTGTGCCGAGGAGGGGCGCAGTGAGGGCGCGCAGGTCACGGTTGGTGAACCCGTTCGGTAGCAGCCGGTGGATGAGCAGGGCCTGCAGCAACGCGTGGACGCGGGGGTCGCCGAAACGCAGCCCGGGGATGCGGTAGCCGTTGCTGGTGAGGATCGGTGCGGTCAGCTCGGTGAATGCCTGGGCGCCGCGGATCGGGTCGTGGCTGACGCGTTGGGCGCCGAGCAGGCGCCGGTTGGCTGGGAAGCCGATTTGCCGCAGCGCGGGCAGGTTCGTCAGCCGCTTGGAGATCCCGAAGTCGCGGGTGTCGTTGATCGTGGTCTCGGTGTACTGGTGGAGACGCATATTCGATCGACGCATGTTCCGGTCTGCGCGACTGGGCAGGACGACGCGGCCGCGATCCGACAAGGCGCCTGGCTGGACGCATATTCGATGGCCGCGTGTTCACCTCTGGAATGCTGAGGAGCGAGCCTTGCTGGCGGCGTAGCCGGCCCAGTCGGTGCCGAGTTCGCCAGCGCGCAGGGTCACCGTCTTGGGGTGGTAGCCGAGAGCTTCGGCAAGCAGCGGTGCGGGGATCTCGGCGATTAGTGCGTTGAGAGCAGCGTGGCGGCCGGTGCTGCGCACGCCGACTCGGACCAGCCGAGCGGTCAACTGCTTCGCGCCGAGATGCTGCCCGGGGGCTTGCCCGGGGAACAGCCACGGCGAGTTCGGCTGACCGGCCGTCGTCATGTTCCGCCGGTAGTGGCAGCGGATGGCGGCCCAGCCGAATCCACACCTCCTCGTCGCGAACCGCGATCCGCTCGACGGTGAGCGTGACGATGCGGGTAGGCGGCTGGGCAAGCACCAGCACCAGGCAGCCGGCCACCCGCAGGTCAAGGTCGACGGTCTCATCGGTGAGCAGCCGGGCCAGCAGCCGGGCGCGCTCGGCCTGGCTGCCCCTGGTGAGGCTGGCCTTCTTGCGGGGTGGCAGCTGTAGCCGCGGACAGTGCCGGTGGCGGATCGCCCAGGTGAGGAAGTCGTCGGCCGCATGCGGGTTCGACCGGCACGCATACCAGCGGTCGAGGTCGGCCCGCGTGCACTCCTCGAGCGTCCGCCCACGGGCGCGCAGCCAGGTGAGCAGGCGGATCCCGGCGTTGACCCGGCGGCGGGCGGTGGCCACCGTGCCCGCAGCTAGCGGACCGGCGTCGGCCCGGGCGGTCAGCTCCCGTTGGTGCCGCCACCGCAGGTAGAGGCGGATCAGCCGTCGATCGGCGTCGTCGTCCACGCTGGCCAGCCGAGTGGCCGTCCAGCGCTCGAACGCGAGCAGGTACTTGTCCCGTGCAGGAAGCACCCGGTGCGCCATCAGCAGCTCGCGCAGGTACTCCCGCCCGGGCCCCGACGGCAGCCGGTCGAGCCCTTCGTGGCTCACCGGCACCGCGCCGGTGGCGAGCGCGGCGAGCCGCTCTCGGACGGCCGTGGACTGCAGCCAGATCAAGCCGGCCCACGCGTCGACCATCGCGGCGACCGCCTCGTGCACCGGCACCAGCACGGCGGGCACCTCACCGGTGGCGTCCGCCATGACCTCCCCGGCCCGGCGGCGCAGTGAACAGCGCAGGCAGGTATGTGCGAACCACAACTCGCCTTCCTCGCCACAGCCGGCACAGACAAACGAGGTGGTGATTCCCGCGCAGCCGGCACAGGCAGGCTCGCCGCCGGCAGAAACTCCGGGCAGCGGCCGGTTCACCCCACAGCCGGGGCAGCGACCCCGGCGGCGCACCCCGCGACGCGCACAACTGACACAGACGTACCCATCGGGCCAGTGCCAGCCGGACAGGGCCATCCGCCCGCAACGCGCGCACCGGCGGCGCTGGCGCGAGCTCACGGCCGGGGATCCACCCGGGCCCGTCGCGGCCGGCCGGTCTCGCCCAGCGCAACCACCGCTGCCGTCCCGGGCCGGTCCGGCTGCCCGGCGGGCGCCCCCACCCCCGCTGACTCCGCCTTGGTGTCGATGAGCTCGTCAGGGGTGCAGTCGAAGATGTCACACAGCGCCGCGAGCGTGCGCAGCGACAGCCGTTCCGGGACCTTGGCGGCCAGCCGGTAGACCTGCGCCGCCGACAGCACGACGCCGCGCTCGGCAAGCAGGGGACCCAGGTCGGTCGTCTTCCACACCCCGTGGCTGGCCATCACCTCACGCAGCCGCCAGGCATACCCCACCGCTCGGGTCATCGCGCGCCGCCTTCGCCTTCTGCCGGGCTGGCCGCGCGGTCCAGCGCGGCGCGCAGCGTTCGGGTGCGATAGTCCGAGGAGACCGAGGTGTAGATCGCCGTCGTCGAGGCGTACTCGTGACCCACCTGCTGCTGGACGAACAAGGCGTCGTAGCCGTCCTCGATGAGGTGGGTGACGTAGGAGTGGCGCAGGCAGTGCGGACCCAGCCCGACGTCCAGCCCGGCGTCGGCTGCCGCCTGCGCGAACGCCGCGTTGAACCGGTCCTCGCTCACCCGGGCGGCCCGCTCGGACGGCCACAGCCCGGCAGCCGACCCGCGGCGCACCCGCGGCCAGCCAGCCCCCACCCACTCCTCGAGCACCTCCACCGACCACGGCATCACCGTCAACACGCTGCGCCGACGCGGCGGCGACCCGCGGGACGCCTTGCCCCACCGCACGTAGCAGACGCCGAAGCCAGCAAACTCCGGCGCCTTCGGGTTGGCCCCGAAGTCGTGCACCTCAAGCATGAGCAGCTCCCGCCGGCGCAACCCGAAGGCGTAGGCGACCTTGAGCATCGTCGCGTCCCGAAACGCCGGCAGCCAGCCCTTGCGCCCGCCGGTCCGGATCGTCTCCGCGCGGGCGTCGGCGGCATCGAACAAGGCCTGGCACTCCGCGCGACTCAGCGGCCGACGGCCCGGCCTCCCCTCGTAGTCGCCGGCGTGGACGGCCAGGTTGGCCTCGTGGCAAATCTGCACCGGATGCGCGCCGAACAGCGCCAGGCACCGCTGGTCCCATCCGTAGGCGGGGTCGCAGACGTAACCAAGGAAGCCGCGCACCGCCAGCTGATAGCCGCGCAGCGTCCCGTGCGCCCGGCCACCGCCACCGCGCAGCTCGGCCATCCAGGCATCGAACTCCGCCGACGTCCACCGCCACGGGTAGCCGCCGGTGTGCTCCTGGAAGCGACGCACCACCCGAGCCCCGGCACCGATCGTCGCGAACGCCAGGTTGCGACTCAACTGCTGGGCCCGCCAGCCATCCAGCATCGCCTCGAACGTCCGAGCCCCAACCGTTTCCTCGCCCCGCTGCACCACGTGCAGCCGAGCCGTCTGCCCAGGCCGGTCCACGCCACTCCCTCCCGCCCTCGCATCTGGTGACAAACTCAAGCATCGGATGCAAGCCGGGACCGGTAGCGACACGCCCGCAGGGGCGACTTGGACACAAACGACGACTCCTGAATGCCCCAGCAGCGCAGGCACCCCATCAATTGATCAACGCCTGCATCAGATGCAAAACGCGGCAGAGCGCAGTGCTCTCCCTTCCTTGTGGTACTGCTTGATCTTGGAGTTCTTGTAGTTGACGTGCAGCGAGGGCACCACCCCGTCGGTGATGACCCGGGTGCGGAACCGGCCCGGGGTCGGTCGCCGGCCGCGGCGCCGGATCTGCCGGTCGAAGACCAGCCCGACCTGGTCCGGGCGGCCGATGTCGAGGTTGTCGTGCAGCACCTGCTCGAAGAAGATCCGCCCAGACACCGGCTTGTCCAGCATCTGGGTCAGCGAGAACTCGGCCTGCAGCATCGACAGCTCGTAGCGGTAGCCGGCCGCCTCGTCCTCGGCGGTGAACGGGTTGGGCAGGATCGCCAGCCACTTGCGCAGCAGCGCGTCGATCTGGTCCGGGCCCAGGCTGTCGCAGATCGTCTGCAGCGCGGGCACGTCGTCGACGGCGGCGAAGCCGTTGTCCAGCGGCTGGTAGCCGATCCCGGCCTTGGCGGCCTGCCGCTTGGCCCACTCGTTGCCGTTGATGCACAACTTGGCGGTGTAGGGGAAGTAGCTGCTGAACTTGAGGAAGAACGGGCCGAAGTCGGCGTCGACGCAGTAGAAGTAGAAGAAGTTGATGAACGCCGAGGAACGCACCAGCCACGCGTAGGGGGCGCCGGTGGCCGGGTTGTGCCGCCGCTGGGTCCGCCACACCCCCGACTTCTCCTGCGCCCGGCCCACGTAGAGCACTCCCTCCGGTTCGGTGAACCCGGCCAGGAACCGGCCGGTGACGTCGTCCTTGCGCTCCCCCTTCCCGAAGTGCACCAGCTCCAAGTCGTGGGCGGCGACGAAGTGGTGGACGTTGGCGACGAACCTCTTGGTCATCGGGTCCATCAGCGCCGTCGACGCGTAGGCGTTGCCGCGGTGCCCGACGAAGAACCCCGCCGCCCCGCCGCCGTAGGCCAGCCTGGGCACCCACACGTTGAGGTACATCCGGTCGATGCACTCCACCTCGAAGCTCACATGATCGGCAAGCACGTCGGCGACAGTGCGCGGTAACGTCATCATCGGCTCCGGTCGGACGGGGGCCAGCAGGCCAACCAACCGCTCACACGCGGTTCACACACCGTGCCCGGCCCGCCCGGTCACGGTCTAGATCCCGCTCCGACCGGAGCCCCGCACCACGAGCACACACGCCTCGTCGGGATGGGGCGAAGCCCGGCTAGGCATCAGCGCAATTGCGCGCCGCAGTGGGATTATGCGACGGGCAGTCAGGCCCTTGGGACGCCGACGTCGCTGCACGGTCACATCAAGCCGACCTTCTGCAGGGGCGGCACCAGCTCTGGAGCGTCCAGGACGTGCCCGTGCTCGAGGCTCTTGATGGACAAGACACCCTTCACCGTGCGGTCCGCGTGAAACGTGGAGAAGGTACTGCAGCGGGGGCAGTCGCGGCCAACGAGGAACGGCCGGAGCAGGTGCGCACAGGTGGCCGAAGAGCTGCAAGACCTGCGGGCGATGCTTGCTCAGGCAGCCTTCCTCACCGACCTGCCGCTTCTGCACTTGGCACGAGTCGAACTCGACACCCTCGCGGGCACGACCTCCGTGACCTACCGGCGACTGATGGGCGACCATCCGGTAGTGCCGTACAAGTCGATGACCGTGACTCGGTCCGATCTGGAGACTGACAGCCTGTACGTCATGGACTCCCGCGGTGGCCTGCGACAAACTGATCGTGTGTGGCGCGCCGCAAGTGGGCCTGGCCCAGCCGTCGCTCGGTGAGACGGCGGCGTACGTCGGTCACGTTGTCGGTCAACAGCTGGCGCAACTCGCCGAGCGGCTGGTCGTCGGGCAGCCTGGCGATGGCCTTGCTGGTAGCCACCTCGTCCATGACGGCAACCCAGTCGCCTAGCCCAGGCCCTGAGGACCCGGAGTCCAACTTCTGACGGATGGACGTGGTGGCGCCGAGACTCAGCCCGGCGGTGCGTGCCATGACGTGGGCGAGCATGGATGCATAGCAGAGCAGCACCTCGAACGTCTCGAGGCCCACGGCTTCGTGGCTCGCACATTGCCAGCACCGGCCGAGAGCCTCAGCAGCCTCGCGAACTCCTCTTGTAGGACCTGGGACTGTCTTGGAGCGGTCGGCGGCGCTGGTCTCGCGTGTGTCTGCCGACGCATCCGCGCGTCTCCGACCACCGAGGAATGATGGCCCGCCGTCAGTCGTCCATCGCCTCGATCCCGAGCTCAGCCAGCTCGGCCATGCGCTCGTGCATGTGCTGGATTCTCTCTGGCGGAGGCCGCTTCCAGTCGATGATCTCCTCGACGACCCTCACTGGATCGGTCGTGCGGTACGACCGGGTCGGGTTGCCGGGGAAGCGCTTGTCGGTGACGTTCGGGTCGTCCTCGATCGTGCCGAGTGGCTCGACGCGGAAGACTCGTCCGGGTCCCTCGCCGCGAGCGAGCTCGGCCGCCAGTGGCGCACCCTCGCGTGTGGCCGTCAGGTAGATGTGCTTGGCCCGACGCCCGGAACCGTAGTTCGAGCGCCAGCCCGATGTCAGCAGGTCACCGGGACGCAAGTCCGCTTTGGTGCCGTGGAAGAACGGCCCGGGGTCGTCGACCACGCGCGGCATGGGAGGTGGATCCCGAAGCAAGCTGTCCAGCCGTTGCATGAGTACCGCGACGCGGCCGCGCCCCTTCGGCGCCCGCGGATAGCGGGTCAGCACGTCTAGGACGAGCGGCGTGGCTCGCTTGGCGGCGGCGGTGATCACATACTCGGCGACCACCGGGTCATCGCCCCGTGCCAGCTCGGCCGCCCGCGCGGCGTGGGCACCCGCTCCCAGGATGTGGCGCACCTGTGTCGCCTTCGCCAGGGGATGCAGGTAGGCCGCTGCGGCGGCATCGGCAGCAGCGCTCGCTGCGTGCTGGGCGGCTTGGGTCGTAGCGTCCCTGGCTGCGCGGTGGGCGTCGGCGGCGGCGGTCCGTTGCAGGCGCGAACGGGGCGCCCCCTGGGCGAAGACTCGTGCGGCTTCGGTAGCCGCAGCCGGGCGAGGGTCACGGGGATGGGCTTTCCGGAAGATCACCAGCGCAGGCTCGGCGCACGCCGCGGCATACCCGGCAATAGCCCGCAGCTCGTCCATGGTCAACTCGAAGTCACCCGAGCGTGCCTGCATCTGCTCGAGTCTCGCACGAACCGCTCGCCGACCCACAGGGACGTTCTTGTCGCCAACGTGATGCCCGTCTGATCTGCCGCTCCCTCAGTCGCCCCGCAAGAGCCGGGGACTCCTTCGCCGGGGCTCCCTCCAAAGCCATCGTCCCGACAGCGGCATGGTCGGGCGCTGCTCGCACGGCGGCATGACCGGACGTTCCCGTGGAGACGCGCGACGCGCGGCACGAGCGTGCGGTTGGTCGCCTGGGCTGAGGGCACCTGTCACCCTGGCTTGATGGCTGACGCTGCAGGCGATTGGGTCGCTACCCAGATCCTCGTGGTCTCGGATGCTTCGCGCTCCCGCGACTGGTGGAGCCAGGTTCTCGGAGCAGAGGTTCACCGCGAGTACGGCGGCACGAGCGTGGTGCTGCGCTTCGCGCAGATGTGGGTCCTGCTCGTCACCGCAGGCGAGCCCACGCCGGACAAGCCATCGGTGAGCATGGCACCGCCTGCGTCTCGCGTGCCGGTGGACCATGCCCTCACCGTCCGTGTGCCGGACTGCCAGGCTGCATACGAGGCGCTGCTTGCGCGCGGGGCGGACTTCTTGACACCGCCGTACGACTGGGGTGACGAAGTCCGCTGCTTCCTCTCGGACCCAGACGGACATCTGATCGAGCTGTCCGAGGCACGCTCGACGTGACCGCCCGACCATGAGCCCCGGTAGGCAGACGAATCAGGCACTTCGCCACGTTGAACGAGTAGCCGAGAAGCGCTCGCCCCGCGGCGGGACCGTGCGCTGCGCGCACCGCGGCACGAGCGGAAGCGTCCCGGGTCAGTCGCCTGATTCCGAGGCGGACCAGCGCTTCCCAGGCCGCTCGCTCCTGGGTGACCCTGGCGGTCGACGTCCTTTGCGCTGACTCCGCTGGGGCGGGTGCCTCCCCCGGCTGATCGTGGACACGCCGACGATGATGGGGGCGTGACGCGGCGCTACTCGGCCGAGCCCGATGATCCGGTGGCGTTCACCTCGCGCTGGCAACAGTTCTACTCGCGCTGGGCGCGCCCCTACGACCTGGCCGTGCGCTGGCTCCCGCTGTGGCGGACCTGGCTGGGTCAGGCACTGCCCGAGATCGCCGGTCCGCGGGTGCTCGAGGTCTCCGTCGGCACCGGATGGCTGCTGACCCGCTACGCCGGCCGGCACGACACCCACGGCGTCGACCTCAGCGAGGCGATGGTCCGAACCGCGCGGCACCACCTCGCCCGGGCCGGCCTGACCGCCGACCTGCAAGTCGCCGACGTCGAGCACCTGCCCTACGCCGACGGCACGTTCGACACCGTCTTGACCACCATGGCCTTCAGCGGCTACCCCGACGGACGCACAGCAATGGCCGAACTGCTCCGGGTCCTCCGACCCGATGGGCGCCTGATCGTCATCGACATCAACTACCCCGGCGACGGCAACCGCATCGGCACCCTACTCGTGAATGCCTGGCGGCGTTCCGGGGATCTCATCCGCGACATCAACAGCCTCCTCGGCGAGTTCGGCATCGACGTCACCGACCGCGAGATCGGCGGGTTCGGCAGCGTCCATCTCTACCTCGCCAGCCGCCGGGCTGCCACGCCACCCCCCACAGCCAGGCAATAGGTCGACGCTGCTGCCCGCAGCGGCAGGATGGTGCGCTGCGCGCCACGCGGCAAGAGCGCGCCCATCCTTGAGACCGCGACGGCGCAGAGGCTGGCTCGACGCCTACCCCGCTACGCCCTCCGGCTTGGTGCCACTCGCTTCGATGAGTTCACGCGAGGTAATGGTCTCCACGAACCAGTACATACCGTTGGCCCCGTCGGGTCCGGGTCCGCCACACGTGATCCGATTCGGCTCCTCGTCTGCCCCCGGCAGTCGCAGACACAACTCCTCGGGCGTCGGGTAGTTCTTCTGGAACCGGCGGTAGGAGGTCGCGGTCAGCCAGAGGCCTGCCTTGTTGCGCAGAGGCCCGAGGCGGGCGTTGTCGCGCAGCGACCCGAGCGGATGCGGCCAGTAGGGCTCGTTGTAGGACACGACGATGTCGATGTCCCATGCGTGGTTTGGTGGCAGGAACTCCGACAGACGCGCGCCCATCTGGTGGTCGGCGAGTTCGGGGGCTGCGCCTGAGACGACGGCCGCTCGGAACCGGGGCCGCTGAAGGTGCCAGGTCCAGCGGATGCGGGCGACGAGGAACGCGCGAGCGGCAACCTGCTGGCCGTCGAAAGCAAAGCCCTTCCGGGGGACGCTGTGCTCAACGAAATATCCCTGCTCCTTCGCCCCATTGACAGTGTGGTGGTCGACCCTGATGTGGAAGCGGTGTCCGCCAAAGCTGTTGTTAGGGCCGTGGACTGAAAGATGGAAGGTGGTGCCAGCCTGCCCCAGGGGGTCGAGGTAGAAGTCGGTCTTCTTGGCGGTAATCCGCCAGATGTTGCCGAGTGCAGGTGACTCGTCCGCGCTGAGGCCGATCACAATCTCCCTCGGCTGCATCTCCCCAGTATAGGTGGCAAGCGGAACGCTCCCTGGACGGGCACGCCAGCGCGTCAGCAGCAACTCGTACCCAGGAGGGCCCAGACAGCGGCGCCCCGCTTCGCCGCAGAGCCCGACCCGACTTGATCATTCAGGGCAGCACGGACGTGGGCCCACCGCACGGGCCGCACGAGCGCACGGGTGGGTTACATTCTGACCCAGGCGCTGGCTCTTGCCGGGGGCGCCTCGGACGATCCTGCGGGAGCCTCCGCTCATGCCCGCTGTCGGCGGCAGTTCTCCACCCAGCTTGCGACCCGCCGAATCCCGACCGGCGGGGACGTCGCCAAGGTCAACGACGCCGCTCAGCCCGCCCACCGTCAGCCAGCGCGTCGCTCGACATGAGGCATCGCGGAAGCGTCGATGGCTTGTGAGGTGCCTTGCCAAGACGATGGCGTACGGCTCGCGGCAGGAGAGTGCGGATTGGATTGGCCACCCGCTCGTCAGCCCGCCTCGAAGGCCGGGTGGCAGACGTTTCCCGCGGGGTAGTCCTCGATCCGCGGCAGGATGGTGCGCTGCGCGCACAGCGGCATGGTCGGGCTCCGCCCGCACGGCGGCACGAGCGGATGTTCGATGCTCGTTGCCGACCGTGCACTCAAGCTGCCCCGTGCGAGGTTCCGGCCCGTACCACGGCTACATCGAGTGCCCGGTGCCCTGGGCGTAGATGGTTCCTCTCCCGTAGCGACGGCAGGTT
>JBBRVU010000151.1:0-10580 GCA_038246575.1 Actinomycetes bacterium | reverse complement strand
TCATCACCGACTCGTACCCGATTGCCCAGGCCGAGGCGGCACTGCACCGCTCGATGGAGCTCGGCAGCGGCAAGGTCGTGATCGACGCGCGGCTCTAGCCGGCTACGCCCGCGGCTCGCAGGTGGTGGTCACGATCAGACCGGTGCAGCTTGACGTCCTCGACCGCGCCGGAACGCAGCGTGGGAGTCGGCTGGCGGCAGGCGGACTACACCCTCACCGGGCGTGACTTCGGCGGTCGGGGCGCGGCGTTCGAGCAGCAGCTCGGGGACCTGCGCCGTGCGTTGTCGGGGGAGCCCATCGAGGAGGACACCCGTCCCGTCAGTCCGCCGCCGGTGCAGTCTCCGATCCCGGTCCTCATCGGCGGAACGACGGATGCGGCTGTGCGTCGCGTCGTCGACCTCGGTGCTGCGGGCTGGACTGCCGGCGGGATGCCGCCGGACGCGGTTTCCGGGTTCGCCGCCAAGGTGCGCGCGGCCTGGGAGGCGGCCGGCCGGGCAGGGTCACCGCGCATTGTCGCGCTGGTCTACTTCGGGCTTGGCGACACCGAGGACGAGTCGCGCAGCAACCTGCACGACTACTACTCGCCGATGGGCAGCGAGACGGCCGAGATGATCGCCGGCAGTGCGCTGCGGTCCGCGGACGCCGTGCGTGGCGCCGTCAAGGCGTATGCCGACGCGGGGATCGACGAGCTGATCCTCGACCCGTCGGTCAGTGACCCCCGCCAGGTCGACCTGCTGGCGGAGGCCGCCCTGTCCTGACCGCCCCGAACTTGTTTCATGCGCCGCGGGCGGGACAACCAATGGGAAGGCTCCCCAGCAAGACTGCGGGCCCGGCCGAAGCAGCACGCGCCACCGAAACGAGGATTGCCATGCCTGATCTGCCCATCCCCACCGACAGCTCCATCGTCACCGCGCCGTCGGAGGAGGCCAGCCTCGGGTCGACCACCGACAACGGGGCCCCGGCGCCCAGCGACCGCAACTCGCTGACCCTCGGGCCGGACGGGCCGATCCTGCTCCACGATGTCCACTTCCTCAACCAGATGGCGCACTTCAACCGGGAGCGCATCCCGGAGCGCAACGTGCATGCCAAGGGCACCGGCGCGTTCGGCGAGCTCGAGATCACCGACGACGTGTCTGCCTACACGAAGGCGGCGTTGTTCCAGCCCGGTGTGAAGACGGAGATGCTGGCGCGCTTCTCGACCGTCGCCGGCGAGCAGGGGTCGCCCGACACCTGGCGTGACCCTCGCGGCTTCGCGCTGAAGTTCTACACCACCGAGGGCAACTACGACCTGGTCGGCAACAACACTCCGGTCTTCTTCGTCCGCGACACGATGAAGTTCCCGCACTTCATCCGGTCGCAGAAGCGCCTCGCCGGCTCGGGGCTGCGGGACAACAACATGCAGTGGGATTTCTGGAGCCTGAACCCGGAGTCGGCACACCAGGTGACTTACCTCATGGGTGATCGGGGCATCCCGAAGACCCTTCGCCACATGAACGGGTACGGGTCGCACACGTACCTCTGGATCAACACGGCCGGCGAGAAGCACTGGGTGAAGTACCACTTCCACAGCAATCAGGGCGTTGAGGGTCTCAGGGACGAGGATGCAACCCGGATCGCCGGCGAGGACGCCGACTTCCACCGGCGCGACCTCTACACCTCGATCGACAACGGTGACTTCCCGTCGTGGACGCTGTCCATCCAGGTGATGCCCTATGAGGACGCCAAGTCCTACCGCTTCAATCCGTTTGACCTGACGAAGATCTGGCCGCACGGGGACTACCCGTTGTTCAAGGTCGGCACGATGACTTTGAACCGCAACCCGGAGAACTTCTTCGCCCAGATCGAGCAGGCCGCGTTCGAGCCGAGTGCGCTCGTGCCGGGCATCGGCTTCTCACCGGACAAGATGCTGCTGGGTCGCGCGTTCGCCTACTCCGACACGCACCGCTACCGGATCGGCCCCAACTACCTGCAGCTTCCGGTGAACCGTCCGCACGTGGACGTGAACACTTACACGCAGGACGGCCCGATGGCCTTCGAGCACCGCGGGGACGCACCGGTCTATGCCCCGAACTCGATGGGCCGTGGGTATGCCGACAACGTCGGGGAGGCCGAGGAGTCGTGGGAGGCCGATGGCGCGATGGTGCGCCAGGCCTACACGCTGCGCGAGGACGACGACGACTTCGGCCAGGCTGGCTCGCTGGTGCGGGATGTCTGGAACGACGAGCAGCGAGCGGCGTTCGTCAAGACGGTCGCCGGACACCTGCTCGGCGGCGTTATGGGCGATGTGCTGGCGCGGGCCTTCCAGTACTGGATCAGCGTCGACTCCGACACCGGAAAGAAGATCGAGGAGCTGGTCCGGGCCGGAGCCGAGCTCGGTGCCCCTGGCGGGCAGCCTGACGACGCCAGGGCCGACGCGTCCGACCCGATCAAGGAGCCGAAGACCAACGCCGAGTCCTGACGCGGTCGTACGGCTCCGGACTATGCTTCGGGCACGGGCGTACGACGGACGAGGTGTGGCATGAACCTGGACCCTGATCGCACCGCGGCGTTTCACCGGTTGCACGCCTCCGGTTGCTTCGTCATGCCGAACCCGTGGGATGCGGGGAGCGCTCGCGCGCTGGAGGGGCTGGGCTTCCCGGCGCTCGCCACTACGAGTGCTGGGTTCGCCTGGACCACTGGTCACCCGGACAACGGCGTCGCCCTGGAGCAGACGCTCGACCACCTGCGGGTCGTGGTGGACGCGGTCAGCGTTCCGGTCAACGCCGACTTCGAGGGTGGCTTCGCCGTCGACCCGGCGCAGGTCAAGGACAACGTTGCCCTGGCCGCCGGCACCGGGATCGCCGGACTCTCGATCGAGGACTCGACCGGTGACGCGACGAACCCGCTGCACGACTTCGAGCTCGCGGTGGAGCGCGTCCGGGCAGCACGAGCGGCGATCGACGAGAGCGGGACGGGGATCGTCCTGACCGGTCGCTCGGAGGGCTTCGTCGCTGGGCGGCCGGACATCGACGAGACGATTCGCCGGCTCCAGGCGTACGCAGAAGCCGGCGCCGACTGCCTCTACGCCCCGCGGATCACGACAGTCGAGCACGTCACGGCAGTCGTCGCCGCGGTGTCACCCAAACCGGTGAACCTGCTGATCAACGCTCCGTTCCTCACCGTCGGAGAGGCGGCGGCACTCGGCGTACGGCGGATCAGCGTCGGCGGGACCCTCGCGCGCGCGGCCTGGGGCGGATTCCTGCGGGCTGCCCACGAGATCGCCGACTCAGGGACGTTCACCTGCTTCGAGCAGCTGCCGGACGTCGATGCCCTGTTTGACGGTGATCAGTAGGCGTCGCCAGTGCGCCAGGCCATCTCCTGGAGCACGAACGTGTTGCCGTCGGGGTCACTGATGGCGGCGTAGCGGACGCCGCCGCCGACGTCGTCGATCTCGGCGACCTCGACTCCACGGCCGATCAGCTCGTCGCGAGTTGCCTCGATGCCGTCGACCACGAGGTGCAGACCACGCACGGTGCCTGCTGCCGAGTCGGCGAGGGAATCCAGACCGGCTGACAGCACGATCGAGCAGGCGGACCCCGGTGGGGTCAGCTGGACCACCCGCACACCCGGGGCCGGTTCGACGTCGACATCGAGACCGAAACCCAGCTTGTCGGTGTAGAAGGCCTTGGCCCGGTCGATGTCACTGACCGGCACCGGCACCAGTTCGAGCTTGAGCGTGAGGTCCATCCGGTCTCCTTGGGTCGGCTCCGCCGTGTGGTCAGGTCGACCCTGTCACGGCCACGCGCCGGTGTCACCGGGCGCGGAACTCCGTCGTGAGTCGGGCCGGCGCGCGGGACAGCCAGCCGTCCTCGAGCGTCTCGGTCAGGACCGTAGCCGACACCCCCGGGAGGTCGACGAGCACGGCGGCGTACCCGTCGAAGTGCGGGATGGTGAACAGACCCCGGTGGTGGGCCGCGAGCACGGCTTCCTTCTCGCCGAGATCCTCGACGCGCACGGCGAGGATCGGACCGCCCGGAGGCTTCTCGTCGCCGTACCGCTTGAGGTCTGCCTTGCTGAACGGCCGCTCCCAGGCGAATGTCGAGCCGGCCACGTCCCAGGTGCGGCAGCCGCGGCTCATGCCCTCGGTGACCTCAGGCAGTCCGCTGACGATCCGGACCACGTCGTCGAAGGTTGCCATGAAAGAACGCTAGTCCCAGACAGTCGGCACTCCGGCACGGACTCTCGACGAGCATCGCCGGATAATCGACTCGTTCGCCGACACCTTGACCGGATGCTGACGCCGCCCCTGCGGAACAAGCCGACCCGGTCGGGGCTACCGACCCGCTGTCGGCGGCGCCACCAGAGAGGCAGGCAATGGCGAGCCATCCGTTGTTCGACGTGTCAGGCCGCACGGCGTTGGTGACCGGCTCCAGTCGCGGCATCGGCCGGGCGCTGGCGACCGGCCTGCTCGAGGCGGGATGCACGGTGGTCCTCAACGGCCGCGACGCGGCCGCGCTCGACGCTGCTGCTGAGCAGCTCCGACCGGTGGCCGACGCATCGGGCGGCGCGGTGCACACCGTGGCGTTCGACAACACGGATCCCGCAGCGGTGGTCGACGGTGTCCGTCAGGTTGACGAGGCGGTCGGTCCGCTGGACATCGCAGTGTGCAACACCGGCGGTCAGCACCGGCGGCCTTTTCTGGAGTTCGACGACGCCGACTGGTACCGGCTGCTCGACACGAACCTGACCAGCGCCTTTCTGGTGGCCCGCGAGGTCGGACGCCGGATGGCTCCGCGGGGGCACGGCAAGATCATCACCGTGTGCTCGCTGCAGAGCGAGGCCAGTCGGCCGGGGATCGCTGCGTACGCCGCCACGAAGGGCGCGCTGAAGATGCTCACCAAGGGCATGTGCGCCGACCTCGCCCCCTTTGGCATCCAGGTGAACGGGCTCGGCCCCGGCTACGTCGAGACCGAGCTCACGGCGCCGCTGGTGGCCGACCCCGACTTCAGCGACTGGGTCGCCCAACGGACCCCCGCCGGGCGCTGGGGTCAGGTGGGTGACCTCGTGGGCACGCTGCTCTTCCTCGCCAGCCCGGCGTCGGACTTCGTCAACGGCCAGCTCGTCTACGTCGACGGCGGCATGCTCTCCGTGCTCTGATCAACCCGGCCCTGATCGCTCGCGCCGGTCTCCGCTCGTCGTGCGGTCACGTGGCGCTGAGGACCACGCAGCACCGGTCCGGAGCCGGAGCCAGCTCCGCATTCAGGCGGCCGTCACCCGCGCGCGCTGCGACGGCGCCGATGAGTGCCAGGTTCATGCCGCAGACGAGCTCGGTGTGCTCGCTGGCGAGCGCGTGGAACGGGCAGTTGGCCAGCGTGACCGTGTGGTCGTGGCGCCGCGGTTCGTAGCCGTGGTCCGCCAGAGTGGTGCAAGCCGCGGCGAGCAACCGCTCCCGCGACGGCCTCGCCCCGGCGATCTGGCGAGTTTGCTCGCCCACCTTTGCGCCGCGGAGTGCGGCGACCCGGTGCAGGGAGTCCAAGACCGACCCTCCGTCGCGCGTCGACTCCTCGATCGCCTGCGCCATCAGCTGCCCCGCCAACTCGTAGTCGCGGTCGGGGAGCGAGACGGACACCTCGCCGAGCGAGCGGCGGTAGAGCTTCGCGGGCCTTCCCGCGCCCGGGCCTTGTCGGCCGGACAGGCGGCGGAACTCGGTCTCGAGCAACCCTTCCTCGACCAGCTTGTCCAGGTGGAACTTCGCCGTGTGCCGGGGTACGTCGATCCCGGCCGCGGCCTCGTCGCGGCTGACAGCGTCGGGGCTCGCGGCCACATACAGGTAGAGCTCGCGGCGTATCGGCTCGGCGAGCGCGGCCACGCCCGCCACCTGTTTGGCGAAGTCCTCGGAAGTCATCGGCTGCCTTCTAACGGAGAAAGTTGTTGACCAAATACCGAACCCGGTCTAGCGTGCATCTTAGTATCCCTTAGAACCGGAGGCAACAATGAGTACCGCCACCCGACCCCGGCCAGCGACCCGCCCCGCCGCCTGGTCCCAGCCCGCTTACCAGGCCTTCATGCTGCTGCGGACGGCCTTCACCCTCGCCCCGATCGTGTTCGGCTTGGACAAGTTCGCCGGCGTGCTGACGGACTGGGAGCAGTACCTCGCGCCGCAGTTCAACGACGTCATCCCCGGCACGGCGCACCAGGCCATGCTGGCGGTCGGCGTCGTGGAGATCGTGGCCGGTCTGCTCGTGGCCGCGCGACCGCGAATCGGTGGGTACGTCGTGGGCGCCTGGTTGGCCGGCATCATCGTCAACCTGTTGCTCGTCCAGGACTTCTACGACGTGGCGCTGCGCGACTTCGGCCTCCTCGTCGCGGCTCTGGCCCTCGCTCGCCTCGCCGCGCTGTTCCCGCCCATCCACGCGCGTCGGGCCGCTCGCGGCGCGGCGTCGTGAGCGCGCCCGGCCACGAGCTGAACGGCGGCAACCCGGCGACTGTGGCCGACTATGAGGTTGCCGGGCCCGAGTCATGGCGTCCGCCGCTGCGAGTGCTGCCCGAACCCGCGGCCACGGACCTCGCCGCGGCTGAGCAGGCGGCGGCCGCGTTCCTCACCGCCCTGGGCGTCCCGCTGGAGTCGGAGGGCCTGCGCGGGACGCCGGGTCGGATGGCCCGTGCCTACGCCGAGCTGTTCGCACCGCGGCCCTTCGAGCTCACCACCTTCCCCAACGAAGAGAGGTACGACGAGCTGGTGCTCGCCCGCGCCATCCCGGTGCACTCGGTCTGCGAGCATCACTTGCTGCCTGTCGTCGGCGTCGCGCACGTCGGCTACCTGCCGGGCGGACGGATCCTGGGGTTGTCGAAGCTGGCGCGCGTTGTCGAGATGTTCGCCCGGCGCCCGCAGATGCAGGAGCGGCTCACACAGCAGGTCGCCGACTGGCTGCAGGCCAACCTTGCGCCGCGCGGCGTCGGGGTCGTGCTCGAGGCGGAGCACCTGTGCATGACGTTGCGCGGGGCGCAGGCCCGTGGTTCCAGCACCGTCACTTCCGCCGTGCACGGGCTGCTGCGGGACGACGCCAGATCACGTGCCGAGTTCTTCGCGCTCGCCGAGGGCCGTCGCCGCGGCGATGAGCTGCGATGAAAGGCATCGTGCTCGTCGGAGGGGGGCTTGCCGCCGCGACCGCCGCCTCGACGCTGCGCCAGGAGGGCTTCACCGGCCGGATCGTGCTTGCCGGCGAGGAGGTCGAGCGGCCCTACGAGAGACCGCCGCTGTCGAAGGAGTTCCTGCAGGGCAGATCTCTGCGGGAGACGGTCTTCGTCCATCCGGCCGGGTGGTACCGGGAGCACGATGTCGAGCTACGCCTCGGCAGCCGGGTCACCCGCCTCGACCGGGCGGCCCAGCAGGTGACCCTCGCCGACGGCACCGCCGAACCCCTACGACGCCGTGCTGCTGGCGACCGGGTCGACGCCACGGCGACTGGCGCTGCCGGGCGCTGACCTCGACGGCGTGCTCTACCTACGCACCCTGGCCGACAGCGAGCGCATCCACGCCGCGCTCGACCACGCTCGGCGCGTGGTGGTCATCGGGGGCGGATGGATCGGCCTCGAGACGACTGCCGCCGCGCGCGCGAAGGACCTGCCGGTGACCCTGCTCGAGGCGGGAGCGCTGCCGCTGCAGCGGGTCCTCGGCCCCGATGTCGCCCAGGTGTTCGCCGACCTGCACCGCGCGCACGGCGTGGACCTGCGCTGCGGGGTGCAGGTCGTCGAGCTGCTCGGGCGCGGCGGCGCCGTCACCGGCGTGCGGCTGGCCGACGGCACCGAGCTCGCGGCCGACCTGGTCCTGGTCGGTGTCGGCATCACGCCCAACGTCGAGCTCGCCGCCGATGCCGGTCTCGACGTGAGGAACGGGATCACCGTGGACGAGCATCTGCGCACCTCCGACCCTGTCGTCTACGCCGCCGGTGACGTCGCGGACACGTTCACGCCCCGGCTCAACCGCCACGTGCGCGTCGAGCACTGGGCCAACGCGCGCCGCCAGGGCGCGGTCGCCGCCAGGGTGATGCTCGGCCAGGACGCCGTGTTCGATCGGTTGCCCTACTTCTTCACCGATCAGTACGACCTCGGCATGGAGTGCACCGGCTACATCGGCAAGGGGGGTTACGACCGCGTTGTTCTCCGCGGCGACGTCGCACGCCGGGAGTTCCTGGCGTTCTGGCTCGCCGACGGACGCGTTCTGGCCGGCATGAACGCGAATGTGTGGGACGTCGTCGCGGACATCGAGGGCCTCATCGAATCGGGGCGCCGGGTCGATCCGCGGCGGCTGGCTGATCCCGACCTCACGCTGGATGTGGTCTAGCGGGCGAGACACTCCGAGCAGCACCGCGGTTGTCCTCACCATGCTGTGAGGGCGAGATCAGGCTCGGATGACGCGTTGCTCGATGGCCTTGGCGACGGCACCGGCCCGGCTGTCGACGCCGAGCTTGCCGTAGATGTGGGTGAGGTGGGACTTCACGGTGGCCTCGCTGACGAGCAGGCGGCGGGCCATGTCCTTGTTGGCGAGACCTTCGGCCAGCAGCTCGAGGATCTCGACCTCGCGGACGGTGAGGACGGGGCCTGGCGAGCTCGACCGACGCACCAACGTCGCGGCGACGGCCGGTGCCAGCACGGTGTCACCGCGTGCCGTTCCGCGCACCGCTCGGAACAGCTCTTCGGGTGGCGCGTCCTTGAGCAGGTACCCCGAGGCCCCGGCGTCGATCGCGGCGAGGATGTCTGCCTCGGTGTCGTACGTGGTCAGCACCAGGACGTACGGCGGCTCGCTCAGACTGCGCAGTCGTGCCGTCGTCTCCGCCCCACCCTCCCCCTGCCCGAGGTTGAGGTCCATCAGCACCACGTCCGGTCGTGTGCGCCGGACGACGTCCACAGCACTCGGCCCGTCGGCGGCCTCCCCCACGACGGTCAGGTCCGGCTGTCCCTCCAGCAGGGCGCGAATCCCGGCACGAACGACCGGATGGTCGTCCACCAGCACCACTCGTACATCGGCGTCGGCCCCGCTCATGCGTCGCCTGCCAAGGGGATGCAGACCGCGAGCGCGGTGCCCTCGCCGGGACTGGACTCCACCACGAGCCTCCCGCCGTAGCCCTCCACCCGGCTCCGTATGCCGGTGAGCCCATAGCCTCGGCCGGGTCGGCGGACAGCGCGCCTCGGGTCGAAGCCGGCTCCGTCGTCGCGCACGTCCAGTGACACCGAACCCGGCTGGTACGTCAGGGACACGGTCGCCGTCGACGCGCCCGAGTGCTCCACGACGTTGGCGAGCGCGCCTTTCGCGGTACGCAACAGCGCCGTGGCGATGTCGGCCGGCAGGGCCATCTGCTCACCGTGGACTCGCAGTTCGACTCGGGTCACGCTGTGCAGAGCCGCCTGTTGGCAGGCCCGTTGCAGCGCCTCCGGGAGGTCGTCCGCGGCTCCCGCCACGGGCAGCTCTGCCGGCGCCAGGTCCCGCACCACTCGACGGACCTCGTCGAGGCCGTCGCGAGCGGTGCGGGCCGCCTGCCCGACGTGCTCCCGGGCGGCGTCCGGGCGGCTGGTCCACTCCTGCCCGGCAGCCTGCAGCAGCAGGTTGATGCTCGAGAGCCCCTGCGCCACGGAGTCGTGGATCTCCCGGGACAGCCGGGCCCTCTCGGCCAGGGCCCCTGCGGCGTGCTGCGCCCTGGCGAGCTCCCCTTGCGCCTGCTGGACGTCGTCGACGAGTCGACGGCGCACCATCGCGTCCCGGTCGAGCGCGCGGTAGGAGAGCACGGCAAGACCGGCGATGCACACCGGCCCCAGCACGAGAGTCGGGTCCAGCTCGCCGAGCATCCTGGTCCACGTGACGACGACCGTGACGGTCATCCCGGTGACCACGGCACCGGCGGCCGCGAAGGGGAGCACCCGAAGCGCGACGAACGCCAACGGCACTGCGACCCAGGAGAAGGACGGGGCGAGGAGCACCAGGGCGAACCAGGTCGCGACGAGCGCCGCGCACCACAGGATGCCGTGCCGCACGATCCCGCTCCATGGCCGCCCTGTCGGGTAGGCGGCGTAGACGACGAGGAGCAGGACGGCACCTCCCAGGACCCATTCGGTGCGCCCGCCCAGCCCGTGCCCGTCCACGTAGCGGGCCGCGGACGCGGTCGTCAGCGCCAGGAACGCGAGGTGGAGCCACGTCTCCAGCCGAGCGACGCCCGCCAGGATTCCGGGCTCGTCGACGGCGGGGTCGGTGGGGTCCATGGCCTGCCGAGGCTACGACGGCAGACCATGGGATCGCATCATCCATCTGGCTATCTGATGGGTATCCAGGTCGCCACCGAACCATCGACAGATGCTTGATGCCGGCCGCTGCCGCCGGGCAAAGGATGGGCGGACCGAGTTCCGACACACGGAGGTTTCCCATGGCTTTGACCCGCTGGGCGTCGCTGGCGCTCGCCGCCCCACTGATGGTCGTCGTGATCCAGCCCGCGCAAGCCCACGACGCTGGACGCCCGGACACCTACACCCTCGCCGGGGATGCGGGCGGGTCGAAGTTCGAGGGGATCGGCGTGGACCGGGACGCCGGCACCTTCTACGTCAGCGAGGTC
>JBBRVU010000150.1:0-10614 GCA_038246575.1 Actinomycetes bacterium | reverse complement strand
CGGCACCGTCTCGACGTTGTGCGCGAGGACCTCGGGCCGGGACTCGAACACCTCGGCCAGCTGCTCGGGCACTCCGTTGAAGTCCGGGATCAGGTTCTCCACACCCGTGCCCGGGTTGAGCCCGTGGATCGCCTTGACCGTCTCGGCATACAGCCAGGCACCGCCGTCGGGGAGATCGTCACGGGCGACGCCGGTGATCGTGGCGTAGCGCAGCCCCATCGCCTGGACCGACTCGGCGACCCGCCGAGGCTCGTCCCGGTCCAGCGGCTGTGGCTTGCCGGTGTCGATCTGGCAGAAGTCACAGCGCCGGGTGCACTGGTCGCCGCCGATGAGGAACGTGGCCTCCCGGTCCTCCCAGCACTCGAAGATGTTGGGGCAGCCGGCCTCCTCGCACACCGTGTGCAGCCCCTCGCGCTTCACCAGCGCCTTGAGCTCGGTGTACTCCGGGCCCATCCTCGCCCGCGTCTTGATCCACGGCGGCTTGCGTTCGATGGGCGTCTCGGCGTTGCGGACCTCGAGACGCAGCAGCTTGCGGCCCTCCGGAGCGATGGTCACCTCACCAGGGTACGTCGCCTGATCGGCTCGTCGTCGCGGTGGGCCGTGACCTGCGCCACTGAGATGTCCGGTTTTGGGGCGATGGCGGCGGGAACCCACTGCGCCACAACCCCTCGACGACCAAAGGACGCATCATGGCCCGCAACACCTTCTCCCGCTCGCTGCACGACGTCGGCCTCGCCGCCTGGTTCGGCGGCACGCTCGCCAACGCCACGGCCCTGAACCCGGCCGCCGCAGAAGCCGGTGACACCGCATCGGCGGGCAACGTCACCAACGAAGGCTGGGACCGCTGGACCCCTGTCAACGCGGTTGCCATCGGCGCGCACGTGATCGGTGGTCTGGGCATCATCCTGGCCAACAAGAAGCGGATCAGCGGCCAGCAGGGCGTCGCCACGATGACCGGGGTCAAGACCGCTGCCACCGCGGCGGCGCTCGGAGCCACCGCGTACAGCCGGGTGCTGGGACGGAGGGTCTCGCGGTACGACTCGGTCCCCGTCGTCTCGGGCACGCAGCCTGCCAACGCCACGCCCAGCGACGCGGCCGACGCCCAGCGTCAGCTGCGGATCCTCCAGTGGGCCATTCCTGCGCTGACCGGCACCGTGCTGGTCATCAACGCCTTTGCCGGCGAGCAGCAGCGGGCCTCCGAGGTGGGCGTCGGCGCCCTCAAGCGCCTGGTCCCGGGTCGCTGATCCGCCCGGTCAGGACGCGTCGGCGCCGAGGCTTGCGCTGAGCACCTCCGCGAGGCGCTTCTCGACGTACGGCGTCGCCTCGGCGACCGTGATCGCGCGGCCGGTCTCCTGGCTGAGCGAGGTCACGGTCGCATCGGTGAGCCCGCACGGCACGATGCGGTCGAACCAGGTGAGGTCGCAGTCGCAGTTGAGGGCGAAGCCGTGCATGGTCACGCCCTGGGACACCCGGATCCCGACGGCGGCGACCTTGCGGTCCTGGGCACCGTCGCGGCCGGTCACCCAGACCCCGGTGCGGTCGGCCACGCGGGTCGTCTCCACCCCGAAGTCGGCGCAGGCGAGGATGAGCGCCTCCTCGACCCGGCGCACGTGGGCCACCACGTCGATCGGGTCCGGCAGCCGCACGATGGGGTAGCCGACCAGCTGGCCCGGCCCGTGCCAGGTGATCTTGCCGCCGCGGTCCACGTCGATCACCGGGGTGCCGTCGGTCGGCCGCTCGAGGGACGAGGTGCGCTTGCCGGCGGTGTAGACCGGCGGGTGCTCGAGCAGGAGCACGGTGTCGGGGCCGGTGTCGGCCGCTCGGGCGGCGTGCCGGTCCCGCTGCTCGTCCCAGGCCTGCTCGTAGGGGACCAACCCCAGGTGCTCGAAGCGCAACGCGGTCATGTCGAAGAGCCTACGTCGGGCCGGGGCGGGGCTACGATCCCTGACCGTGCCCGGGGACCTGAGAGTCGGACTCCTCGGCTACGGGCTGTCGGGCCGCGAGTTCCACGCCCCGCTGGTGCGCGCGGCCGCCGGGATGAACCTGACCCACGTCGTGACCAGCGACGCCGGCCGCGCCGGGCAGGCGGCCGAGGACAACCCGGGGGTCCGGGTGGTGGCGGCGCCTGACGACCTCTGGACGCACGCCGGGTCCCTCGACGTCGTGGTCATCGCGTCGGCGAGCGGCGTGCACGTCGAGCAGGCGCAGGCTGCCGTCGACTGCGGTCTGGCGGTCGTCGTGGACAAGCCGCTGGGCACCGACTCCGCGGCAGCGGCCCGGTTGGTCTCCTCGGCCCGGGCGGCCCGGGTGCCGCTCACGGTCTTCCACAACCGGCGTTGGGACCCCGAGCACCTGACCGCGCGCGCCGTGCTGGCCTCGGGCGTGCTTGGGGAGATCGTGCGCTACGAGGCCCGGTACGAGCGGTGGCGCCCGGTGCCCAAGACGCGCTGGCGCGAGACGGCGACCAGCGAGGCCGGTGGCGGGCTGCTGATGGACCTGCAGCCGCACCTCGTCGACGGGGCGATCGACCTGTTCGGACCGGTCGAGTCGGTCTACGCGGAGCTGGCCTCGGTGACGACGCCTACCGACGACGTGTCGTTCCTCGCGCTGCGGCACACGTCCGGCCTGACCAGTCATCTGGGCGCCACCTCCCTGGCGGGCGCGTCAGGGCCGCGGACCCGGATCCTGGGTCGGGAGGGCAGCTACCTGGTGGCGGCCATGATCGGCGAGCCGTCTGCGTACGACGGCTGGAACGACCTCGACGACCAGCACCGGGGCTGGCTGGTGAGCGGTGAGACCGCCGAGCCGGTCGCGCGCGCCCCGGGCGGCTGGGGTGACTTCTACCCCGCTGTCGTCGACATGCTGCGGGAGAGCGCTCCGCCGCCGATCGACCCGGACGAGGCGCTGGCCGGCCTGGCCGTGCTCGACGCTGCCCGCCGGTCCGCCCGTGAGGGAGTCGTCGTCACCCTCGACTGACCGGTCCGGTCAGGCGCCCAGCCGCCGCGGCTCGATGCGGGTCTCGACGGCAGTGCCATCCGGCCCGCGCTCGACCCGGTAGGCCCCGACGCCGTCGCGGTCGGCGACGGCCTCCACCAGCTCGGTGCCCTCGTAGACCAGCCCGACACCGTCGTCGGTGGCGTAGGACGTGGGGAGGGTGCCGTCGGTGACGAGCCGGTGCAGCTCGGGTCGGCGGCGGGCCTCACTGTCGTAGTGCACCCCGTTGCCGTACGGCAGCAGACCGAGCCCGTTGGTGACCGCCCGCAGCTCAGGACCGAACGAGTCGGTCGTGCCACCCACGTGCCAGCAGATCGACCCCGCCGAGACGCCGCCGAGGACGACGCCCGCCTCCCACGCCTCTTGCATGATGTCGTCGAGGCCGTGCACCCGCCAGACAGCGAGCAGGTTGGCGACCGAGCCGCCGCCGACCCAGATCACGTCCTGGGCGAGCAGGTAGGCCCGGACGTCGGGGACGTTGGGCATCGAGAACAGCTCGAGGTGCGAGGCCCGCACGTCGGACCCGGCGAATGCGCGGTAGAACCCGGCGGTGCCGTTGAGGCTGTCGCCGCCGGCGGTGCCGAGGTAGCAGAAGCGGGGGCGGCCAGGCGAGCCGGCCAGCTCGATGGCGTGCTCGATGATCGGGCCGCGCTGCCACTGGAACGCGCCGAGGTCACTCGGCAGGAAGCCGCCGGAGGTCGCAAGGATCTTCATGCCGGAACCGTAGGCGACCGGGCCTGTGGACAACTCACGCGGTCCGACGGCGGGTTTGCGGCAGCCTCGAGTCATGACAGCGTCGCCGACCGATGAGCCGGGTGGGCCTGCACCCGCCTTCCACCTCCGGGGCTATGACGTCGGCGAGCTGCTGGGCCGCGGGTCCGGGGGAGAGGTGTGGCTGGCCCGCGAGCAAGCGACAGGTGACCCGGTCGCACTCAAACGTCTGGCCGACCCGACCGACCTGGTGGCGCGTGACCAGCTGCGTCGCGAGGCCGCGGTGCTCGCCGGTGTCGAGCACCCCCACGTGCTCCGGCTGCGCTCGGTCCTGGGTGACGGGGAGGCGATGGTCCTGGTGCTGGACGTCGCGACCGGCGGGAGCCTCGCCGGACTCCTGGCGGCGCGCGGCCGTCTCTCGCCGGGTGAGATCGTCACCCTCGCCGTGCCGCTGGGTGAAGCTCTGGCGGCCGTCCACCGCCAGGGCGTGCTGCACGGCGACGTGACCCCGTCGAACGTGCTGTTCACCTCCGATGGCCGCCCGGTGCTCAGCGATCTCGGGGTGTCCCGGCTGATCGGGGTCGGCTCGACCGCTCGAGACGGGACGCCGGGGTTTGTCGATCCCGCGCTCGACCCAGGGCCTGCCGGTGACGTGCACGGGCTGGCCGCCACCTGCCTGGCGGCTTTGACCGGGGAAGCGCCCTACGACGAGTCCGGGAGGCGTCGACACGAGCAGGTCGAGCCGAGTCCGCTGCGCGACGCCCTCGAGCGGGCACTCGATCCCGACCCGGCGCACCGCCCCACCGCGGACGAGCTCGCCCTCGCCGTCTTCGACGCGGTCCCGGCAGTGCCGATGCGGCTTGCGTCGCGGCCGGAGCGGGTCTCCAAGGGCTCCGATCAGCGCAGCGGCGCCGGCTCGTTCGACGCGGCCCCGGCCGTGACGCATCGCATCGTGACCGGTCCGCTCGCCGCCCGGCCTACTGGCGACGGCCGGTCGGCAGAGCCGGCTGGCACCCAGGTGCCGCGGCATCGCCGGCGCCGGACACCACGCTGGCGGACCTTTCTCGCGGTGGTGCTCGGGGGGCTTGCCGTTGCCATGGCTGCGGTCACGGGCATCGCCTGGGCAGGCGCCGGCAACGGTCCGGTGCCGGGGTCGGTGCAGCGCTCGAGGCCACCCGCCGAGGCGGCCCCTGACTGGGCCGGAGTCATGGCGCGGCTGGACGCGCGACGGTCCCGGGCCTTCGCGGCCGGGGACCTTGGCGGTCTCGACGGCGTCTACGCCAGCGACTCACCGGCGGGCGCGCGCGACCGGCTGCTGCTGCGTCGGCTGGTGGCGGCCGGCCTGCGGACCCGCGGGCTGCACCTGCGCACCGTGTCGGTCCGGCGTGGCAGCCTCGACGCGGATGCCGCCCGGCTGCTCGTCGACGACACCATGGACTCCTACGTCCTGGTCGACTCCTCAGGGCGCCGGGTTCAGCAGCGCCCGGGCCGCGGCCGACAGACCTGGTCGGTGACCCTGGTTCGCTCCGCCGGCACCTGGAAGGTCGCTGACATCGTCGCGCTCTGACGTCGGGAGACCGTGAACGGCTGCGGGCTCAGGCGGCGAGGGCGGCGTTCAAGGCGGGTTCGAAGGCGGGGTGGGAGAAGGTGAAGCCGGCATCGAGGAGCCGGCGGGGCACGACCCGCTGGCCGCCGAGCAGATCCGCACCGAACTCGCCGAAGACCAGGCGCAGACCGAAGCCCGGCGCGCGCAGGATCGTCGGCCGGTGCAGCACGCGGCCCATCGCGGCGGTCATGTCGGCGTTGGTGAGGGGCTGCGGTGCGCAGACGTTCACCGGGCCGGAGATGTCCTCACGGTCGGCGAGGAAGCGCACCGCCCGCACGTAGTCGTCCAGGGCGATCCAGCTCCACCACTGGTCGCCGGAACCCAGCTGGCCGCCCAGGCCGAGGCGGAACAGTGGCAGCAGGCGCTCGCCGTACGCCCCGCCCTTGGCCGAGACCACGACCCCGGTGCGAATCGGGACCACGCGGGCGCCGGCTTCTTCAGCCGGAGCGGTGCACGCCTCCCAGCGGCGGGCGACCACGGCGAGGTAGGACGTACCCGCCGGGGCTGACTCGTCCAGAGTGGTGTCGCCCGGGTTGCCGTAGTAGGCCACCCCCGACGCCGAGATCAGCGTCGGCACGCCGGCGTCGGCCACTGCCCGCGCGATGGTGGTCGTGCCTTGGACCCGGCTGTCCATCACTGCGCGCTTGTGGGCCGGTGTCCAGGCTGATGACCCGAGTCCTGCCCCGGCCAGATGGACGACGAGCGACGCGCCGTCCAGCGCACCGGGGTCGACCGTTCCGGCGCCGGGGTCCCATTGCGCCTCGTCCGGGTCGCTCGGTGACCGGCGCACAAGTCGGATCACCTCATGGTCGTCGCCGCGCCAGGACGCGGTGAGTGCCGTACCGAGAAGTCCGGACGAGCCGGTGATGACGACCTTCATGGCAGCTCTTCGGCTCAGACGCCGAGATCGGAATCGAACGCGCCGTCCTCGAGCCGAGTCTTGACCGTGGTGAGGAAGCGCGCCGCATCCGCGCCATCAACGAGTCGGTGGTCGTAGGACAGCGCGAGATAGCACATCGACCTGATCGCGATGGTCTCGCCGAGGTCGGAGTCGTCCACCACGACCGCCCGCTTCACCACGGCACCAGTGCCGAGGATGCCGACCTGCGGCTGGTTGATGATCGGGGTGTCGAACAGCGCCCCACGACTGCCGGTGTTGGTCAGCGTGAACGTGCCACCGCCCAGCTCGTCCGGAGTGATCTTGTTGTTGCGGGTCCGAGCCGCCAGGTCGGCGATCTTTCGTGCCAGACCGGCGATGTTGAGGTCGCCGGCATCCCGCACGACCGGGACCAGCAGGCCCCGCTCGGTGTCCACCGCAACTCCGAGGTGCTCGGCCTCGTGGTAGACGATCTCGCCCTTGTCCGAGTCGATGCTGGCGTTGACCACCGGGTGCGCCTTGAGCGCCTCGATCGTCGCCTTCGCGAGGAAGGGGAGGAAGGACAGCTTGACGCCCTCGCGGGCCTCGAAGTCGACCTTTGCGCGCTCGCGCAACCGGGCGACCTTGGTCAGGTCGACCTCGACCACCGTCGTGAGCTGGGCGGAGGTCTGCAGCGACTCGACCATCCGGGATGCGATGACCTTGCGCAGCCGCGACATCTTCTCGGTCGTGCCGCGCAGGGGAGAAGTGCTCGGCGCAGCGGACTGGCCCGACTGCCCGTCACCGCCGGCCGACGGGGTCGCTGCGGGCTGCCGCGCCGCGTCCTCCTGCGCTGCCTTGGCCTTGGTCGCGGCCTCCAGGACGTCCTGCTTGCGGATGCGCCCGCCGACACCTGTCCCGGTCAACGCTGCCAGGTCGACGCTGTGCTCGGCCGCGAGCTTGCGGACCAGCGGCGTGACGTACGTCGCGCCAGCTCCGTCGTCGTCGCGCGGTGGCGCAGCGGCCGGAGCCGATCGTTGGGGTGCGGGTGCCGATTGGGTGGCGGGTGCCTGCGTTGGGGCCGGGGCCTGGGCAGCAGCGGTGGCGGGCGCCGACTTCTCCTGCTCGGTCCCGCCCGACCCGGACTGCTGCGGCTGGTCCGGCTGCTTGGTCTCTTGTTGCTGCGGCTCGGCCTGCTGCTCCGGTTCGGCCTGCTGCTCCGGTTCGGCCTGTTGCTGCGGCTCGGGCTTGGTGGAGCCACCGCCACCGCCGCCGATGACGGCAAGCTCGGCACCGACGGCGACGGTCTCGTCCTCCTGGACGAGGATGCGCGTCAGGGTGCCGGCCACAGGCGAGGGGATCTCCGTGTCCACCTTGTCCGTGGAGACCTCGAGCAGCGGCTCGTCGACGGCGACCTCCTCGCCCTCCTGCTTGAGCCAGCGCGTCACTGTTCCCTCGGTCACGCTCTCGCCCAGCGCCGGCATCGTCACCGGGGTGCCGCCACCACCGTCACCGCCGCCGCCGTCACCGCCGCTGCTCTGCTGACCGTCCTGCGACTCGTTCTGCTGCTCCGCCGGGGGTGCGGCCTGCTGCGGCTGCTCGGACGGTGGCTCGACCTCGGCGGGGGCAGCCGGGGCCTGGGCACCGGACTCGCCTGCGGGCTCGTCGGTCTCCTGCGACTGCTCGGACTGCTCGGACTGCTGCGGTTGCTCGGACTGGTCGGACCCGCCGGAGTCCCCGGCGCCGTCCCCGATGACAGCGAGCTCGGCGCCGACCTCGACGGTCTCGTCCTCCTGGACCACGATGCGCTGCAGGGTCCCGGCGACGGGCGAAGGGATCTCGGTGTCGACCTTGTCGGTGGACACCTCCAGCAGCGGCTCGTCGACGGCGACCTCGTCGCCCTCCTGCTTGAGCCAGCGGGTGACCGTTCCCTCGGTGACGCTCTCGCCGAGGGCAGGCATGGTTACCGATTGCGCCATGAGCTCGCGGTCTCCTTCTCGTCAGTCCCCGGGTTCGAGGGCATCGTTTACCTGTCCGACGGTGGCCGGTCAGCCGTGGGAGTGCAGTGGTTTCCCGGCCAGGGCGAGGTGGGCCTCGCCGACGGCCTCGGTCTGTGTGGGGTGGGCGTGGATCAGCGACGCGACGTCGTCGGGGTAGGCCTCCCAGCCGTAGATGAGCTGGGCCTCCGCGATCAGCTCGCCGACCCGGCTGCCGACCATGTGGATGCCGACGATGGGGCCGTCCTTCTGGCGTACGAGCTTGACGAAGCCTGCGGTCTTGAGGATCTGGCTCTTGCCGTTGCCGGCCAGGTCATAGGTCAGGGACTCGACGCCGTCGTCGCCGTACTTCTCCTTGGCGCGAGCCTCGGTGATGCCGACCGAGGCGACCTCGGGGTCGGAGTAGGTGACACGCGGGACGCCGTCGTAGTCGATCGGGGCCGGGCTGAGTCCGGCGAGCCGCTCGGCGACCAGCATCCCCTCGCCGAAGCCGACGTGCGCGAGCTGCAGGGTCGGGATCAGGTCGCCGACGGCCGACACGGTCGGCAGGTTGGTCTGGCAGTGCTCGTCGACCTTGACGAAACCGCGCTCCATCTCGACCCCGACCTGGTCGTAGCCGAGCTCCTGGGACACCGGGCCCCGGCCCACTGCGACGAGCAGCAGGCTGGCCTCGATCGTCTTCCCGTTCTCCAGCGAGACCTCGACACCGCTCTCGGTGGTCTTGACCCCGGAGAAGCGCGAGCCCAGCTCAAAGCTGATCTTGCGCTTCCGGAAGGCGCGCTCGAGACCCTTGGAGACCTGCTCGTCCTCGAGCGGCACCAGGTGTGGCAGCGCCTCCACGATCGTCACGTCGGCCCCGAAGGACTTCCAGACGCTGGCGAACTCGCAGCCGATCACGCCGCCGCCCAGCACCACGACAGAAGCGGGCACGGTGTCCAGTTCCAGGGCCTGGTCGCTCGTGATGACCCGCTGGCCGTCGATCTCCAGGCCGGGCAGGCTCTTGGCCGCAGAGCCGGTGGCCAGCACGACGTGGCGCCCCTCGTAGCGCGTGCCGTCGACCTCGACGGCGGTTGGCGACACCAGGCGCCCCATGCCCTCGATGAAAGTGATCTTGTGGCTCTTCATCAGGCCCTGCAGACCCTTGTAGAGCTTTCCGACGACGCCGTCCTTGTACTGGTTCACCGCCGGCATGTCGATGCCCTCGAAGCTGGCACGCACGCCGAATGTCTCGCTCTCCCTCGTCGAGTCGGCGACCTCGGCGGCGTGCAGCAGAGCCTTGGTGGGGATGCAGCCGCGGTGCAGGCAGGTCCCGCCGAGCTCGCCCTTCTCGACCAGGGCGACGTTGAGTCCGAGCTGGGCTGCGCGGAAGGCGCAGGCGTACCCGCCGCTGCCTCCTCCCAGCACGACGACGTCGAACACGGTGCCGGCGCTGTCGGCCACGGCGGACTCCTCACGACTCTGCGTTCCGGGGCGTACGTCCCCGGTCGATGGCGATGCGCCCTCATCCTGTCACCGGTGACCACTGCGCGGGCAATCGGGTGAGCGCGACGGAACCCTTGTTGGGTGCCCTACCGTTGCCACCTCGAAACGATGCGCTGGACCCAGCGCAGGGAGCGACGGTCAGGAGGCACGGGTTGAAGCTGTTCGGTCGCCGGTCCCGACCCGGCACGCTCCGGGCTCCGGACAGCGATGACGTCGCCCACCTGACCGCGTTCGCGCAGGCCCAGCGGGGCGTCGAGGCCTTCGTCGAGCCACGGACCACCGTCACCGCGACGACCGTCGTCTTCGTGGCCGGCAGCGGGGAGTGGACGCGGCGGCGGGTGCGCGACGCGCGCGCGGCGCACGAGCTGGCGAACCGGCTCGGCCTCCCGTCCTACGACGCTGCCGTGGTCGGTTACCCGCAACGGATGCGGGACTGGAACGCCAAGAAGGCCGCCCGCCCGGACAACGGCGGGACGACCTCCTAGCGGGCTCTGCTCGGCGGCGCGGTTCGCGCCGCGGTCAGTGCTTCTTGGTGCCCCGGACCTTGGCGGCACCGCTTGACCGCGGACCGTGGGTCTTCGCGGGCTTGGTGCGGATCGGCTTGGTCGTGGCGGCCTTGACCTTCGGCGCCTTCGCCTTGTCGGCCTTGGCCGGCTTCACGTTGTCAACCTTCGCCTTGTCGGCCTTGACCTTCGCTGCCTTCTCCTTCGGCGCCTTGGTCGCGTCCTCGTCGGCGTCGTCTGCGGGGTCATCCGCGTCGGTTGTGTCCTCGGCTGTGCCCTTGTCCTTCTTGCCGCAGCGGGAGTGCGCCGCCGCGGAGACCAGCACGCCGTGGTCCGGCAGACCCTTCGTGGCGTGCGAGACGAACGACACGTACGCGCCGTGGTTGGCTGCGCCATCGCAGGCCGCCTGGTCGTAGACCAGCGCCGGCACGGCAGCGGGGTCGGGGGCGTCCTCGCCCTGGTCGT
>JBBRVU010000149.1:0-10671 GCA_038246575.1 Actinomycetes bacterium | reverse complement strand
ATGCTCCGCGGCCGCGGTCATCGCTGAGTGCCGCAGGTCGTGGCCGCGGCAGTCGGTGCGCCCGATCTTGTCCAGCCCGCGGCGCAGGATCTGGGAATACGTGTCGAGGATCTCGCGGCCACCGGCCGTGAGGAACACGAGATCGTCCGGTGCGGCATCCTGCCGGTGCTCGTCAGAGTGTCGGCGCAGCTCGGCGGCGATGAACGCGGGCAGCGCGACGGTCCGTCCACCGGCCTCGGACTTCGGAGCGTCCAATGTCAGATGGCCGGCCACGCGGTACAGCCGGCGGGTGACGCGGACCTCCGGGTGCCCGCCGCCGATGTCCAGGTCGCGGAGCCGCAGCGCTGCCAGCTCGCCGGCGCGCAACCCGGAGAACCCGGCCATCAGCACCAGTGCGCGGTACCGGGCGGGCACGACGGCGGCGAGGGAGGCCAGCTCGGCCACGGTCAGGGTCGGGCGCTCGGCGGAGCGTGGCTCGCCCGCCCCGGCGAGCCGGCAGGGGTTGCGCAGGAGCAGCTCGTCGTCGACGGCGGTCTGCAGGATGGCCCGCAGCAACCGGTACGACCGCGCGACCGTGGCAGAGCCGTCGCGGCGTCCGGCGCGGCTGGGCGAGCTCCCGTCCGGGGCGAGCTTGGTCCGCAGATCGGCCGACAGCGCCGCGTGCCAGGAGCGCACCCGGTCCGGCTCGATCTGGTCGAGCAGCAATGGCCCGAGGTACGGCTCTACGTGACGGCGGAAGTCGATCGCGTACTGGTGCCTCGTCGAGTCCTTGAGCCCGGGCCGCATCGTGCGCCAGCGCGCTCCGTACGTCGAGAGGGTCTCGACCACCTGTCGCGGCGCCCGGTAGGTGCGGCGCAGCAGGTCCGCCTCGACCGTGGCCAGGAAGGCGCGGGCATCGGCCGTGGTGGGGAAGGTCTGCTCGGCCGTGACCCGCCGACCGCTCGGGTCCCGCCACCTGGCTCGGAACCGGCCCGAGGGCAGCCGCTCCACCGTCCCGAAGCCCCCGCGGCGGCGCCGCCGGGACGGCTGCGGGGTCGTCATCTCGAGGCCTCCTGGTCACCGACGGTCACCGCGACGAGCCGCCGGAGCCCGTACGTTAGCCCACGTTTGGCCCACGCGGCCAGGGTCGACCCGCCTCCGGGGTGTTATTCTCGCAGGTCAGAGCGTTATCCACAGGGACGTGTTAGCAGCTTCCCAAGCTGACAGTGCGAGTTCGATTCTCGTCACCCGCTCCCATCGATGTCCCAAGTCAGAGCCCCCCTAGCGTGATCGTGGTCGGGCCGTGGCACCAGTCGGGCGCGGACCTGCGCGGCGTAGTCCCAGTCGGCGGGGTCGAGGCTGACCGCCGCTGCCGGGAACACGCCGTGCTCCTCGTGGTCGATGTGCTCGGCCATCATCTCCAGCGCCGTGAGCAGGCCCGCCCAGTCCGCAGTGCCTGGACCCGCGCCAGTAGCGGCGGCCAGCGCCGACCGCACGACCTGATCGAGCTCGTCGTGCTCGTCGAACAAGGTCCCGACCTTCTCCGCGAGCTCCGGATCTCGAGCCATCGCCGGATACAGCGCGAGCTCCTCGACGGCGTCGTGCAGCTCGAGCACGTCAGTCAAGGTGCCCAGGAGTCCAGCTGCGGCCACCGGGTCGCCGCGGCCAACAGCGCGGCGGATGTCCGCGCTCAGGCTCAGGATCTGCACATGATCCTCCGTCAGCTCGGCGATCGGAACGAGGGCACGACATCCGCAGTAGTTGCACACGGCTCTACTCCCCTGGCTCCTTCCGTTCTCGATGTCGCGGTGGATGGGCAGATGGGCCAGTCAGGATCTGCCGGTTGCACCGTCGGGTTCGCTGCCCTCGGCACAGCCACAGCCGTGGCAGCCACAACCGGGCTCCTCGTGGACCGCCTCATGGTCAGCGCCACCGAGCAGTTCGTGCATGCCGCCCAGCAGCTCCGCGACGGACACGTCTGCCGCGCCTGAGAGCAGCGGCAGGACCAGCTCGTTCTCTTTGCTCAGGTGGCTCTCGAACATCACCCGCAGCGCCGTTGCCACCCCGGCGGCCCGAACGGGGTCATCGTGGCGCGCGATCTCCTCGACCAACCCGATGATCACCCCGTGCTCGCCGAGCATGCCCTCAACGAGCAATCGCCCTGCCTCCTTGACGTGGGCGGCCGGGTACATTGCCCTCTCCTCCGCCACCGCGTGGGGCACCAGCTCGTTCTGGCACCAGCGGATGAGGTCGTTCCTGGCGGCGAGCGCCGACTCGTCCTCCCGCCGGGCAGCCGCAGCAATCAGCGCTTCCACGCGGCCGGCCAGCGCCGCAGCCAGCTGGGCGTGATGCTGCTCCACTGCGGCAACAGCCGTTGCATCCGCCTCGTTCGTTGCGATGAGCACGTCGTTCATCGGAAACCTCCGGCCCAGTGACGTCGCCGCCGCTGCTAGTTGTCGCTTCGGTTGGCCAACTCGACCGGAGTTTACTACGGTAACCTCCGTGGAAAATACCTCGGGGTCGACGGCGCCACCCACCGACCCCGGTCTAGGCCCCCGGCCGACCCGCACGTGGACACACCAGCCGATGCTGTCCAAGTCCCGCGCCGCCCTGCTGGAGCTGCTGCGGGGACAGCCGGGGCCGACCACGCTGGCCGAGCTCATCGCGGCCACCGGACTGCACGCGAACACCCTGCGCGAACACCTGGAGGGGCTGCTCGGACAAGGACTAGTACGGCGGCACCAGGCCGAGCCGGCCGGACGTGGGCGGCCGGCGTGGCTCTACGAGGCAACCGAGGACGACGGGCCGGCCGGCCGGCCGGGCTACGCCGGACTCGCCTCGACGTTGGCCTCGGCCATCCACCGCTCGAGCGACTCACCGCGCGAGGACGCCATCCTCGCCGGGCGGGAGTGGGGTCGTGAGCTCGCCCGAAGCACGAACAGACCCAAGCCGCGCACGACGTCCGATGCCCATCGGCAGGTCGTCGACCTGCTCGACGAGATGGGCTTCGCACCGGCTGACAACGTCCAGCGGTCCCTCGTGCGACTGACCCGCTGCCCGCTGCTGGAAGCCGCACACAAATATCCCGACGTTGTCTGCGGCGTCCATCTGGGGATCGTGCGTGGCGCCCTGGAGGAGTACGGCGCAGATCCCTCGAACACCGATCTCTTCGCGTTCTCCGAACCCGGCGCTTGCCGGCTCGAACTGCGCACCGCAGGAGAGCCACGGTGAGCAGGCGGCCCGCGCGAGGCTTCTGGCCGCTGCGCGATCTGCCCGTCGTGCTCTGGCTGATCTCTCTAGTCGTGGTCGTGCTCGCGCACCCGTTTGTCGACGTGCCCCATTGGCTGCTGATCCATCTAGTCCTGCTCGGCGCGGTGAGTCACGCGATCCTCGTGTGGAGCAAGCACTTTGCCGACGCACTGCTCCACACTGCTCCCCTCGCGGGTGACCGAAGGGACCAATCCGCGCGACTGCTGCTGCTCAACATCGGCGTGCTGCTGGTTGTGGTCGGCGTGCTCAGCTATGTCTGGACGGTCACCGCGACCGGCGCTGCGGCTGTGGCTGGCGCGGTTGTCTGGCACGGAGCCGGCCTGCTGTTGCAGCTGAGGCAGGCGCTGCCGGCCCGCTTCGCCGTGACGGTCCGCTACTACGTGGCCGCCTGCTGCTTCCTGCCCGTCGGTGCGGTCCTGGGTGCGACGCTTGCTCGCGGGCTTCCCGACCGGTGGCACGAACAAGTCGCGTTCACGCACGCCGCGATCAACCTGCTCGGCTGGATGGGACTGACCATCGTCGGGACCCTGGTGACGCTCTGGCCGACGATGCTGCGGACCCGGCTCGTGGACGGGTCCGAACGCGCCGCACGCCGCGCCTTTCCCGTGCTGGTCACAGCCATCGCGGTCACCGCAGGCGGCGCGCTCTCCGGCCAGCAGCTGGTCGCCGCCCTCGGCATCATCGGCTACCTGACGGGGCTCGCGATGGTGGCCAGGCCCTTCATCAGCACCGCCCGGCGCAAGTCGCCCTCGTCATATCCCACCTGGTCGATCCTGGCCGGCCTGATCTGGTTGGCGGGCACCCTTGTAGTGCTGGCGATCGGTGTCGCGACCGCCGCCTCGTGGGACATGGCCGGGGACCGCCTCGGCTCGTTGACGATGTTCCTCGTACCCGGGTTCGCTGCACAGGTGCTGCTCGGCGCGTTGTCCTACTTGGTGCCCGTGGTACTGGGCGGTGGCCCGACTCGCGTACGCGCCGCCGTCAGGGTGCTGGACAGGGGCGGTGCCCTCCGCATAGTCATTGTCAACGCCGGCCTGCTGGCCTGTGCCCTTCCTTTCCCAGGCCGGATCCGGCTGATCTGCGCGGCCTTCGTGGTCGGCGGCCTGGCCGCGTTCCTTCCGCTGCTCTTCCTGTCCATCTGTGCCTCACGAGCGCAAACAACGTCCGTGGCTGCTGCGTCGGCCGGTGGTCGGGCCCCCACCTGACCTGATGTCCGCCCACACGCTCCCGCATCCCGGACCAACGGCCCCGCAATCGGGCCTTTTGGCCCTATGGGCCATGCCGCCGCCGCGAGATCCTGCACATCGAGCGAACACCCGGCTGAACCATCACGGAACGGACAACCGACTTGCGCGGCTTTGTGTCTGCCAGGCTTCCCGTGCCGGCCAGTGACGCCCTGACCGGCGAACACCGGCTGCTGTTCCCGGCAGTTCTGGCCGAGCTGGATCCGGCGGCCTGGGACACGGTCGATGCTGTCCGCGGCCGCCTCGTCGACGGACTTCCGACGGTCGTGGTCGGGTGAGATCGCCGACCCGCTGGGTTACGGCGCACGAGGCCGGTCATGCGCAGTGGTACATCGAACGGTTCCGCCGGATGGCCGCCGAGGGAGTCGACCTCGACGGCGAGGCCCGGTTGCTAGATGCGATGCTCGCGCGCAGGTCGCGGGTGCTGGATGCGGGCTGCGGTCCGGGACGGGTCGGCGCCGAATTGGCCGCCCGCGGGCACGTTGTCGTCGGCGTCGACGCCGATCAGGACCTGATCGATGCAGCGGAAGAGGACCATCCCGGTCCGACCTGGCTCGTCGCCGACCTGGCCGAGCTCGACCTAGCCAGCGCGGGCGAGGAGGAACTGTTCGACGCGGCGGTGGTCGCCGGGAACGTCATGCCCTTCCTCGCCCCCGGCACCGAACCGGTCGTGCTCGCCCGCCTCGCCGCACACCTGCGCGGCGACGGCCTGCTGGTCGTCGGCTTCGGTCTCGATCGCGGCTATCACCTCGCCGACTTCGACGCGCACGCCGCGGCCGCTGGCCTGGCACTCGAACACCGCTTCGCCACCTGGGATCTGCGTCCGTGGCAGGCCGCCGCCACATTCGCCGTGACCGTCCTACGACGAGCGGAACCAGATCGCTAACGTGTCGGGGCACGTGACGGCTCGGGGCCGACGAATCCGCGGCTTCTCCCACCGTGCCGGCGAACCGCCTACGAGGAGCGGAGGGCAGTCACCGGAGCGCGGTGACGGTGCGAGCCATCGATCGGGTGAAGTACATCGCGCATGACCTGAGCGAACTGGCTACCGATCACCTCCACGCGAAGGATTCAAGCAGCGCTCGAGAGCGGCACCTGTCCTCGGCCGATTTCGCTGCGGCAACGCGACGGCGTCTGAGGATCCACGATGAACTCCTGGCACGTCATGTTCGAGCTGTCTGTGCCGCCACTTCGATGCGGTCCCGCAGGGCGTCCCACCAGGCTGCGTCGTGCTCGGGGATGTTCGAGTTGTCGGATCGGATACCCGCGGCGCCGTCGAGGTGCTCACGGAGGATGTCAACGTGGCCGATGGTCGCGTCCGCATGCAGCCAGACGCGTCGGTAGCGGTCGACGATCTCCGTCCGGGTCTCGGCGTCTGTGACCCACATGTCCACCTGGTCCTCGGCTCCCTCGTCCCACCAGGGCAAAACCTCGGCGAGCGGCCGGTCGAAGGCCTTGCCGAAGTACCAGGCCTCCACGATGGACAAGTGCTTGACCAACCCGAGCAGGTTGGTGCAGGTGGGGGTCAGCGGCCGGCGAACGTCGTACTCCGACAACCCGTCGAGTTTCCAGACGATCGCCTCCCTGGCCTCGCGCAGGTAGCTGTGCAAGGTCCGCTTCGAGTCATCGCCTGTCACCCGGCGCACAGTAGCGCCGGCTTGGTGATGGTCGTCATCGCAGGCGCGGCCGGAAGCCGGCCTCCCGGCACAGCCCAGATCGCGATCCGACGCCGTTGTGATCAACGACCGAGCTGGCACCACCGAACGGAGAAGCCGGCCCCTGCGACCGAGCTAGAGCATCACTTGTGGTCACTCGCTCTCATTCGGCCGCGGGCATGACTCGCCGAGGGGCAGAATCAGACTGCGATACCCGGTGACCGGGACGTAGCCTGCGCTTCGGTAGAGATCCAGTGCCGCTCCGTTCTCCTCCTCTGTCTGCAACGCCAATCGCAGCGCACCGGAAACTTCTGCCGCGGATCGAACAGCGTCGAGCAGAGAGAGGGCAATCCCTTCGCGACGATGCCCTGGCAAAACGAATAGGTCTCGGATCTGCCAGTAGTGGCCGAGCCGCAGCGACGCAGGAATCTGGACCGAGGTGACGAAGCCGACAACCGTGGAGTCGTCCTCGGCTACGAAGGCGTTCAATCGTCCCGCCTCGAGTTGGTGCGCCAGCCAGGAGGCCGATCGCCCAGGGTCAATTGTCTCGCCGTAGTGGCTCCGGTAGAGGTCGAAGATGCCTGCCAGTGCCTCACGTTGGTGGGGCAAATGGGCCGGCAACGGGCGAACCGAGTACATCCATCCATTCTGCTGAAGCCGGCGCGACCGATCGGCACGTGGGGTGTCAGTCCAGGTCCGAGGCGTCGTTGACGGCGACAACGTCCTCAGCCGCGAAGGGCACGCCGGAGACCGTCGACGCGGACCACGTCACGGCCCCAGGCGACCAGGACGCCGGTCACCAACGACCCGTCGCTAGCCCCACCGTGGCGTCCCGGACCGCTCGTAGCACCGGGATCGGCAGCGGGATGTCGGCCGGCTTGGCGCCCTTGCCGAGCACGTGCCGCAGCTCGTAGCCGGCCTCGTAGCGCAGGTCGGTGATGTCGGTGGCGCAGGCCTCGGACACCCGGAGCCCGAGCATCCCGAGCAGGCAGACCAGAGCGTGGTCGTCCGGACCTGAGCCGCGTGCGGCAGCGAGCAGTGCAGCGAACTCCAGCGGGTGCAGCACCGTGCGTTTCTGCCCTTCCCAGGCGACCTTGGGTCGGGTGACGGCCGTCGCGGGGTTGGCCGGCATGACGCCGTCGATGACCGCGTACTCGAAGAAGGTGGCCACGGTTCCGAACCGGCGAGCCACAGTCGCCGCGGCGTACCCCCCGACTCTCCCAGGTGCCGCACGTACATCTCGAGCTCGCCGCGGGTGACCCGCAGCGCCTCCCGGACGTAGGTCTGGCACCAGCCCAGGAACGCCTTGAGGTCCTGGGTGTAGGCCGTCAAGGTCGGTTCCCGGTAGCGGGCCAGGAACGACCCCACCGCCAACCTCGCCACATCCAGGTAGCCCGGCACCAGCTCCGTCCTCGTGGTCGTCATCGCAGCTCCTCCCGGCACGGCCGGAAGCCGATCCCCCGGCGCCGCTCAGATCATCTCCACCTGCCTTTGGCCGACCACGATCGAGCTCGCTGTTCCACCGCTCAGTAAACACAGAACTCGTCAATCCAGTCTTGACACATCGGCTCTTGTCAAGACATGCTTGACGGGCGGAGATCCGGCCGTCGGCTCGACGCCACGGGATCGACGACGCGGACATCCAGCACGCTTGGCTCCATGCCGTGAGACTGGTCGAGTACGACTACGAGGGCGAAGACCGCCTCCTCGTGATCGGCCCGGACAGACACGGACGGATGCTCGAACTGGTGGCCGTGCCCGCCGACCAGCCTGCCCGGGTCATTCACGCCGATCGGCTCCGACCGAAGTTTCACGACTACCTGAGATGAGGTGATCACGATGACGAAGCTCAAGGCCGACCACGACAGCACCGGTTTGGACCACCTGGACCTCGCCACCCACCCCGCGCGGGATGCTGCGCACTTCCGCCGGATCATCGCTGCGCGCCGGGATCTGGCCGCCGCGGAACAGGAGTTGCACGATGCCGTCCAGTCGGCCCGCGAGGCCGGGGACTCGTGGACGGTGATCGGCGCCGCACTGGACACGACCCGTCAAGCTGCCCAGCAGCGATTCGGGAACGACTGACTATCGAACAGAACCGTCAGTCCGGAGCTGGCGCTACCGCTCGCTTCAATGGCGACGCCGTCAACGGCGCCGACGTGGGTCAGCCTGGCTCCTTGCCGGACGGCCACGTCGCGTGCCATGACCGGATGGCCACAGCCCACGCTATCTGCAGCATGACTGCGCGTTCGCCCGTGAGAGGGTTGACGCCATGGCAGGTGGAGCGACTCCTGACCGCGTGGTTGTGCTCGAGACGGCCCGTCTGCTGCTCAGACCTTGGCAGGTAGCCGAGGCTGCCGTCCTGCGTGAGCTATGGACCGAACGTGATCCACGAGTGCCGCCGCACCGCCGAATAGACGCGGATGGACGCCCCACGGTCGCAGATCTCGAGGAGTGGATCCGCACCGACCAGCCATCGTCGATCGGGTTGCTGGCGGTCGAGCGGAAGGATGCTGGTGACGTCATCGGCTACTGCGGGCTGATCGACGGCCTACGCGGGTCGGCAGGGGAACCGGAACTGGCCTTCGAGTTGCTGCGCCGGGTCGCGTGCCAGGGATACGCGACTGAAGCCTCGTTTGCGGTTCTGGACTGGGCGAGATCGTCTGGGCACGGACGTCTGTGGGCCTCGGTCCGGGAGTGGAACACCGCTTCTCGTCGGGTGCTGGCCAAGGTCGGGTTCTCCGACACCGAGCGGGTGGACGTGGACGCGGTCTATGGGAACAACCTGCTCACCACGAGACGGCTCTGACACCCATTGTTGGCCGTGAGCGGCTCCTGAGCGTGCGTTGAGCCGCCCAGCAAACTCGCGCACATGCCGGCTACGTCGCGCCGAGGAGCAGGCCCAGAACTGGCACTACTGCACGGTTCCGTCGGCGGCGGGATCCCATCCGTAGCATCACTTATGTCGTGCGTCGTTCACCGGCGTATCCCAGCGGGCAATCTGTCAGGGCACCCGGCTTCAGGAGCACACCTGGCAGCTCGCGCAGAGCGTCACGAATGGCCTCGACGGTCCCGACTCCGACCAACGTCTGGAAGAACGGGTCCCCCCTCGCAGCAAGCCGCTCGACGTCCTCAACGTGCGCCAAGTATCGCTGCCGCAGCGTGTCGAGGACCAGATGTTCGACGTCGCCGGTCCACCCGTAGGCCGCGAGGAACGTGTCGAGGCGCCGGCGTCTGTCGTTGAACGCACTGAAGCCCTCTTTGAGAGCCACTTGCCTGGCATGCAACGGCACCCACGCGGACGCCGTGAACGCGAGGTCCCATTCAGGCGTTCCGAGACCCGCGAAGTCCCAGTCGAAAAAGCCGCGCAGGCCGTCGCGGTTCCAACAGGCGTTGTAAGGCGCGGCGTCGTTGTGGCAGACGAATGTGCCGTCACCCGAAGGACCGCGACCGCGCCACGCGCCGTCCGCTGGGGCAGTGAAGCTCGCCGCAGCCGCGTGGTAGTCGCGCAGCCAGTGCGCTACGTCGACCAGCGCCGCGTCCGAGTGCACCCACGACGGCCATGGCTCGCGGTCGCCCACCGAGTCGCCGGGCATGTACGAGAGAACCTCCCGACCGAGCTCATCGATGCCCAACGGCCGAGGGCATCTGTCGAAGCCGACGCTGTGCAGATGGATGAGAAGTGAATGAACCGCGGGAGTCCACGGACCTGCCTGCCGCCGAACGGTGTCGCCGACGCGGACTGCCCCACCCGTGTTGCCGCCAGGCAGTCGCTCCTCCACGCGCCACATGATGCACTACGAGCGTTCAGGCGAGAATCCATTGCCGAGCTCATCCGCACGGGACAGAGGCGCGTCGCTCGCCCGACGAGCTAGCGAGTATTGCCGGATCAGCTCGATTCGGGGGAGCCCTCATGACACACAGATCTGGCACTACTCGACGCTTCGCTTGACGACGGATCGCCGGCCGAGCGGTGAAGCCGGCGTGTGGCTACCGGTTCCGGTGATGCCCGGGCCGCTCGGCGACATCGTGGCCCTCACGCCCCTCGGCGCCGGGGCGCTCGCCCTTGGCAAGGCCGCCTCGGGCGGCTGGCCCGACCTCAAGGATCTCGTCGTCATGGCCGTGTGGATGTCCGTGCTCGGCACCGCCGCCACACGGTTCTTCCGCTGGGAGTAGCGAGCATCTCCATCGTTGCCGTCAGGCTGACACGGACGTACTCAAACTGAAGACTTCTGCGTCATCACGTCATGGTCGCGATTCGCTCGCGGCCTGCCAGATCACGTGCATGACAAGCAGATCCGGTCGCCGGGGGCGCGCCGATCCGCGGCGGTACGACACTGGCCGCCTTCGCGGCTACTAGACGATTCCTCTAGGACTGGCGTCTGGCCAGACTCGGTCCAGGTGATCGGCGGGAAGCTCTCCATGCGGCTGCCCACCGGATGAACTGGTGTGGCTCACTATCGGTCTGCGGCCCGCCGGTCACCGTGACGAGGCGTGGCTCAAGAAGGGACTGCCCTGCTCGT
>JBBRVU010000148.1:0-10804 GCA_038246575.1 Actinomycetes bacterium | reverse complement strand
GGTCCTGGCTGCGCTGCCGCGACTTCTCGACGTACAACGTGTTCGAGCGACTGGCCGGGCTCGCCGACGGCGGATACCAGGACCGGCGTGCGTGACCGGGGCGCCGACCGGGAAGATCGTCGCCATGACTGAGGCAACGACCGACCAGGCGGGGTCCGCACTGCTCGTCGCGTCCAACCGCGGCCCGCTGTCCTTCGTCGAGGCCGATGACGGGACGCTGTCGGCAAGCCGCGGCGGCGGCGGGCTCGTCAGCGGACTCTCCAGCCTCGGCAGCAGCGACGTCGTGTGGGTGTGCGCGGCCCTGTCCGACGGTGACCGGGTCGCCGCCCGGGAGGCCCCCGACGGGCGACTCGACCATGACGGGCACGACACAGGTGGCATGGCGGTGCGGATGCTCGACATCGACCCGGCAACCTTCCAGCGGGCCTACAACGCGATCGCCAACTCGACGCTGTGGTTCATCCACCACATGCTGTACGCCACGCCGACCAAGCCGACGTTCGACTCGTCGTTCCGGCGCGAGTGGGCGTCCTTCGAGGCGTACAACCGGGCCTTCGCTGACGCGCTTGCCCTGGAGGCGGCGCCGGGAGCGCGGGTACTGGTCCAGGACTACCACCTCACGCTCACGCCGCAGCTGCTGCGTGAGCAGCGGCCGGACCTGCGCATCGGGCACTTCTCGCACACGCCGTGGGCGCCGGTCGACTACTTCCGCCTGCTGCCGCCCGACATCGCGCGCGACACGCTGCTGGGCATTCTCGGTGGCGACCACGCCGGCTTCCACTCCCAGCGGTGGGCCCGCGCGTTCGCCGACTGCTGCGCAGATGTGCTCGGAGCGCAGATCGACGGCGACCCGGACACCGACAGCGGGCTGACGGTCTCTTACAACGGGCGGGGCACCCGGCTCGGCGTCCACCCACTGGGCGTCGACGCCGAAGGGTTGCGCGAGCGCGCCCACCAGGACGACGTCGAGTCACGGCTGACCGCTCTGCGCCGCAGGCTCGGCGACCGCAAGGCCATCGTGCGGGTGGACCGCACCGAGCTCAGCAAGAACATCGGCCGCGGCCTGCTGGCCTACCGCGAGCTGTTGCGGCGCTATCCGCAGTGGTGCGGAAAGGTGACCCACCTGGCGTCGGCCTACCCCAGCCGCCACGACCTGCCGGAGTACCGCGAGTACACCGCGACGGTGCAGCGGATGGCCGCAGAGATCGAGGACGAGTTCGGCACCGACGAGTGGCGCCCGATCGTGCTGGACGTCACCGACGACTACGCGAGGTCGCTGGCGCTCTACCGCGCCGGCGACGTGCTGCTGGTCAACCCGGTCCGGGACGGCATGAACCTGGTGGCCAAGGAAGGGCCGGTGCTCTCCGAGAGCGGCTGCGTCGTGGTGCTCTCCAGGGAGGCCGGGGCGGCCGACGAGTTCGCCGGCGACGCGCTGATGGTCAACCCGTTCGACATCTCTGGCACCGCGGACGCGCTGCACCAGGCCCTGTCGATGCCGGATGACGAGCGGCTGGCCCGCACCCAGCGACTGGCCGCGGTGGCGACCGCCCTTCCCCCCGCCGCCTGGCTGGCTCAGCAGGTCGACGCGCTCTAGAGCTCGGAGAGCACGGCCTGCAGCAGCCTGACGACGCCGTCGGGTCCGTCGACCACCAGGTCGGCCCGCTCGGCGAGAGCTGTCACCTCGGTCGACCCGCTGCAGACCAGCAACCCGGCGACGCCCGCGGCTCGCAGCTCGTCGACGGCACTGAACGCGGGCAGGTCGCCCAGGTCGTCCCCGACGAACACGACGCTCGCGGGCGACAGCTGGTCGACCAGGGAGCGCAGCGCGTCCCCCTTGTCGCCCCCGGCCGGCCGCAGCTCGAGGACCAGTCGGCCGGGCTCGAGGACCAGGCCGGTCTCCTCGGCGAGCGCAGTCAGCGGACCGCGCAGTCTCTCGTGGGTGGCCTGCGGGTCGGCGCTGCGGCGGGTGTGGACGGCCAGGGCCAGGCCCTTGTCCTCGACGTACGTCCCCTCGGGCACCTCGAGCTCGGCCAGCAGGTCGGGCAGCCGGCGGCGCGCAGCTGCAACACCGGCGGCGTCGGCCGGGGTCTGCACCCGGCCATCTTCCCAGCGCTCCAACCCGTAGTGACCGAGGACGACGAGCCCCGGCACGTTCTCCAGGCCGCCGTAGTCCACCGCGGTCGCCGCCGGTCGGCCGGTGACCACGGCGATCCGGACTCCGGCCTCGGCCAGCCGGGCCAGGACATCGGGAACCTGGGGGTGCGCGCGCGCCTGATCGGGGTCCTCGACGATCGGCGCGAGCGTCCCGTCGAAGTCCAGCCCGAGCAACGCCGACCCGGGGTCGGCGAGCAACGCGGCCAGGCCCACCCGGCCGAGCTCGGTGGCGGGCTCGGGGACAGTCACGGTCAGCCTGGGTAGGACGTGGTGACGACCACCGTGAGGCGGCTGGTCGACAGGTTCCCGAACCGGGGTCGGACTCGCGGCGGCGCGGCCAGGTCGGAGGCGACGGCCAACGCCGCGGCGTCCTCGCCCGGCGGGTAGTAGACGGTGGTCGCGGGCACCACCCCGCGGAAGTTGCCCACCGCGGGCACGGTCCAGCCCGCGTCGCGCAGGTTGGTGGCGACCGACCCGGCCAGGCCGGACCTCCCGGACTGGTTGAGCACGACGACCTCGGTGTCGAACGTCGGGGCCGGGGCCGCCGAAGGGGTAGTTGGTCTGGCCTTCTTGCTGGCCTTCGGGCTGGCCTTCGCGGGCGCCTTCGTCGACGCCTCGGCCGTTGGCGTGGAGCTGGCCTTCGCCGACGACGACGGGGAGCCGGGGGCGGAGACCGCCTCGCGGGACACCGACGGGCTGCTGTTCGCGAAGGCTGCGGTCGGCTGCGTCGGGTCCTGGCCCTGCCAGACGGCCAGCGCGGTGATCAGCGAGGCGACACCGGCGACAGCCAGCAGCGAGGGCACCAGCGCACCGACGATGTCGCGGCCCCCGCGATGGGACCCGCGCCGGGTGTAGGTATGCGTGCTCTTTCTGGTCATGTCGGTCATCGAGGCTAGCCGAGATCGACGGCCGGGTCAGACCTCGATGCCGAGGCGGCGCGCTGATCGGGCGCGCTGCCGAGCGGAGCGCAGCCGGCGCAGCCGCTTGACCAGCATCGGGTCGGTGGCCAGGGCCTCCGGACGGTCGATGAGCGCGTTGAGCACCTGGTAGTAGCGCGTCGCCGACATGTCGAACAGCTCGCGGATGGCCTGCTCCTTGGCTCCCGCGTACTTCCACCACTGCCGCTCGAAGGAGAGGATCTCCTGGTCGCGCTCACTGAGCTGGGACTCGATGCCCTGCTGCGTCGGACGAAAGGCGCCTGCCGCGTTGGTGGCGTCCGTCGTGCCCATCGGCACTCCTTGCTCTCGAGTCGTCGTCAGCGTCATCGGGTCGCGGCCATCGTAGGCGGGAATGACAGTCATGTCATTCACCTGGAGGCTCCGCGCGGCTGCAGCGTCACCCCGGCGGCCCGGATCGCGTCGACGAGGCGCTCCCCGGGGGCCACCCGCTCGCCCGCCCAGACCACCGACCGCACCAGCTCGCCCTCGACGAGCGCACCCTCCTCGACGACCGACTCGCCCCCGGACGCAGCCAGGTTGGCCGCCAGGTAGTCCGCCGGCGTGCCGCAGTCGACCGGAGCGAAGGTGGCCTCGACCAGGTCCAGTCGGCCGGCCTCGTGCAGGGCCGCCCAGCTCACCTCGTACAGCCCGCTGGGCTCGGGCTCGAGCCCGCACACCGACGACCAGGGCAGCAGCGCCGTGCCGACATAGCGGAGGTCGCCGAAGGTCCCGGCGCCGGGCACCGCGACGCAGAGCAGCCGGACCCGGTCACCGTCCCAGCCGGCGACGAAGTCGTGCAGGATCGCCTCGGCCTCTGGCGGATACCACGCATCGGCGTTGGTGAGCGCCACGGCGGCACCGTCGATCCACGGGCGCAGCCGCCCCAGCGCTCCGGCCGTGCCGAGCGCGACCGGCGCCTCCACCGAGACGTGCAGCGGCAGGCCGGCGGGCGAGCGGGTCAGGGCGTCCACCATGGCGTCCGGGTGGGCGTGCACGTTGACCGCGACCTCCGGGACGTACGGCCGCACCCGGGCCAGCGCCCAGTCCAGCAGCGCCCTGCCACCCACCGGGCACAGCGCCTTTGGCCGCGCCAGGGTCAGCGGCTGCAACCGGGTCCCCGAACCGGCCGCGAGGACCACGCCCTTCATCACGACGGCACCGTCTCACGACAGGAATGGGCGAACGTCGTGGGGCGTTCCGGTCCACATGCCAGCCGTGACTGTCGAGGACAACCTGACCCTGCCGCGCATCGCCGAGCCGGACCAGAGCACGACGGTCAAGCCCGTGATCTCGGTCACGACCGCCCCGCGGGGCTTCGAGGGCGAGGGCTTCCCCGTCCACCGGGCCTTCGCCGGTGTCGACCAGAAGCTGCTCGACCCCTTCATCCACCTCGACCAGATGGGCGAGGTGGAGTACGCGCCCGGCGAGCCCAAGGGCACGCCGTGGCACCCGCACCGCGGCTTCGAGACCGTCACCTACATGATCGACGGGGAGATGGCCCACCAGGACTCCCAGGGTGGCGGCGGGCTGATCACCAACGGGGACACGCAGTGGATGACGGCCGGCGCCGGGATCCTGCACATCGAGACACCTCCCGAGGCTCTGGTGATGAGCGGCGGGCTGTTCCACGGCTTCCAGCTGTGGGTGAACCTCCCGGCGGCGGCGAAGTTCAACCCCCCGCGCTACCAGGACATCCGCGCCGGCCAGGTGGGGCTGCTCTCGTCGTACGACGGTGGCGCCCTGGTCCGGCTCATCGCCGGATCGTTTCCGGGCGTCGACACCACCGGTCCCGGCTCGACCTTCACGCCGATCACGCTGGCGCACCTGACCCTGTCGCCCGGTGCCCGCGCAACGCTGCCGTGGCAGCCCGACTACAACGCGCTGGTCTACGTGCTGGGCGGGTCGGGCAGCGTCGGCACCGAGCGCCGACCCGTCGGTCCCGGCCAGCTGGCCGTGCTCGGCGCCGGAGACGTTCTCACGGTGCAGGCCGACGACACCCAGGAGTCGCGGTCGCCCCTGCTGGACGTGCTGGTGCTCGGCGGCCGGCCGATCGGCGAGCCGGTGGCGTGGTACGGCCCGTTCGTGATGAACACCGAGGCCGAGCTGCACCAGGCTGTGGAGGACTTCCAGGCCGGCCGCCTCGGCCAGGTCCCGACCGGGCACTGACCTCAGGCGTCGAAGTCGAGGGTGACCTCGTCGGTGACCGGCGTCGACTGGCAGGCCAGTACGAACCCGTCCGCGAGCTCGTCGTCCTCGAGCGCGTAGTTTCGCTCCATCGACACCTCGCCGGAGAGCAGCTTGGCCCGGCAGGTGCCGCACACCCCGCCCTTGCAGGCGAAGGGTGCGTCCGTCCGCACCGCGAGCACCGCATCGAGCACCTTCACTCCAGCGCGCGGCACCTGCAGCGTCGAGGCGCGACCGTCGAGGGTGACCGTGACCGTGCTGCTGCCCTCGGCACGCACGTCCTCGACGACCACCGACTCGCGCGGCGCCTCGCCCTCGACGTGGAACAGCTCGGTGTGGACATGCGCCGGCTCGACGCCGCGACCGGTCAGCACCTCCCGAGCCGACTCGACCATCGCGAACGGACCGCACATGAACCACTCGTCGACCGTGCTCGCGTCCACGACGGTGTCGAGCAGCTGCCCGAGCTTGGCGGCGTCGAGGCGGCCGGAGAACAGCTCGACCTCCTGCGGCTCGCGGGAGAGCACGTGCACCAGCCGGAACCGGGTCGGGTAGCGGTCCTTGATGTCGGCCAGCTCGTCGAGGAACATCACAGACCCGGTGGTGCGGTTGCCGTAGAGCAGGGTGACCTCGCTCTCGGGCTCGATCTCGAGGATGGTGGCCACGATGGACAGCACCGGCGTGATGCCGCTGCCGGCGGCGACCGCGCAGTAGTGCCGAGGTCGAGCTGGGTCCAGGTCAGTGGTGAACCGCCCGGTGGGCGTCATGACATCGACGACGTCACCCACCTTCAGGGTGCTGGTGGCGTGCCCGGAGAAGGCTCCGCCCGGCAGGTGCTTCACGCCGATCCGCAGCCGTCCGCTCGTCGCCGGCGCGCAGATGGAGTAGTTGCGGCGCACCTCGAGACCCTCGACCTCGGTCCGGACGGTCAGGTGCTGACCGGGGTCGTAGCGGTAGTCGTCGCGCAGGTCCGGCGGCAGGTCGAAGGTGATGGCCACGGCGTCCGCAGTCAGCCTCTCGACCTCCGACACTCGCAGCGGGTGGAAGGTGCCGTGCCGTCTCGCCACTCAGATCGCCTTGAAGTGGTCGAACGGCTCGCGGCAGATGTTGCAACGCCAGAGCGACTTGCACGCCGTCGAGCCGAACCGGCTGAGCTCACTGGTGTCCGGGCTGCCGCACTGCGGGCAGCGCACCGACAGGGAGAGCAGCACGGGGCCGTCGGCCGACGAACGTTGCGCGGGCGGAGCCACGCCGTAGTCCGCGAGCTTGCGACGCCCCTCCTCGCTCATCCAGTCGGTGGTCCAGGCCGGTGAGAGCACGCGGCGCACCACGACGTCGTCGAAGCCCGCGGCGCGCACCGCTTCGGCGACGTCGCGCTCGATGACCTCCATCGCGGGGCAGCCGCTGTAGGTCGGGGTGACCGTCACGGTGACCGCGCCCGACTCGTCGACCGCGACCTCACGGAGGACACCCAGGTCGTCGATGGTGAGCACCGGCACCTCGGGGTCGAGAACCGCCGCTGCGGCCGCCCGGGCCTCGTCCAGCCGGAGCACCGCTGCCGTCACCACGTCGCTCCTGGGTGCGACCGGTGCAGATGCTGCATCTCCGCGAGCAGGTAGCCGAACCCCTCGGTGTGGATGCCGCGACGGCCGCCACCCGTGAGCTGCACGACACCGTCGGGACGCTGGAGCGTCGCGGCGCGCAGCACCTCATCGACGTAGGCGTCCCACTCGGCGCGCAGACTGCTCACGTCGACCGCCACCCCGTCGGCGACCATCCGCTGCTCGAGGTCGTCGCTGGCGAACAGCTCGTCGACGTAGGGCCAGATCCGCTCTAGGCCGGCCTGCATCCGGTCGTGCGACTCGGCCGTGCCGTCACCGAGCCGCAGCACCCACTGGGTCGCGTGGTCGCGGTGGTAGTCGACCTCTTTGACGGCCTTGCCTGCGACGCCGGCGATGGTCTCGTCTCGCGAGTCGACGAGCCGCTGGTGCAGCGCGAGATGCCACGTCGAGAAGCACAGCTGACGGGCGATGGTGACGGCGAAGTCATCGTTCGGCAGCTCGACGAGGGCCACATTGAGGAAGTCGCGCTCGTCGCGCAGGAACGCGAGGTCGTCCTCGGTTCTACCAGCCCCCTCGACCTCCCCTGCGTACGACAGCAGGGTGCGGCCCTGCCCCAGCAGGTCGAGCGCGATGTTGCCCAGCGCGACGTCCTCCTCTAGCTGCGGCGCCCTGGTGATCCAGTGCCCGAGCCGCTGGGAGAGCACGAGTGCGTCATCGCCCAGGCGCAGCGCGTAGGTCGCGAGGTCCGGCCTCGTCCTGGTCGTTGTCATCAGAGGTGTGAGACCTCGGCGGGGATGTCGTAGAACGTCGGGTGCCGGTAGGCCTTGTCGGCAGCCGGGTCGAAGAAGGAGTCCTTCTCGTCGGGGCTGCTCGCGACAACTGCGGCGGCGGGGACGACCCAGATGGACACGCCCTCGCTGCGGCGGGTGTAGACGTCGCGGGCGTTGCGCAGGGCCATCGCCGCATCCGGCGCGTGCAGGCTGCCGACGTGCTGGTGGGACAGGCCGCGACGGGAGCGGATGAACACCTCCCACAGCGGCCAATCGCTGCTCACGCTGCTCCGACCGTGCGGGCGGACTGCTTCTCGGCGTAGGCCGTGGCTGCCTCACGCACCCACGCGCCCTCGTCGTGAGCGCGACGGCGGTGCTCGATGCGGTCGCGGTTGCAGGGGCCGTTGCCCTTGAGCACCTCGAAGAACTCCGACCAGTCGATCTCGCCGAACTGGTGCTCGCCGCGCTCCTCGTCGAAGCGGAGGTCGGGATCAGGCAGGGTCAGTCCGAGCACCGCGGCCTGCGGCACCGTCATGTCGACGAACTTCTGGCGCAGCTCGTCGTTGGAGAACCGCTTGATCTTCCAGGCCATCGACTGCGCAGAGTTCGGGGACTGGTCGTCGGGCGGGCCGAACATCATCAGCGACGGCCACCACCAGCGGTCGACGGCGTCCTGGGCCATCGCGTGCTGGGCCTCGGTGCCGTGGGAGAGCGTGTGCAGGATCTCGAAGCCCTGCCGCTGGTGGAAGGACTCCTCCTTGCAAATCCGAACCATGGCCCGCGCGTAGGGGCCGTACGAGCACCGGCAGATCGGCACCTGGTTGACGATCGCGGCCCCGTCGACCAGCCAGCCGATCGCGCCCATGTCGGCCCAGGTGAGCGTGGGGTAGTTGAAGATGGAGGAGTAGCGCTGCTTGCCGGCGTGCAGCAGGTCGAGCAGCTCGGACCGGTCGATGCCCAGAGTCTCGGCGGCGCTGTAGAGGTAGAGGCCGTGGCCGGCCTCGTCCTGCACCTTGGCCATCAGGATGGCCTTGCGGCGGAGGCTGGGCGCGCGCGAGATCCAGTTGCCCTCCGGCTGCATCCCGATGATCTCGGAGTGCGCGTGCTGGGCGATCTGACGGATCAGCGTCTTGCGGTAGGCCTCGGGCATGGCGTCGCGCGGCTCGATGCGCTCGTCGGCGTCGACCAGCGTCTGGAAGGCGTCTTCCTGGGGAGCAGTCACCCGGCAGAGTCTACGGCCAAGATGTGACAGCGTCCACACGTCGCGGTGCCGTTGGTGTCACATGCGCACCCACCGTCAGGGGTCAGGGCAGCAGACTGACGCCGCGGGCGATCACCAGGACGAGCAGCACCAGTGCGGACACGGACTCCAGCGACATCAGCAGCTTCGCCCGGTGCGACAGCGGCATCGTGTCGGTCGGGCTGAAGGCCGAGGAGTTGGTGACCGAGACGTAGCAGTAGTCCAGGAACCCGGGGGACCAGTCGGCGACGGCGGACGAACGGGCGGCCACCTCGTCGATCGCGTCGTGGTCCTCGTCCTGGGCGAAGCGGAAGTCGGCCGCGGGCAGCTCAGAACGCGGCAGCCTCGTTCGCACGACCGGCCCCCCGCGGTCGAGCTCCCAGAAGGCCAGGGCGAACACGATGATGTTGGTCAGCCACACCTGCAGAGCGCCCAGGAGCAGGACGGGGCCGTTGTTGGCCGACCCGTGCACCAGCAGGTCGACCAGGATCACCAGGGACACGACGTTGGCCGCGGCGATGACCAGTACCAGGCCGATGGACATGGCCCGCAGCGCGGTCGTCTCCCGGGTCATCCGTCGCGGGTTGCCCACCAGCAGCGGCACCAGCAGTGCCACCTCGAGGGCGGGCACCACGAACCGGGAGCCCAGGACCAGCGGGCTCGGCAGGACGAGGTACAGCAGGGCGGCGACCAGGACGGCGACCGCCGCGGCGACGCGAGACTCCCCGGGGTGCTGCCGGGGCTTGTCTTTCTCGGTCACAGGCTGGAGCACCGGCCTTCCGGACATCGGTCGTGATCAGGACCGACATCGTGACAGGACTCCGGGTCAGGCGACTGCGCGACTCCGACCGAACCTCAGGTACAGCGCGGGGAGGACGAAGAGGTTGAGCAGGGTGGCCGTGAACAACCCGCCCAGGATGACGATCGCCATCGGGTGCTCGATCTCGTGACCCGGGATGCTTCCCGCAACCGCGAGCGGGACGAGTGCGAGCCCGGTGGCGAGCGCAGTCATCATGATCGGCGCCAGGCGCTCCTGCGCCCCGCGCAGCACGAGCTCGAGGCCGAACTGACCGCCCTCCTCGCGCTCCAGCCGCTGGAAGTGGCTGATCATCAGGATTCCGTTGCGCGCCGCGATGCCGAACACGGTGAGGAACCCGACCAGTGAGCCGAGGGAGAGGATGCCGTCACCGAGCCAGACGGCGAGGACACCGCCCACCAGAGCCACCGGCAGAGCCAGGAAGGTGATGACTGCCAGCCGCAGGCTGCCGAACGCGGCGTGCAGCAGCAGCAGGATCGCGATCAGCGCCACCAGCCCGAACACCAGAAGACGGTCCCGGGCGGCCGTCAGCTCGTTGGACTCGCCGAGCACCTCCGCGTAGTACTCACGGGGGAACTCCACCCCCGCGACCAGGTCCTCGACGTGGTCGACGACAGCGCCCAGGTCTCCACCTGCCACATTGGCACCGACATCGATCCGACGGGACTGGTTCTCGCGCTCGATGGCGTTGGGAGTCGCCGCGAGCGTGACCGTTGCCACGTCCTTGAGCTGGACCCTCGCCCCGTCGGGGGTGTCGATCGCCATGTTCTCGACGTCGCTGATGCTGTCGCGGGCCGACGGGATGGCTGTGACGTGGACGTCGTACGCACGGCCGCCGTCGAAGATGTCGCTGACCTCCTCGCTCGCGATCATCGTGGAGGACTGGCGTCGGATGTCACCAGGCGTCAGGCCGACCTCACGCGCTGCCTCGAGATCGGGCTCGACCACGATGTGCGGCAGATCGGTCTGCAGTGAGGCGTGCGCGTCGACGACGCCGGCGACGCCGGCGATGACCTTCTCGACCTCGTGCGCCTTCTCCCGGAGCACCTCGAGGTCCGGCCCGTAGATTCGCACGACGATCGCCTCGCTCGACCCGGTGAGGACCTCCTTGATCCGCTCCCGCAGATAGGTCTGCACGT
>JBBRVU010000147.1:0-10849 GCA_038246575.1 Actinomycetes bacterium | reverse complement strand
CCTATCTCGGTCCCTTCGGCTCGGCGCGACAGGTAGAGCTGGCGACGACGGCGCTGCACGAGGCCTTCCGGTTGCGCCAGTGCACCCCGCGGCTGTCTCCGCGCCGGATCACCCCAGCCTGCGCGTTGGCCGAGATGGGTCGCTGCGGCGCGCTCTGCGAGGGCCGCGAGGACGTCGAGGCCTACGCCGAGCACGTGAGCGCGGTGCGCAGCGCGATGACCGGCGACGTCCGAGCAGTCGTGGCCGCCCTCTCCCGGCGGGTGCACCGGCTGGCCGACGTCGAGCGGTTCGAGGAGGCAGCGGCCCACCGCGACCGCCTGGCGGCCCTGGTGCGCGCCGCCGCACGGTTCCAGCGACTGTCAGCGCTGACCGGCTGCTCCGAGATGGTCGCCGCGCGACCGACCGACGACGGCGGCTGGGAGGTCGTTGTCGTCCGGCACGGCCGGCTGGCCGGGACCGCGGTCGCCGGACCGCACGCCGATCCGCGGATCGTTGCCGCGGACCTCGTTGCCACCGCCGAGATCGTGCAACCCGGGCCGGGGCCTGCTCCCGCGGCAACCGCCGAGGAGTCCGAGTGCGTCCTGCGGTGGCTGGAGCGCCCGGGCCTGCGGCTGATCCGGCTCGAGGGCACCTGGGCGTGCCCGACCTTCGGGGCGGGCGGGGCGAGGCTGTGGGCAGAGGCGGCCGAGTCCGCGCGCAGCGCCATCGACGGTGGCCTTGGCGATCGTCGCGACGTGCGGCCGGTGCACCAGCCAGCAGCCGGAGTCACCCGCATCGCGGGCTGATCGCGACCGCGAGCGAGCCGCTGGGTCACCAGCGCCCGGTCGGCACGCCCTATGCTCGACCCTCATCTGGTCCCCCGGCCCTGGAGGATGCGTTCGTGATCACCGCCATCGTGCTCGTGCACGTCGAGAGCGACCGGATCCCCGAGGTCGCCGAGGCCATCGCGGAGCTCAGCGGCGTCAGTGAGGTCTACAGCGTGACCGGCGGCGCCGACCTGGTGGCCATGGTCCGCGTACGCGAGCACGACGCGCTCGCAGACGTCATCGCCGACCGGCTGAGCAAGGTGGACGGGGTCCGCGGCACGGAGACGCACATCGCGTTCCGCACGTACTCCCAGCACGATCTCGACGCCGCGTTCTCCCTCGGGGTCGAGGAGCCCGACTGACCTCTGGCCGTCAGGGAGCGAGCGACTGGCTGACCTCGACCCAGCGAGCCAACGCTGCCTGGGCTGCGCCGCTGTCGACCGACTCAGCGGCTCGTGACATGCCCTCGCGGAGCTGATCGGCCAGCGATGCGTCACTGAGGTCGAGTGCCACCAGGGCGGCCGCGGCGTTGAGCAGCACGGCGTCGCGGACCGGCCCGGTCTCGCCGCCGAGAAACCTGCGCGCCACGTCGGCGTTGTGCGGCGCGTCCGCCCCGCGAAGCGACTCGAGCGAGGCCCGCTGGATGCCGACATCCTCGGGCGTCACGGTCTGGGGCGTGACCGTGCCCTCACGAACCACCCACACCTGCGACGGGGCGCAGGGCGTGAGCTCGTCGAGCCCGTCCTCGCCGCGGAAGACGAGCGCCGACGCGCCGCGGTCGGCCAGCACCTGGGCCATCACCCCGGCCAGCCGAGCGTCAGCGACTCCCACCGACTGCGCCCCGGGCTGCGCCGGGTTGGCCAGCGGTCCCAGGATGTTGAAGACGGTCGCGACGCCGAGCTCACGGCGGGCCGCCGCGGCGTGGCGCAGCGCAGGGTGGAATCTCGGCGCGAAGCAGAACCCGATGCCTGCCTGCTCAATGCATGCGACGACCCGGTCCGGTGCCAGATCGACGACGACGCCGAGGGCCTCGAGCAGGTCGGCCGATCCGCAGGCGGAGGACGCCGCCCGGTTGCCGTGCTTCACCACGCGAGCGCCTGCCCCGGCGACGACCATCGCGGACATCGTCGAGATGTTGACCGTGTGGGCGCGGTCGCCACCCGTGCCGCAGGTGTCGACAGCGGGTTCGGGCACCGAGATCAGCTCGGCGTGCGCCAGCATGGCCCGGACGAGGCCGGTGATCTCGTCGGGCGACTCGCCCTTGGCCCGCAGGGCGACCACGAAGCCGGCCAGCTGGGCGGGGGTCGCCTCGCCGAGCATGACCTGCTGCATCGCCCAGGCTGTCTCGTCCGCGGACAGGTCCTCGGCGGCCAGCAGCCGTGTCAGCAGCCCTGGCCAGGTCGACGGCGAGGCGGAAGGGGCTCCCGTCGCGGCGGCGGTCACTGGCCCGCTATCCGGTGACAGGCAGTTCGGCCCGACGCCGGCGCATCAGGTCAGCCACGGCGCTCGCCAGGGCGACCGGGTCGAGTGGGTGCGGCACGGCAGCCTCGGCCCGCGACCAGGCAGCCAGCCAGTTGTCAGCCACCCGGCCGGTGAGGATCAGGATCGGCGGGCAGTTGAAGATCTCGTCCTTGGCCTGCCGGGCGATGCCCATGCCGCCGGTGGGCGTCGCCTCCCCGTCCAGGATCGCGACATCGACCTCGCCCGCGTCGAGGGCAGCGATCACTGCCGGCGCCGTGGCGCACTCCAACCAGTCAACTCCGGGCACGTCCGCGGCCGGCCGCCGGCCGACGGCCAGCCGCACCCGCTCGCGGGTGTCCACGTCGTCGCTGTAGAGCAGGACGGTCATCTTCGGCTCGGTGGGCTGTTCGGTCACGCCCCGCATGCTATCGGCCGGCCTGTCAGCCAAGTGGCCGCCGGTCACCCGCGCCGGGCCGCCTCGAGGGCCTCCAGCCGGTCCAAGCGGCGGTCCTCACGTTCTGCTTCGCGCCCGGAGGCCTGCGCCCACTGCACGAACAACGCACCGAGCACCACCAGGGCGACGAGGTCGCCGGTGGCCCAGAGGATGCCGCCGGCGATCTCCTGGTCCTTGGCGAGCGTCGGCCCCCAGGTGCGGCCCAAGGAACGGTAGAAGTCCCCGGCGATCAGCGTCGACGACCCCATGATCGCCACGCCGAGAAAGGCGTGGAACGGCATCGTGACGAACACGGCGATCAGCCGGAGCGGGTGCGGCAGCCGGGAGGGCAGCGGGTCGGGACTCAGCAGCGGCCAGAACCACAGGCTGCCGACAAGCACGAAGTGCAGGTGGTTGAGCTCGTGCAGCCACTCATGGCGCAGCGTGGCCTCGTACCACCCGGTGAGGTACAGGGCGAACGGCGTGGCCACGAACAGCATGCCCGCGACAACCGGGAAGGTCAGCACCCTGGCAATCCAGCTGTGCACCAGGGCCAGCAGGATCGAGCGACCCCGGCGCGGCAGCACCCGCAGGGCCAGGGTGACTGGAGCCCCGAGAGCCAGGAACACCGGCACCAGCATTGCCAGCACCATGTGCTGGACCATGTGGACCCACAACAGCGTGGTGTCGTAGACCGCGAATGCCGACGTGGTCATCAACAGGAAGAGTCCGAGGCCCAAGCCGACGAACAGCAGCGACCGCCAGCGCGACCAGGCGTCGCCGCGGGCTCGCAGTCGGTGCACGCCGTAGAGGTAGAGCCCCCCGACGAGCACCGCTCCGGCCAGCGGGAAGGCGGCCGGCTCCCACTCGGTGAGCAGCCTCCCGGCGGTGAACGGCGGCAGTCCCTCGTGCGGCCCGAAGTGGGCCGGGAGCCAGGCTTGGAGCACCTCCCGAGCGTACGACCGAAAGGTCGGTGGCTCCGTCGGGGGGTCGGGGGTGCCAGCCCGGGCGAAGGCAGCAATAATGCGGCTGTGGCGACAGCATCAGCGCAGCAGCAGGCCCGGTCTCACCTGCCGGCCAGCCGGCCGGACACCACCTCGGTAGGCACCATCGTGTGGCTGTCCTCCGAGCTGATGTTCTTCGCGGCGCTGTTCGCGATGTACTTCACGATCCGCTCGGTCAGCCCCGAGCTGTGGGCCACCGAGCCGGAGCTGCTCAACATCCCGTTCTCCACGGTGAACACCACGGTCCTGGTGCTCTCCTCGGTCACCTGCCAGCTGGGCGTCTTCGCCGCTGAGAAAGGCGACGTCGTCCGGCTGCGGTCCTGGTTCACCATCACCTTCATGATGGGCGCGTTCTTCATCGGCGGCCAGGTGTACGAGTACGCCTCGCTGGTCTCCGAGGAGGGGCTGACGCTGTCCTCCAACGCCTACGGCTCGATCTTCTACCTGACCACCGGCTTCCACGGCCTGCACGTCACCGGTGGCCTCATCGCCTTCCTGCTCGTGCTCGGACGCACCTTCAGCGCCAAGAGATTCACCCACGGGCAGGCGACGACCGCCATCGTCGTGTCGTACTACTGGCACTTCGTCGACGTCGTCTGGATCGGCCTGTTCGCAACCATCTACCTGATCAAGTGAGCGACTCCGTGACGCAACCGAGCGCCCCCCGCCGGACCGGCCCCCTCGCCTGGCTCAGCCGGCGCAGGCGGCATCGCCTGGCTCCCCTTGTCCTGCTGCTCGCGGCCCTGGCCGGCACCGGCGGGGCATACGCCACGCTGGCTCCCACCGGTCCGGCCCAGGCAGCAACCGGCACCTCGACCCAGACCGTGGACCAGGGCCGGCAGCTGTTCCTGCGCAACTGCGCCACCTGCCACGGACTCAATGCCGGGGGATCCACCGACGGGCCGTCGCTGATCGGCGTCGGAGCAGCGTCGGTCGACTTCCAGGTCGGCACCGGCCGGATGCCTGCCGCCGAGCTCGGCGCCCAGGTCATGAAGAAGCCGGTGCAGTTCAGCGCCAAGCAGATCGCCGCGATGGGCGCCTACATCGCGAGCCTCGGTCCCGGCCCGGCCGTCCCCAGCGACGCGCAGCTCGACGTCTCGGGCGCCGATGCGGCCCAGGGTGGCTCGATCTACCGCACCAACTGCGCGATGTGCCACAACTACGCCGGCTCCGGTGGAGCGCTCACCAACGGCAAGTACGCGCCGAACCTGCGCGGGGTCACTGCGAAGCACATCTACGAAGCGATGCTGACCGGGCCGCAGTCGATGCCGGTCTTCAACGACAAGAACATCACCGAACAGGACAAGCAGGACATCATCGCTTTCCTGCAGGCGAACACCAGCCAGCCCGCGCCCGGGGGCGCACAGCTCGGCCGGGTAGGCCCGGTCTCCGAGGGTGCGGTCAGCTGGATCGTCGGGCTCGGCGCGCTCATCGGCTGCGCCGTGTGGTTGGGGGCAAAGGCGCGATGAGTGACCAACGACACACCGGCCCGGGCGCCAGCGCCGACGACGGGCGCATCCACGGCCAGGCCCAGTCAGGAAGCGCAGATGTGGAGGTCCCCCAGGTGAGTGCCAGCGACTCGTCCAACGCCGAGCTAGAGGGCACGCACGCCGTCAACACCACCGGTGAGCACACCGGTGGCGAGATCGAGCGGCGCTTCGCCAACCCCGGGGTCCCCGCGCACGTCTACCGCCGTTCGGACGTCGACCCCAAGGCCGCCAAACGGCGCGAGCGTGAGGTCGCCACCCTTTTCGCCCTCTCGACCGTTGGCACCCTGATCTTCATCGTGGGCTTCTTCGTGGTCCGCCCCGACGGCAGCGAGGGCGACAACCTGCTCTCCCAGGTCGGTCTGTCGACCAAGCTGCTCGGCTTCGGCCTCGGCTTCGCCCTGTTCTGCATCGGCGCAGGCGCCATCCACTGGGCCAAGACCCTGATGCCCGACGACGAGGTCGAGTCGGTGCGCAAACCGATGCGCTCCAGCGACGAGGACCGCGCCGAGGCTGTGTCCGTGCTCAAGGAAGGCGCGGCGGGCGCCGGGCTCGGCCGACGCAAGCTGATCCGCAACAGCCTGCTCGGGGCGATGGCCCCCCTCCCCCTGCTCGCGATCGTGCCGTTGCGCGACCTCGGTCCGCTGCCCGGCAACAAGCTGGCCGAGACCGCGTGGAAGCCCGGGCGGCGGCTGGTCACCGACCCGACCGGCCGGCCGATCAAGGCCGCCGACGTCTCGATCGGCTCGGTGCTGCACGTGCAGCCCGAGGGCATCGACGAGTTGACACACCCCCTCGACGAGCGCGCCAAGGCGACGACCCTCGTGATCCGGCTGGAGCCCGACGAGATCAAGGACCCCAAGGAACGCGAGTGGGCCGTCGACGGCATCGTCGCGTACAGCAAGATCTGCACTCACCTGGGCTGCCCCGTGGGGTTGTACGAGCAGCAGACCAACCACCTGCTCTGCCCCTGCCACCAGTCCACGTTCGACGTCACGCGTGACTGCCAGGTGATCTTCGGCCCGGCGGCCCGGCCGCTGCCGCAGCTGCCGCTGGACGTGGACTCCGAGGGCTACCTGATCGCCCGTGAGGGCTACCAGGAACCAGTCGGTCCGAGCTACTGGGAACGAGGGTAGGACGCAATGGCGCTGGAACAGCAGGCCGCCAAGGCCGCCAACGAGGCCGACGAGCGCTTGGGCGCGGCCAACTTCGTCACCCGCAGCGCGCGCAAGATCTTTCCGGACCACTGGTCATTCATGCTCGGCGAGATCGCGCTCTACAGCTTCATCATCCTGCTGCTGACCGGCACGTTCCTCACCCTCTGGTTCAAGCCGAGTCAGGGCCTGGTCATCTACGACGGCTCGTATGTGCCGCTCAAGGGCCTGGAGATGTCCGAGGCCTACGCGTCGACGCTGCGGATCTCGTTCGACGTCCGCGGCGGCCTGATCATGCGCCAGATCCATCACTGGGCGGCGCTGATCTTCGTGGCCGCGATGATCGCGCACATGGCCCGAGTGTTCTTCACCGGTGCGTTCCGCAAGCCGCGCGAGACCAACTGGATAATCGGCTTCCTGCTGCTGACGCTGAGCTTCCTCGAGGGCCTGTTCGGCTACTCGCTGCCGGACGACCTGCTCTCGGGCACAGGGCTGCGCATCACCGAGGGCGTCCTGCTCTCCATCCCCGTCGTCGGGTCGTACCTGTCGTTCTTCCTCTTCGGCGGGGAGTTCCCCGGCGAGGACATCATCCCGCGGCTCTTCACGTTGCACATCCTGCTGCTGCCGGGCATCTTCCTCGCCCTGATCACGGTCCACCTGATGCTGGTCTGGTACCAGAAGCACACCCAGTACCCGTTGCCCGGACGGACCGACAAGAACGTCGTCGGCTACCCGTTCTTCCCGGTCTACACGGCCAAGGCGGGCGGCTTCTTCTTCATCACCTTCGGCGTCACGACGCTGCTGTCGGCCTTCGCGACGATCAACCCGGTCTGGTTGTTCGGGCCCTACAGTCCGGCCGAGATCTCCGCAGGCTCGCAGCCGGACTGGTACATGGGCTTCCTCGAGGGCTCCTTGCGGCTGTTCCCCGGGTGGGAGATCACCGCGTTCGGGTTCAGCCTCCCGATGAGCGTGCTCGTGCCGTCCCTCATCATCCCCGGATTGCTGTTCGTGCCGATGGCGATCTACCCGTTCCTGGAACGATGGGTGACCGGCGACAACTCCGAGCACCACCTGCTGGACCGCCCCCGCAACGTGCCGACCCGCACCGGCCTGGGCGTGATGGCCCTCACCACCTGGGTGCTGCTGCTGGCCGCCGGAGCCAACGACGTCCTGGGTGTGACCTTCGACCTGTCGATCAACGCGATCACCTACGTGTTCCGGGTGCTCATCTTCACTGTCCCGCCGCTCGCCTACATCGTCACGAAGCGGATCTGTCTGGGACTGCAGCGCCGCGACCGCGACCTCGTCCTGCACGGTCGCGAGACCGGACGCATCGTGCGCCTGGCGCACGGCGAGATGGTCGAGGTGCACGAGCCGATCTCGGAAGCGCGCAAGTGGGAGCTGACCCAGCACCAGGTGCACCAGCCGGCGCAGGTCGGGCCGGCCACCGACGCCAACGGTGTGCCACGTCGCAGGTTGCTCGCCGCCAAGGCCAGGGCGCGCGTGTCGCGGTTCTACTTCGAGGACCGGGTCGAGTCCCCGACGCCGGCCGAGGTCCACGAGCTCGAGGCCAGCGGACACCATTGAGCCGGCGCTGTCTCGTCACCGGGGCGTCCGGCTACATCGGTGGCCGGCTCGTCCCCGAGCTGCTCGACGCCGGCTACACGGTCCGGGTGATGGCGCGTCATCCGCAGGTGCTGCGCGACCGGCCCTGGGCGGGGCAGGTCGAGACGGTCCAGGCCGATGCCTCTGACCCGGCCTCCCTCGCCGAGGCACTGCGCGGCGTCGACGCCGCCTACTACCTGATTCATGCCCTCGGAACGAGCGGCTTCGAGCAGACCGATCGCGACAACGCGCGCACCTTCGGGACGGCCGCCAGCGACGCTGGCGTCGACCGGCTGGTCTACCTGGGCGGGCTCGCCCCCGAGGGCGAGGAGCTGTCCCCACACCTGCGCTCCCGGCTGGAGGTCGGCGAGAGTCTCCTGACCTGCGGCGTGCCGACCGTGGTGCTGCGGGCCGCGGTCATCATCGGATCGGGCTCAGCGTCCTTCGAGATGCTGCGTTACCTCACCGAACGTCTACCGGCGATGATCACGCCCAGCTGGGTCGAGTCGCGGATCCAACCGATCGCCATCCGCGACGTCCTGCGCTACCTGGTCGGCTGTGCTGAGCTGCCTCCCGAGGTGAACCGCTCCTTCGACCTCGGCGGACCTGACGTGCTCACCTACCGGGACATGATGCAGCGCTATGCCAAGGGCGCCGGGCTCCGCAAGCGCATCATCGTCCCCGTGCCGGTGCTCACCCCGACCCTGTCGGCACACTGGGTAGGGGTCATCACCCCGGTCCCCAGCACGATCGCAAAACCTCTCGTCGAGTCGCTGCGTCACGAGGTGGTCGCGAAGGAGCACGACATCGCAACTTACGTGCCCGATCCGCCCGAGGGGCTGCTCGGCTTCGACGACTCGGTCGAGCTGGCGCTCAAGCGCATCCAGGACGCCGACGTCGTCACCCGCTGGTCCTCCGCCTCCGTCCCGGGCGCACCGAGCGACCCCCTGCCCACTGACCCGGACTGGGCCGGCGGCAGCCTCTACGTCGACGAGCGGACGCGGCCCGTGCACGCCTCGCTGGCAGCCCTGTGGCAGGTCATCGAGGGCATCGGCGGCGAGCACGGCTGGTACTCGTTCCCGATGGCCTGGCGGGTCCGGGGCATCGCCGACCGGCTGATCGGAGGCGTCGGCCTGCGCCGCGGCCGACGTGATGCCCAGCGCGTCTTCGTCGGGGAGACCATCGACTTCTGGCGGGTCGAGGAGCGAGACGTCGGTTCCCTGCTGCGGCTGCGGGCCGAGATGCGCCTGCCCGGGCTGGCCTGGCTCGAGCTGCGGGTCACCGCCGACGACGCCGGCTCCGGCCGCTCGACCTACCAGCAGCGCGCCCTGTTCCACCCTCGGGGTCTTTTCGGTCACCTGTACTGGTGGTCGGTCGCCCCCTTCCACGGCATCGTCTTCGGCGGCATGGCGGCCAACATCAGCAAGGCAGCGGAGGCCCTCGAGCGCGACGGAACGGTGCAGCGACCAGCTGGCTGATCGCTGCCTCGGTCGACGTCGACTCAGGCCAGATGGCGCCCGGCGCGCAGCCGGTCCTTGGCCTCGTCCTGGTCCACCATCGGCCTCGGGTAGCCCAGCGCGTTGAAGTCGTCCTCGGGCAGCAGCCACGGCTCGTGGACGTACGCGTCGTCGACGTCGGCGAGCTCCTCGACGTAGCGCCGGACGTAGGCGCCGCGCGGGTCGTGCCGCCGCGCCTGCAGCACCATGTTGTACGTGCGGTTGAATCGCGAGTCGGTGCCCGTGCCCGCCACCCACTGCCAGTTCATCGTGTTGTTCGCGACGTCGGCATCCAGGAGCAGGTCGACGAAGTGCGCGGCACCCTCGCGCCAGTCGATGTAGAGCGTCTTGCACAGGAAGTGGCCGACGATTAGCCGTGCGCGGTTGTGCATCCAGCCCTCGCGCAGCAGCTGGCGCATCCCCGCGTCCACCACGGGATAGCCCGTGCGCCCCTCCTTCCAGGCGGCCAGCTCCGGCGCACTGCGGTGCCACCGGTCACCACGCGGCCGGTAGTCCTGGGTCGTCGCCTCAGGACGCGCCGCCAGCACCTGGTGGTGGAAGTCGCGCCACGCCACCTGGCGGACGAAGGCGTCGGCTGCCGCTCCGGGGTGCTCTCGCGCCCTGTGCACCAGCTCGACCGGGGACACGCAGCCGAAGTGCAGGTACGGCGAGAGCCGCGAGGTGTTGTCGTTGCCCAGGGCGTCGTGGTCGTCGGTGTAGTGCTCGAGGCCGCTACGCAGCCAGCTCGACATCCGGCGCCTGCCTTCGGTCTCCCCACCAGCAGACAGCTCTGGGGACGGCGCGCCGACCGCGATGTCGGAGGGCGAGGGAACCCGGCCCTTGCGTACGCGTGGCATCGCCAGTGCCCGCGGCGTCGGCGCCAGCCCGCGCATGCCCTGCCTCTCCCACTTGCGGAAGTACGGCGTGAACACCGACATGTGGTCCTTGCCTGCCGCCGCCACCTCGCCCGGCGGGACCACGAGCAGGGCATCATCGTGCACCTCGAGGCGGACCTCATCGCCGAGCTGGTCACGCAGGGTCGTGAGTCGGCGAGCCGAGTAGCCGCTGACGTCCCGGGCGACATGAACCACCGTTGCCCGTGTCTCGTCCGCCAGCCGAGCCACCTCGGTGGCCCAGTCGCCACGGCGCACCACAAGCCCCGCGCCTCGGGCAGCCAACGACTCGTCCAGGTCGCGCAGACAGTCGGCGAGGAACTGCGCACGGTTGGCCCGGTTGTAGGCGGAGCGCAGGATCGCGTCGTCCAGGACGAACACGGGCACCACGGACTGGGCGTCCGAGGCTGCCGCGGCCAGCACCGGGTTGTCGTGGATGCGCAGGTCCCGGGTGAGGACAGCTATCGCGACGGAAGGCATGGGAAGCCCTTGCCCACTCAGCGACCGGAT